>JBEVLE010000844.1:0-7731 GCA_040509335.1 Longimicrobiaceae bacterium | reverse complement strand
GCGGCGCTCCTCGCGCTCCCCGCGTCGGCGCGGGCCAACATGGCGGAGCGGTACACCGGCCCCGCGCGGGCGGGCCGTGCCGCGGGCGAGCCTTCCGGCGGGCTGCGCGAGCTGTTCATCGAGCGCGAGCGGCTCCGCATCGACCTGCGGCCGCTCGCGGACGACGAGCCCGCGCGGGTGGAAGCGGTGTACCGGGTGCGCAGCGACGGGCCGGCGCGCACGCTGGAGCTGGTGTTCGTGGCCGCCGCGCTGGCGGCGGGGGAGCACGGCGTGTGGGTGGACGGAAGGCCGGTCGCCAGCACTCCGGGCGCCGCGGGTCCGCTCCCGCCGTCGTGGCGGGTCCCCGGCGCCACCCCGGCGCTGGACGGCGGCGGCCCCCTGGCGTACGAGGTGGAGGGCGAGGGAACGCTTTCCTTCCGGGTGACGCTCGCTCCCGGGCGCCACGAGATCCGGGTCCGCTACCCGGCCGCCGCTTCGGTGTACGTGGACGAGGACCGGATCACGGCCGCGCAGCAGCTCGCCTACGTGCTGGCCCCCGCGCGCGACTGGGCCGGCTTCGGCGGGGTGGACGTGCGGGTGGAGCTTCCCCGCGGCTGGCACGCCGCTTCCCTGCCGGCGCTGCGCCGCGAGGGCGACGCGCTGGTGGGGAGCTGGGACCGGGTCCCCGCAGACGCGCTGGCGCTCACCGTGCGCCCCCGCGACCCGCAGCCCGCGCCGTACTGGCTGGGGTGGCTCGTCCTGTCCGCGCTGGGGCTGTACCTGCTGGTGTGCGCGGGGCGCTGGCTCGGGGGCCGCCTGGCGCGGCGCGGCAGGGGCGCGGCGTGGGCCCTCCTCCCGGGCGTTCCCCTGGCGCTGGTGTGGAGCCTCGCGGTCACGCTGGGGTTCGCCATCGTCCCCGACATGGTGCGAGACGCGGCGGGGCCCCATTCCAACAGCCGCTACGGCTACGGCCAACCGTTCTTCGGCATCCTGGTCTTCCCCGTGCTCCTGCTGGTGGGCACGGCCGCGGTCCAGGTGGCCGCCGTGTGGGCACGCCGCCGCGCCCTTGCCGCCGCGCCGGCTCCGGCCCCCGTTTCCCCGCAACCCGTCGGCTGAGCAGAGGAACCGCCATGGAGGCACGGTCGGCCGCGCATCCCGACGCCCCGCAGGACCTGGCGCCCGTCCCCGCCGCCCCGGCGGTCCCGGCGCGCGCGCGCTGGTGGACGGGGCGGCGCAGGGCCGTCGCCACCTTCGGGGTTCTCACCTTTCTGCTGATCGCCGCGGAGACCGGCACCGTGGGATTCGCGGTGGGGCTGCTGCTGGCCACCCTCCCGGTGCCCATCTACGTGGCGATCGCCCTGTGGCTGGACCGCTTCGAGGCCGAGCCGCGCGGGCTGCTGGTGCGCGCCTTCGTGTGGGGCGCGGCGGGGGCGGTGTTCTTTTCCATGCTGGTGAACACGTTCTTCGAGCTGTCGCTGGCGGGGATGCTGGGCGAGGAGGCGGCGGGGCTGGCCGGCTCGGTGGTCTCGGCGCCGCTGGTGGAGGAGTTCACCAAGGGGCTGGTGCTCTTCGTGTTCTTTTCGCGCTACCGCGACGAGTTCGACAACGTCACCGACGGCATCGTCTACGCGGCCATGGTGGGGCTGGGCTTCGCCATGACGGAGAACGTGCTGTACTACGGCAACGCGCTGGCCCAGGGGATCGACAGCTCGCTGGCCACCTTCGTCGTCCGCGGCATGCTCGCCCCCTTCGCGCACCCCTTCTTCACCGCCATGACGGGGATCGGGCTGGGGATCGCGCGGGAGCGCAACCGGGGCGCGGTCCGCTTCGTCGCGCCGGCCGTGGGCTTCTTCCTGGCCATGCTGCTCCACGCGACCTGGAACCTGGCCGCCGGCACGGACGTCTTCTACGCCGTCTACTTCCTGGTGATGGTTCCCATCTTCCTGGGGGTGGTGGGGCTCGTCGTTTGGTCGCTGCGCCGCGAGGGACGGATGATCCACGCCAACCTGGAGCCGTACGTGGCGACGGGGGTGATCGCGGCGGGGGAGCTGGACCACATGTGCACGGTGCGCGGGCGGATGAAGGCCTCCGCCCGCTCGCTCCGCCGGGGCGGGCTGCGCGCCTGGCGCCGCCACCGCGAGCTCCACCAGGCGGTGAGCGAGCTCGCCTTCCACCACTGGCGCGTGGGGCGGGGGATCACCCGCGGGGCCGAGCTGGACGCGGCGCGCGAGGGGGAGCTGGTGGCGCGAATCGGCTCGCTGCGGGACGCGGGCACGGCGTGAGGCGGTGCGCCGCGGGCGGAGGGCGCCCGCGCGGGAACTTCACCTGAGGGGACGTACGATGAAGAAGTGGATGGGCGGCGTGTTCGGTTTCCTGCTGACGGCGGGGGTGGTGCTGCTGCTGGCGGTGTTCGGCGTCAACCTGCTCGCCTCCGGCTCCGGGGAGCGCCGGCTGGCGGAGGCGCCGGAGGTGAAGCTGTCGGAGCTGGCGGCGCACGCGGACAGGAACGTGCGGGTGAAGGCGAAGCTGCGGGGCGAGCCGGCGCTCCGGTCGCCCGGCGGCGAGGCGCTCGCCTTCCAGGCGGTCACCGTCACCCACGAGGAGTCGTCCGGGGTGGGCGACGACCGCGAGGACGAGACGATCACCGACTTCGCGCAGTACGCGCCCACCACGCTGATCGCGGTGGACGGCGACGCGGCGGTGGGGATCGTCCCCGACGCGGTGGACCTGCGCTTCGTCCCCGAGCGCTTCAGCGGACCGATGGGCGCGGGCGGCCGGGTCCCCGCCGGGGCGTCGTCGCTGGTGCCCACGGACGTGTTCGCCGGTCTGCCGGACCGCGGCGGCGCGGACCTGTCGGTGCGCGCCATCGGCCAGCTCCAGGAGGTGACGATCCACGCCACCGTGAAGATGGTGGAGGGCCAGCCGGTGCTCGACGCGCCGGACGGGGCCCCCTTCGTGATCTCCACCATGCCCTTCGACCAGGTGGTGAAGGAGGCCGGGCGCTCCGGCGCGATCGACCTGGTCTTCGGCTGGGCGATGCTGGCGGGCGCGGCCGCGATCACCTTCTTCCGCCTGCGCGGCTGGCTCGCCGAGCGGCGCGTGGCCGCCTGAGCTGTGCCGACGTGCGGGGTCGTGAAAAGGGGTCGCCGCGGCGGCCCCTTTTCGCGTCCCGGAGCCTTTTCCCGGTCGGCGACTGCGACGACGGCACGCTCCGGCGGGCTCCGGTGTTCGGGGTCGGCCGGGGGCGGCTGCTCCGTCGGTGCGGAACCCGAAGGGACTCGCAGAGCACTCGCCCTCGCTCCGTGCGAGGGCGGGATCACGCCGGCTTCGAACAACGCACCTCCTGCGCAGCCGCCCCCGCGTGAGGGATTTCGGCCCGGAGGGGCGAGACCCGGCGGCAGTTTGCCGGGGCTCGACTCCGTTGCAAACGGTAGTATCGTTTGCTACGGAGCCGAAGCCCGACCCCGGCGCCCCGCCGGGGGCACGCCCAACCCCGCCGTAAAAAAGCAGTCAGCCTCCCCCCGGCACGGATCGTGTTGAGACGCCAACGGACAGCGCCCCCACCCACACCCCCGGAGGCAACGGTGCAGATCTTCGGCTCGGAAAGGCCCGCGACCCCGCGCCGCGTCCTCCTGGACTTCGGCGACGTGACGACCCCGCTCTCCGACGGCAAGGACGTCCGCGACGGGCTGTCGGTGGGCGTGCGGGTGGGGCCCAACCTGTTCGTCGCCACGGACGAGGGCGCCGGGCTGATCCGCATGACCGTGGGGCAGGACCGCTTCCGCCAGGACGGCGCGTTTCCGCTGGCGGAACTGCTCGACCTGCCGAGCGGGGACGCGGAGGTGGACGTGGAGGGGATGGAGTACCGCGAGCCGTACCTGTGGATCACGGGCTCGCACGGGGTGAAGCGCAGGAAGGCCGACCCGGACGCGGACGACCCGGCGAAGGAGATCGCGCGGCTGGCGAAGACCGTGGACGAGCCCAACCGCTACCTGCTGGCCCGGGTGCCGCTGTACCGGGACGCCGCCACCGGCGCCTTCACGCCCGTGCGGAGCTGCGCCGACCCGGCGGACCCGGAGCGGACGCTGACCGCCGCGCGGGTCCGGGGCGACGGCCGCCGCAGCCAGCTGATGAAGTCGCTCGCGGACGACCCGCACCTGTCGCCCTTCATGGGGCTGCCGGACAAGGACAACGGCTTCAACGTGGAGGGGCTGACGGTGGCGGGGGACCGCGTTTTCCTGGGGCTGCGCGGACCGGTGCTGCGCGGCTGGGCGGTGCTGCTGGAGGTGGAGCCGGCGGAGACCGACGAGACGGGGCTGCTCAAGCTGAAGAAGATCGGTCCGGACGGGCGCCGCTACCGCAAGCACTTCCTGGACCTGGGGGGGCTGGGGATCCGCGAGCTGTCCACCGACGGGCCGGACCTGCTGCTGCTGGCCGGCCCCACCCTGCCGCTGAGCGGGCCGGTCGTCCTGTGCCGCTGGAAGGGGGGCGCCGCGCCGGAGGGCGAGTCGCTGGTGCGGGGGGAGCGATTGGAAAAGGTGATGCACGTGCCCCACGGCGACGGGACGGACCACGCCGAGGGGATCACGCTGTTCCGCGCGCCCGGTCGCGACACGGCGGTGCTGGTGGTGTACGACTCGCCTTCCGAGGCGCGCAAGGCGCCGGGCGGGTGCGTGTACGCCGACCTTTTCTCCCTCGCCGGCTCGGCGGCGGGATGAAGCGGGAGCCGGCGCGCCCGGCGCCGTCGCCCGCGGAGCTGCGCGCCTGGCTGGGCGACATCGACGTGTACCTGTTCGACCAGCTCCTCAAGGGACGCCTCGTCCCGGGGATGCGGGTGCTGGACGCGGGGTGCGGCCGCGGACGCAACCTGGCCTACCTGCTGCGCGCGGGGTTCGAGGTGTGCGCCGTGGACCTGGCCCCCGGGGCGGTGGAGGAGGTGCGCCGCCTGGCCGCGGAGCTGGCCCCGGCGCTCCCCGCGGACGGCTTCCGGGTGGAGCCGGTGGAGCGCACCTCGTTCGCCGACGCTTCGTTCGACGCGGTGCTCAGCAGCGCGGTGCTGCACTTTGCCCGCGACCCGGAGCACTTCGACGCCATGCTCGCGGAGATGTGGCGCGTGCTGCGCCCGGGAGGGCTGTTCTTCGCGCGGCTCGCCACGGACACGGGGATCGAGGACCGGGTGCGGCCCCTGGGCGGGCGGCGCTTCCTCCTCCCGGACGGCACCGAGCGCTTCCTGGCGGACGGGGCCATGCTGGCCGCCGCCGCCGCCCGGCTGGGCGGCGAAGCGGTGGAGCCGCTCCGCACGGTCAACGTGGGGGGGCTCCGCTGCATGGCCACCTGGTGCCTGCGCCGCCCGCGTCAGCCGTCCGCCGGCTCGGACAGGTAGCGGATCAGGGCGGCCCGGTCGCCGCCGAACAGGGTGTGCAGCACCCTGTCCACCTGCGCGCGGCGCACCTCCGGCTCGCCCACGCGGGCGCGGAACACGAACTGCCGCCCTTTCGTGCGGTGGGCCACCAGCCCCTTCTTCTCGAGCCGCGACAGGAGCGTCGCCACCGTGGTGATGGCCGGCGGCTGGTCGCCCTCCCCGGTCCGCTTGGCCGGCAGGGCACGCCGCACCCCCGCGGCGGTCGCCTCGCCCTCCCTCCACAGCGCCTTCATCACCGTGAGCTGCAGCTCCGTCAGCTCGCCGATCTCGTCCATGCCCTCTCCCGGAAGTGATCCTCAGAACGGGTTGGCCTGCGTCGTGCGCGCACGGTAGGTTCCGGGTCCCGCCGTCGCGCGGCCCGAAACCCGGAGCGGCGCGGGCGCGTAGTGCCGTCAGGTCGTCACCTCCTCGAACAGGACACGCACATGCTGGAAATCATCGGCCTTGCGATCACCGGCGCGAGCACCGCGGCCGGATTCTACCAGGCGCGCGCCTTCGTGCGCCGCAAGCTGCGCTTCGTGGACGCCGTGCAGGGCGCGGGCGCGCCGGTGCTCGCCGGCGCCGCGGCGGCCGCCGTGGCCGTCCCGGTCGTGGCGCTCCTCCCCCTCATCGGCGCCGGCACCGCCGTGCTCTTCGGGGTGGGCGTGGGCGCCGGGGTGGCCGCGGGCGCCCGGCACATCCGGCAGGGGCGCCTCCCGTCCGGCTGACACGGAACTGCCGTTTGCTCGATGTGGGTTGGCAGGCACAAGAGAAACGGGGAGGGACCTTCGCGCAAGCACCCTGGCGCGGGGTTCCTCCCCGCTGTCGTGTGGCCGGATGCGCGTCGCAACACACCCTGGCGGGTAGTCACGGTCCAAAATATTTTCGCCCTTGCGTTTCCATTGCGGGCGCCGCACTTTGTTTTCCTCCGCAGTACCTCCTACCTTCACAGATCCGGAGATCTCCATGTCCGACAACCAAAACGAGCACAAGACCGTAACCAAGGACGGTTACGAAGTCACCTTTCATCCCGCCTTCGCCAGCCGCTGCTCCATCACGAAGCACGGCGAGACCACGGAAGAGCGGGAGCTGTACAAGCTCGAGGGCAAGCACGTCTTCAAGAACGGCGCGAAGCACCCCAAGAAGCACGTGATCAAGCTCAAGGGCGGCGACCACAACCGCGACATCGAGCTGGTGATCAACGACCCCAAGCACCACGTCGCCCGGGTGGTGGTGGAGATGTACCCGGAGGGCTTCGAGCCGGGCTGGGGCAACAACACCATGGCGGTGGAAACGTTCGAGTCGGTGAACGGCGTGGGCACGTGCCCCCCGGTCTGCGGCGACGACGACCCTCCCGGGCCGATCGGCGGCTGAGAAGGCACGACCCCTCCCGGAGCGGGACGCCCGTCGCAGGGCGTCCCCTCGCCAAGTTCCGCCCGGCGCCCCGTTCATTGGCCGACGGGTACAGAAATCGCCGGTGGTGCCCCTGGCCGGAAACAGGTACCTGACAGTGCTCGTGCTCGCCCTTCAGATCGTGTGGGCGTTCGTGAAGCTCCTTGCCGGGGTCGCGATCCTCGCGGTCGGGCTCCGGCAGCTCCGGGGTGATCCCGTCCATCGCCTTACCTGGCAGCTGACCGGCTACACCTTCATCCTCGGGGGTGCAAGCGCGGTCGTGCAGCTGGGCGTGTTCGCTCCGTGGGCGTACTTCGCGGGCGAGGGGACGGCCGTGTACGAGGGCTTCCTCCGCTGGAACCCGGCGGTGACCCAGAGCCGGACCTTTCTGATGATCGGGCTCGGCCTGGTGCTGTGCGTGCTGCCCGTCGTTCGCCGGTATCCCAGGAACCCGGTTCCCGTGGCCGTGGGGTTCCTGGCCGCGATGATGCTGGCGGGTGGCGCGCTGGGCTGGCTGGAGGGGGGATTCGCCGTGGTGCGCTTCTTCTCGTCGACGGCGGTCACCAACATGCTGGAGCTGGTCATGCTGCTTTCCGCGCTCCTCGTCGCGCTGATCGCGGAAACCATGGACCGCTACCTGTGGCTGGCGATGCTCGTGTACGCGATCGCCATCGGGCTGAACGTGATCATGTTCTCGGCGCTGGCGTGGCTCGGGGTCGACGGGGCGTGGTCCCCCCCGCAATCGTTCGTGCAGGTGTGCCTGGTGCTCGCGCACGCGACGATGGTATTTCTGGCGGCCCGCCGCCTTCAGCTCGACCGGCGCGGCGTGGAGGTGGGAAGCCTGCTGGAGCCGGCCCGCCACAAGGCCGTGACGGTGCTGCAGTAGTCCCCCCTCGCCCGCAGGGCGGAAAAGGACCGGGGCATGATAGCGCGCCCCCGCCGGGAGATCCCGGCGGGGG
>JBEVLE010000843.1:0-12728 GCA_040509335.1 Longimicrobiaceae bacterium | reverse complement strand
CGCCGGACAGGTCCGGCGGGGCTCGCCACGCTCGCCGCACGCTCCGCCGCCCGCGTGAGCTCGACTCCGTTACGCACAGTTTTATCGTGCGTTACGGAGCCGAAGCCCGACCCCGGCGCCAGCCGGGGGCACGCCCGAACCCAGCCGTTAAGCAGTTGCCGTTCAGAGCTTTTCCAACCGGAAACAATTACCCCGCGATCCCCCGCAACGTACGCGCGGCCAGCGCCCACCCCGCGAGCGTCGCCCGCTCGTCGGCGCGCAGGTCTTCCAGCAGGTCCCGGTACGCCTGCACCTCGCGGGCACGCCGCCGGATGAACTCGTCCAGCGCGGCGTCCACCCCGTCGCCGGTGCCGCCGTCGCGCAGCGCCGCCTGCACGATGCTGCGCTGCGCCCGGCCCACGTCGTCGGACATGGCGGCGGCGTAGCGCTTGTCCCAGGCGCTGTCGCCGGCCGCCCGCAGCAGCGCCTGGCGCAGCTCCGCGGTGGCGAAGCGCTCCGACACCCGGTAGTAGGCGCGGGCCGTTTCCACCGGGTCCGCCCCGCCGCCCTGCGCGGTGTGCAGGATGTCCAGCAGCTGCGGGAGGAAGCGCAGGGTGATGAGCCGCTCGCCCAGCGTCCGCTCCACCCCCAGGTCCTGGAGCTCGCCCAGCCGCGCCAGAAAGATCCTGCGGTCCTCGCCGGTGACCGTGGCGGCGAAGTCGCTGCGCAGGCGGGCCAGCCCCTCGCGCAGCTCCTCGGCGGCCGCCGTGGTGGACGCCTCCGCCGGGACGTTGGCGAGGATCCAGTGCGTGGTGGCCTCCAGGACCCGCGCCAGCCCCATCCCCCAGCGGTACACCACGGCCGTGGGGAAGCGAGTTTCCGCCTCCGCCAGGTCCGCGCGGATCTCCGCCGCGCCCGAGATCCGGCTGGCGATGGTCCACGCCCGCACCACCGCGTCCAGCCCGCTCCCCGTTTCGCGCGCCACCCGGTGCAGGAACGACGAGCCCATCAGGTTCACCAGGTCGTTGACCAGCTCCGTGGTCACGATCTCGCGGCGGAGCTGGTGGGCGCGCAGGCGCTCCGGCCCGGCGGCCTCCACGGCCTGCGGCGGGAAGTACCCCACCAGGTACGATTCCATCGCCGGGTCGTCCGGGAGCGCCGAGGCCAGCAGCCGGCTCTTGGCGTACAGCTTGGCGTGCGCCAGCAGCACCGCGAGCGTGGGGCGGGGGAGGCCCTGCCCGCTCTGCGCCTGCTCCATCATCGTTTCGGTGGTGGGGAGCCCCTCCGTCGCGCGGTCCAGCCGCCCGTCGCGCTCCAGCGCCAGCACCAGCGCCGCGAAATCGTCCCGCGCCTCGCGGCTGCGCGCCTCGTCCAGCGACACCGCCAGCGACTGGCCCACGTTGTTGCGCAGCACCAGGACCGACACCTCGTCCGTCATCTCCTCCAGGAGCGCGTTGCGCCCCTCCTCCCCGAGGTCGCCGTCGCGCACCACCCGGTTCAGGAGGATCTTGAGGTTGACCTCGTGGTCCGACATGTCCACGCCGGCCGAGTTGTCCAGCGCGTCGGTGTTGATGCGCCCGCCCCGCCGCGCGTACTCGATGCGCGCCCGCTGCGTGAAGCCCAGGTTGCCGCCCTCGCCCACCACCTTGCAGCGCAGCTCGTCGGCGTCCACGCGCACGGGGTCGTTGGAGGTGTCTCCCGCCTCCGCGTGCGTTTCGTCCGGGTGCTTGAAGTAGGTGCCGATGCCGCCGTTCCACAGCAGCTCCACGGGAGCGCGCAGCACCGCGCGGACCAGCCCCTCGCCGTCCAGGCTTTCCACGTCGTCCGCCAGCCCCAGGGTGGCGCGCACCTCGGGGGTGAGCTTCACCTCCTTGCTGGCGCGGGGGATGATCATCCCGCCGGGCGAGAGCTGGCCGCGGTCGTAGTCCTCCCAGGAGGAGCGGGTGAGGGCGAACATCCGCTCCCGCTCCGCGAAGCTCGCCGCCGGGTCGGGGTCCGGGTCCAGGAACACGTGCCGGTGGTCGAAGGCGGCGAGCAGGCGGATCTGCCGCGACAGCAGCATCCCGTTGCCGAAGACGTCGCCGCTCATGTCGCCGATGCCGACGACGGTGAAGGGCTCGGACTGGATGTCCTTGCCCATCTCGCGGAAGTGGCGCTTGACGCACTCCCAGGCGCCGCGGGCGGTGATCCCCTCCTCCTTGTGGTCGTAGCCCTGGCTCCCGCCGGAGGCGAAGGCGTCGCCCAGCCAGAAGCCGTACTCCGCCGCCACGGCGTTGGCCACGTCGGAAAGGTGCGCGGTCCCCTTGTCGGCGGCCACCACCAGGTAGGGGTCGTCGCCGTCGTAGCGGACCACGTCGGGCGGGGGCGCCACGCGCCCCTCCACGAAGTTGTCGGTCAGGTCCAGCAGGCCGCGCATCAGGGTGCGGTACTGGTCGGCCGCCTCCTGCCCCATCTGGTCGCGGTCGGCGAACACGCGCTTGGTGATGAAGCCGCCCTTGGAGCCCGAGGGGACGATGGTGGCGTTCTTGACCACCTGGGTGGTCACCAGCCCCAGCACCTCGGTGCGGAAGTCGTCCGGCCGGTCCGACCAGCGGATGCCGCCGCGCGACACCGGCGCGCCGCGCAGGTGGATGCCCTCCATGCGCGAGGAGCGGACGTACACCTCGTACAGCAGGCGCGACTTCTTCAGCTCTTCCACGTTGGCCGAGCGCACCTTGATGGACACGTACGGCACCCCGCCGCTGCGCCGCGTGGGGTCGGCGCCGCCGCCGCGGTAGTAATTGGTTCGCACGGTGCCCGCCACCAGCCCGGCCAGCCGCCGCAGCGCCCGGTCGTCGGCCAGCGAGGAAACCTTCTCCAGCTCGCGGGTGATCCCGGCGAGAAGCGACTCCTGCGTGCGGGGCGGGGCGGTCGCCGCCGGGTCGAAGCGCGCGGCGAAGTAGCGGAAGATCTGGCCCGCCACCGCGGGGTAGTTGGCGAGCGCCCGCGACGAGGCGGTGCGGGTGGGGATGGCGCCGATCTGCGTGGCGTAGTTGGCGTAGGTGCGCAGCACGTCCACCTCGCGCCAGCGCAGCCCCGCCCCGAGCACCAGGGCGTTGAAGGGATCCTGCGGGGCGTCGCCGGACCACACCGCCAGCAGCATCTCCGACAGGATCCCGAAGCTGTCCTCCGGGATCGGCGTGCCGTCGCGCGACTGCACCAGGAAGGAGTAGATCATGGAGCGCGGGAGGTCCCCGCCGCCCACCCCGAAGGTGTCGATCTCGACCACCCGGATCCCGGCGTCCTCCAGGATGGGCATGAAGTCGGAAAGCACCAGCCGCTGCCCGCGCAGGTACAGCTTGAGCACGGTGGCCGGCCCCACCTCGGCGCGCTCGCCGGGCACGCTCCGGAGGGCGACCCCCGCCTGGCGCTCCTCGTGGCGCATGCGCTCCATCCGCACCACGTCGTGCACCGCCGCGGCCGGGGTGTTGGCGGCGCGGTACTCCTCGCTGAACGCCGGGGCGTACAGGTCGGCCAGCTCGGCGGCCTCGCCGGCGCCGCCCAGCCCCTCGCGCAGGCGGTCCTCCCAGGTGCGTACCCGCTGCGAGATCTCGCGCTCCAGCTCCCGCGGGTCCACCGCCTCCACGCCCCGCTCCGGCGCGGACACGTAGAAGTGGAGCCGCGCCTGGTCGCCCGCGCTCATCGCCAGGTAGTAGTGCACCACCGTGCCGCCCAGCATGCGGGTGACGGCGTCCTGCACCACGCGCCGCACCTCGCCGCTGTACCGGCCGCGCGGCAGGATCACCATCACGCTGGCGCCCTCGCGCAGGCGGTCGGGGCGCACGATCACCCGCACCTCGTCCGTGAACAGCAGGGTGAGGACGGTCTGCACCTCCTCCTCCAGCTCCGCCGCCGACGCCTGGAAGAGCTCTTCCTTGGGCATCGAGTTGAAGATGGTGATCATCTCCTTGTAGTCGTGCGTCCCGGGGCGGGTGCCCGACGCGGCGAGGACCTGCGCCAGCTTCTGCCGGAGGATGGGGATGGACTCGGCGTGCTCGGCGTACGCCTTGGAGGTGAAGAGCCCCAGGAAGCGCTGCTCGCCCACCACGTTCCCGGCGGCGTCCAGCTTCTTGACGCCGATGTAGTCCATGCGCGCGCGGCGGTGCACGGTGGACTCGGACTCGGCCTTGTTGATGATCAGCACGGGACCATCCACCACGCGGCGGCGCAGGTCGCCCGGGAGGTCGTCCAGCGGAACCGGGGTGGAGTAGCGCGAGGGGCGCTCGTCGCGCAGGATCCCCAGCCCCGATCCCCCCTCCACCTGCACCGCGCGCTCGCCGTCCTCGCCCACGATGTCGTAGCCGCGGTACCCCAGGAAGACGAAGTTGCCGTCCTTGAGCCAGCACAGGAACTGCCGTGCCTCCTGGAGGTCGGCCGCGTGCTCGGGGAGGCCGGCCGCGTACCCCCCCACCGCGTCCGCCACGCGGTCCACCGCCTCCAGCATCTCGTCGAAGTCGGCGGTGGCCACCACCACGTCGACCAGCCGCCGCTCGATCTCGGCGCGCACCTGGGCGTGCTGGTCGGCGGGGAGGCGCTCCACCTCGCAGTGCACCAGGGCCTCGGCGGTCGTGCCCTCGTCCGCGCGGCCCACCGCCTCCACGTCGCCCTCCGGCCCGCGCTGGATCCCCAGCACCGGGTAGACGAAGTGGTGGATGGCGATCTCCTGCGAGGTCAGGTACTCGCGGATGGTGTCCACGATGAAGGGGCGGTCCACCACCTGGGCGCGGATCACCGTCACCGGGGCGCTCCACCCCTCCTGCTCGGGGTCCAGCACCTCCACGTTGACCTCGTCGGGGCGGGCGCCCTGCACGAAGCGGAAGGCGCCCACGGTGAGGGCGGCGAGCTCCGCCGTGCTGCGCTCCTGCAGGACGGCGCGGGGGACCTTGGCGAAGAAGATCCGGGCAAAGGCGCACAGCAGGGCGGTGTCGCCCGGCCGGGTGCGCTCCAGATGGCTGCAGAGCTCGTCCACCGTCACGGCGGCGGGCGCGTCGATGCCTGTCGAGATGCTCATTCCACGAAGTACGGTGAAGGTTTCCGGGCCGTGCGCGGGCAATGTAGCCGGTCGCCAGGGATTTTGCACCCTCGCGGTCCAATGCGGAAAAACGCCCGCGCGCCGGGGCTCCCACGTCACGGTGTCGGCCGCCTCCTCCACCCGGCGCGCGTGTGCCTCGGCCTCCGCCCGCCACGCCGTATCCTGCTCCGCCCGCAGGTACCGCTTCCAGGCGAGATCCGCGCGCCCCATCAGGTAGAGGCGCTGGTGGATCAGCGCGCGGTTGAACACGACCGAAGGGAGTGGCGAGTCCCGCGCGAAGGCGCGCTCGATCGCGTCCAGCGCCCGGAGCATGGGCATGAGCTGCTGATCGCGCTCGGCCAGCTCCAGGTACGCCACGGCCAGGTCGTTGAGAATGACCGGGCTCCTCGGCTTCCGGCGGCGCGCCAGCTCCAGCCTCGCGACGGCGCTGTCGAGCCGGGCAGGAGCCGCGTTCGCGGACCGGAGGTCGAGGAGGGCCCCGGCGCGGAGCGTCGTCGCGGAGGAAGCCCGCCGGACCTCATCGCGCGCGGCCCGCCGGGCATCGCGGACCCGCCTGGCCCGGGTGGTGCCGGCTTGCGGCGGACGCCCGCAGCGAGTGCGAGGGACCAGCGAGTCGGCGTCCGTGAGGGCGCAGGGCTCCCAGGCTTCCTGTCCGGCCAGCCGGCCGGCCGCGGAGCGCTCGTCCAGCAGCACGTTCGTCAGGCGCCTGCTGGCCCACGGCTCGCGCAGGCAGGCGTACGCCAGGAGCAGTCCGGCGGCCGCGAGCAGGCCGAGCCGGACCGATCGTCCAGTGAGGGGGCGCATGGCGGGAGGTGTATACCGGGTGGGGATCGTCGCGGGTGGGGCCGGCTGCCGGCAGCGGAAAAGCCGCCTCGCCTCCGGTGGGCGGGGCGGGCGCATGAGGACGCTTCCGCGAGAAAAGGGCTACGGGTGCCGCCCGGCGCGCGCGTGGAGGGGCTCGGCGGCCGGCGCGACGCCCGCCGCCGAGCCCGGGAGGCAGAGGGTCAGCCGCCGCTCTCGCGGATGATGGCGGCCAGGCTCGTCCGGATCGCATCCATCTCGCCCGGCGTCACCCTGCCGCCGATCCGGGCGTCGAGAGCGCGGAGATGCGGGGCGACCGAAGCTCCCGTGTCCTCCCGTTCGATCGAGTCCGCGAGCCCCGCGAGGACCTTTCGTGCTTCCTGGCTCTCGAAGAACTCCACCCGGCCGGCGAGCACCGCGAGCCGCGCCTGCCCGGCCCAGATCCCCAGCCCGAACCACGGAGAGTCCCGGAAGGCTTCCCCCACCTCCCCCACCGCGCGTGCGACCGCACTCGGGTCGCGGCCGGACTGCGGGTTTGCCGCGAGCATGCCGAGCGCCTCGAAATCCTCCGCCATGGACCCCGCATCCGGGCCGACCCGCTCCACCATCCGGGTCAACTCGGTCGCCGTTGCCTGCACGGCCGGCGTGTCGCGGGCGTCGGCGGCTGCGTCCAGGTCGGCCAGGCGCACCCCCGTGCGGAATTCCCCCGATTCGTCCGTGAGCGAATCACCGCTCCCACGCTTCACCGGCCATCCCGGCTGGTCCCAGTCCTGCCCCAGGACCAGCGCCAGGCTCCCGTCGCCGGACGCGGGGACCACCGGCGCACCGTCGAGGAGCGCCAGCGGGGCCGATGCCGCGCCACCGCCGGGTCCCCGCACCACCGTAACGAGACCCGGCACCACCATCACGCCCGCGAGGACCGCCGCCAGGGGCAGCCACAGCTTCGCCCCGGGGAGCCCGCGCCGGGCGGGGCGGATCTCCCGCACCGGCGGCGAATCCGGGGGGGCGACGGGCGAGGCCGGCGGCACGGGCGGCGCCCCGCTCTCGTCGTCCAGGTCCCGCAGCACGCTCGCCGCCTCCACGAACGCCTCGTATTCGGCGGGCGAGCGCGCCAGGCGCTCCAGGACCTCGTCGCGCTCGTGCTCCGGGAGCGTCCCGTCCAGCAGCGCGGCGAGAGCTTCAGGATCCACGGGCACTTCCGGGTCCAGCGGTTCGCGTCTCATGAATCGGTCCTCCAGGGAAGGGCACACGCAGCCCCTGTTGGATTGGACGGACACGCCGCGGCGATTCCGGCTACAGGAGATCGGCGGCCCGTCATGTCGCCCAGTCGTTCGAGAGAAAGCCGGCCACACATGCACCGTCCAGGCCCCTCGCCTCCAGCTGCTCCCGGAGCCGGTGGAGGTCGCCGTCGATCCGCCGGTAGAGCGGCTTCTGCTCCAGGCGGAGCGCCCGCGCGATCTCCGCCACCGTGAATCCCTCCCAGTAGCGGAGGCGCACGATGAGCTGGTCCTCGGGCGGGAGGTTCGCCAGGGCCTGCTCCAGCGTCCCGCGCGCCTTTTCCCACTCCCGCATCCGCTCCGAGGCCCACAGCCCGCCGTCGGCCGCCTCCGCCGCCTCCATGGACGCCAGCGAAGCCTCGTCCGCCTCCGTGGTGCGCACCCTCGCCGGGATCTGCACCGCCAGCTCCGAGATCTCCCTTTCGCTCGCCGGATCCCCGGAGGAGCGGAGCACTTCGATCGCCTGGCCGAGCGTGTAGCCGTCGCGGTACAGCAGCGTTTCCAGCCGCACCGCCAGCGGCCCGAGCCGCTTCGCCGCCACCGACGGACGCCAGCGCCCCCACTGCCGGGTGCGGTAGTCGCGGAACAGGTTGGCGATGACCACCGTGAGGTAGGTGGAGATGGAGCTGCGCTCCTGGAACTTGCGGAGGATCGCGTACTCGTTCTCGATCAGCTTCGCCTTGGTCCAGGATGCAAAGTCGTCCGCGTCGTCCCCCACCAGCGCGTGGCGGCGGGCGATGGACGCGATGATCCGCTCGATCAGCCCGAGCTGCTCGAGGAAAAGGTCCTTCGCGTCCATTCGCATCGTAGTTGAGCCCATGCCCCGCGGGTGATGTGCCTGGTACGTGGGAAAAGCTGCGAACCTGTCCGTCCGGTACTGGCGGGGCTGGGAATCCGGCGGCCGTGCAGGCCGGCGCGGGAATGCCGCCGGAAAAGTCTGGTAAATGATCCGTCCGGTAGAATAGGAGCCTCCATGCGGGGCGGTCAACCGTGAAGCCCTGCACCGGTCGAGCCGGCGGACGGAGTCACGGCCCCTCGAAGCCCCGTACGCGGGGCGCCCCCATGATGTTTCCGGCGGATTCCTACTGCCAGCGGAAGATCCGCAGCGCCAGCAGGAACGACCCCACCGTCCACGCCGCCATGATCAGCAGCTCCGGCCCGGCGGCCCAGAGAGGGAGGCCGTCGTTGTACACGGCGCGCAGGGCGCCGTTGAGCGCGGTGAGAGGGAGCGCCTGCACGAAGGGCTGCATCGCGTCCGGGTAGCGGGACGAGGGAAAGAACACCCCCGAGAGCACGAACATGGGGAGCATGGCCAGGTTGAGCAGGCCGCTCACCCCCTCGATGGTGCGGGCGCGCGAGGCGGCCAGCAGCCCCAGCCCGGCAAAGGTCATGGTCCCCAGCACCACCACGGCCGCCAGCGCCACGACCGATCCCGCCACCCGCACGTCGAACACCCAGCGGGCGAAGAGCACGATGGGCGGCACCTCCAGCACCAGGAACGCCAGCCGCGCGAACACCTGCGCCAGCAGGTAGTCGCGCTTTCGCATGGGGGTGGCGACCAGCCGCTTGAGCTGCTTCTTCTGGCGCATCTGCACCACGCCGAAGCCCAGCCCCCACATCCCCGTGCTCATCAGGTTGAGGCCGATGATCCCGGGGATCACCCAGTCGATGTAGCGCGAGCCGCGCTGCCGCTCCGCGCGCTCCACGGTCGCCACCGGCGCGCGCCCTCCCGCCCCCGCCTGCACCGCGCGGTCCGCGAGGAGGCGGGCGGTGCGGCTTTCCGCGCGCCCCGGGTCGTAGCGGAAGACCAGGGTGTCGCGCCCGGCCAGGACCACGGCCGCGTCGCCCTTGCGCAGCGCCTCGTCCGCCGCGGCGCCGTCCAGCACCGTCACCTCCAGCTCCGGGTCGCGGCGCAGGGCGGCGAGCTGGCGCTCGGCGGCGCTGCCGCGCACCACCGCCACCGGCGAGCGCTCCTCCGGCGGGCTGCCGAAGGCCAGCCCCAGCCCCACCGCCATGATGATGGGGAAGCCGAAGGTCCAGAACAGCGCTTCCGGCTCGCGCAGGAACTGGCGGATGCGCAGCAGCGTCAGCTCGCGCAGCGGGTGGAGCTCACTCATCGCGCAGCCCTCGTCCCGTGCGTGCCAGGAACACGTCCTCCAGGGTGGCCTGGTGGGTGGTGAGCGCCCGCAGGTCGCCGCCGCGCGACTCGATCGCGTCCAGCAGGGCGGGGAGCGCGCGGTGCGGCTCGGCGACGGTGAGGAGCGTGGAATCGCCGCGGGTGCGCACCTCGGTGACGCCGGGGAGGGCCAGGAGGTCAGGCTCGGGGAGGGGGACGGTGCTCGCGAACTCCACCACGTGCTCCGCCCCCAGCGAGCGGATCAGCTCGCGCGGCGTCCCCTGCACCAGGATCTCGCCGTGGTCCAGGATGGCGATGCGGTCCGCGAGCTTCTCGGCCTCGTCCATGAAGTGGGTGGTCAGCAGCACCGTGCCCCCGCCCGCCCGGAACGCCTCCACCACGTCCCACAGCTGCCGCCGCGACTGCGGGTCCAGCCCGGTGGTGGGCTCGTCCAGGAAGAGCACGTCCGGCGCCCCGGCCAGGGCGCACGCCACGCTGAGCCGCTGCCGCTGCCCGCCGGACAGGTCGCGCACGTGGGTGCGCCGCTTCTCCCCCAGCTGCACCACGTCGATCAGCTCCTCCACGCCGCGCCCCTCCGGGTAGAAGGAGCGGAAGAGGCGCAGCGTCTCCTCCACGCTGAGGCGGTCGGGGAGGTCGGTTTCCTGGAGCTGCACGCCCAGGCGCGCCCGCAGACGATCGCCGTGGGCGCGCCAGGTCATCCCCAGGATCTCCACCTCGCCCCCGTCCGGCTCGGTGAGCCCCTCCAGGATCTCGATGGTGGTGGTCTTGCCGGCCCCGTTGGGCCCCAGCAGGCCGAAGCACTCGCCGCGGAGCACCTCCAGGTCCAGCGACTTCACCGCGACGGTGTCGCCGAAGCGCTTGTGAAGCCCCCGGCAGCGGATCGCCGCGCCGTCCCTCGTCGGTTCTGCCACCCGCCCCCCGTCTCCCAGGCTTATCTCTTCAGCGACGAAACGTCGATCTTCCACAGGCCGTTCAGCATGTCGGACGCGTACAGCGTGCTCCCCGCCATCTGCACGCCCCATACCGACACCGCCCCGCCACCCACCAGCGCCCGCCCCTTTTCGCGCCCCATCTTCCCCAGGTCGCAGAGCCGCGCCGTGCCGCCGTTCACGTTGTCGGGCAGGCTGGTCTTCTGCGCCTCGGTGCAGGCGCCCAGGTCGCCGCGCACGTCCAGCGCCCGCACCCCGCCGGTGTAGTAGGCGGCGTACAGGATGCCGCTGGGCTCGTCCACCCAGAAGTTGTGCGTGCCCGCGCCCGGGACGGTGTAGAAGGCGACTTCGCGGGCGCCGGCCCAGTCGGCGCTCCCCACGTCCACCACGTGGACGTCGCCGGACGAGACGACGCCGGTCTGCTGCGGCCCCTCCTCGCCCACGAACAGGTAGCGCTTTGCCCCGCCGGGGTCGTGGTACCACCACAGGTTGTGCACCTTGCCGTTGGCGGTGCGGATCTCGGCCAGGCGCACCGGGCTCTCCGGCGTCCCCCCGCGTCCGCCCCCGCCGATGTCCCACACCGTGGTCCCGGCGTTCCACCCGGCGGTGAACAGGATGCCGTCGCGGACGAACACGTCGTGCGTGAAGGGGCTCCCCGTCTGCTGGGTCCACACCTCCCGCGGGGCGCGCGGGTCGGAAAGGTCCACCGTCACCACCGAGCCGCGGCTGGTGATGGACAGGAAGGCGTACAGCTTTCCGCCGACCCGCGCCACCTCGGCGGTGTGGACGCCGCTCAGGGTGTTGGCCGAGGAGTGGCGGGCGATCTCCTGCGGCTTTCGCGGGTTCGCCAGGTCGTACACGACGATGGAGCCGCGCCCGCCCTCGGTGGCGACCACCAGGAGCCTGCCGTCGTCGGAGACCTGCACGTCGCCCAGCGTCCCCGCGTCCGCGACGATGACGGAGTCGCGCAGGACGGGGGCGCTGCCGGTCACGTCCCAGATCTTGAGCGCGTCGCCCAGGCCGGTTGCTCCCCGCCGGCTCCAGGTGCCGGTGTACGCCCACCCGCCCCGCACCCACAGCTCCGAGGTGTAGCGGTCCTGGACGCACCCCTCGCCCACGGCCCGCAGGTTCCCGGCGACGTTGACCTGGGCCGGGTTCAGCGGGCAGTTCTCGCCGCCGGGATCGACGATGCCGCCGGACCCGCCGTCGCAGGCGGCGAGCGCGGCGAGGAGGGACGCCGAGAGGGTGCGGAGCGAGCGGATCATGGCGCGGGCCTCCGGGTGGATGGTGTCGGCGTGCGCCGGCGGACGGCTCAGTGGCGGTGCGTCCCCGGCAGCGCGGCGCCGTAGCGGCCCATCCGCGCGTGCAGGGACCCGGCTTCTACCCGCACGCCGGCGGAAAGGCTCCACATCCGCTCGGAGCCGTAGAACGCCCGCGGCTGGAAGAGCGAGCCGGCCTCCCTTTCCGTCGCGTGCAGCATCTGCGCCTCGGCGAACGGGCGCAGCCGCACCCCGGCCAGCGGGGACGCGCCGGCGCTCGCGCCCAGCGTCAGCGTGGTCCAGCGGGTGATCCCCAGGATGGCCAGGTCGTGGTGGGGGACGGGGGCGCGGAAGGGGTCCAGCAGGCGCTCGCCCTCGGGGCGGTCGGTGCGCTCCAGGCGCGCCGCCACCTCCACCCCGCGCCGCCGCGCCGCTCCCTCCGCGAGCAGGGTGGGGAAGCGGAAGACCCGGCGGGGGCCGTCGTACTCGTCGGTGCGGGCCCACTCCACCAGGGCGTAGTCGCGCGCCCCCGCGGCGGCGCCGCGCTCCCAGCGCAGCGCCGCGCTCCACTTGCGCTGGTCCAGCACGCCGCCCCGCGGGTGCTCGGGCGACTCCAGCCGCGCGTGGCTGGCCGACGCCTCCACGCCGGCCGCCGGGAACAGCGTGCCCCGCACCGACCACGAGTCGCTGAAGCGCTCCCACCCGGGGAGGTCGCCCGGGCCCTGCGGCTCGTCGCCGTTGAAGAGCGCGCCCTCCAGCAGCAGCGGCCCCCCGCGCACCGCGGCCACGGCCACCGCGCGCTCCAGCACCTGGGACAGGTGGTGGTTGGCCGGGAACTTGACGAAGGGCCGGCTCATGGGATCGTCGGTGCCGAAGGGCGCGAAGCCCTTGCCGGCGGCGAGCGACACGTCCAGCGCGCCCCCCGCCCCCAGCGGGCGCACCACGGCCATCGCCTCGTGCAGGTAGGTGTGGGGGTGGCGGCGGTCCACGTACCCCTCGCCCCAGATCCCGGCGTTCAGCTCGCCGCGCCGCAGCGTCGCCCCTTCCAGGCTCAGCGTGGCGGTGGCCTCCGCCCGCCCGCCCCACAGCGACAGGTGGCCCATGACACCCGGCTGGGTGAGGTACGCTTCGGTGCGCGGCTCGCCGTCCAACGCCGGGTCCGCGCGCGTGACCAGGGGGATGGCCTGCGCGCCCAGGCTCCAGCGCACCGCCGCCGCCGCGGGCTCGCCGCGCCGGTGCTCCTGCGCGCCCGCGGGGAGCGCCCCGGCGAGCGCG
>JBEVLE010000842.1:0-3231 GCA_040509335.1 Longimicrobiaceae bacterium | reverse complement strand
CGCGGCACGGAGCCGCGCCGCGCTCCCGTTTTCGTAGGACATCCGAACGGACGGGAGGGAGATGGTCGTGGGCCTGGTGGTCTGGGAGCTTCACCTTCCCGGCTGCGCCTCGCTGAAGGAGAAGCGGCGGGTGGTGCTGAGCCTCAAGGACCGGCTCCACAACCGCTTCAACGTTTCCGTGGCGGAGACGGGGCACCAGGACGCGCACCAGCGCGCCGAGCTGGCCGCCTGCCTGGTGTCGGGCGACCGGCGCCACGCGCAGTCGGTCCTCGCCTCGGTCGACCGGATGGTGGAAGAGGAGCCGGAAGCACGCATCGTCGACTCCTACACGACGTTCTACTAGGGAACAGGGAATAGGGAACAGGGAACAGCCTGCGACAGCATGGTTGTTGCCTGCGGTTCCCCTGACCTGTTCCCTGTTCACATTGGGGGCTTATGGCGCGCTATCAACGTACCGACCGCATCAACGAGCAGCTCCGCCAGGAGATCTCCATCCTGGTGCGCGACGCGGTCCGCGACCCCCGCGTGGGGCTGGTGACCATCACCGCCGTGGAAACCTCGCCGGAGCTGGACCACGCCAAGGTGTACGTGTCCGTCATGGGCGACGACGCCGAGAAGGAGGCCGCGATCCAGGGACTGCGCAGCGCCGCCCCCTTCATCCGCACGCAGCTCAGCAAGCAGCTCCACATGCGGCGGGTGCCGGAGCTCCACTTCCAGTACGACCGGGTCCTGGCGGAGGCCAGCCGCATCGAGTCGCTCCTGCGCGAGGTGCTGCCGCCGGAGGCGAAAGCGGACGCGGAGGAAGGGGCGGAGACCGGCACCGGCGAAGGCGGGCGGGAGAACGGGTGACCCGGCCTTCCGCTCCCGCCGCGGCCCCCGGGATCGCGGAGCTGGCGATTCGCGGCGGCGTCCTCGCCGTGGACAAGCCGGTGGGCCCCACCTCGCACGACGCGGTGGCCGCGGTGCGCCGCGCCCTTGGCACCCGGCAGGTGGGGCACACGGGGACGCTGGATCCCTTCGCCTCCGGGCTGCTGCTGGTCTGCTTGGGGCCGGCGACGCGCCTGGCCGAGTACCTCACCCCGCTCCCGAAGACCTACCGCGCCGTGATGCGCCTGGGCGAGGCCACCGACACCGACGACCGCACCGGCCGGGTGGTCGCCGCGAGCGACGCCTGGCGGGAGCTCGCGGAGGCGCGGGTGCGCGCCGCGCTGGAGCGCCAGGTGGGCGAGATCGAGCAGCTCCCCCCCCGCTTCTCGGCCAAGAAGGTGGACGGCGAGCGGATGTACGCCGCCGCCCGCCGCGGCGAGGAGGTGGAGCGAAAGCCCTCGCGCGTCGTCATCCACCGCATGGAGGTGGTGGAAGTGCGCCTCCCGGAGGTGGAGTTCGAGGTGGAGTGCGGGAGCGGCACCTACATCCGCGCCATCGCGCGCGACGCGGGCGAGGCGCTGGGCGTGGGCGGGCACCTGGCGGAGCTGCGCCGCACCCGCATGGGCGCGCACTCCGTGGATGCCGCCGTGCCGCTGGACGCGCTCGGCGACGCGGAGCGCGTCCTGGCGGCCGCGCTGTCGCCGGCGGAGGCGGTGGCCCACCTGCCGCGCGTGGAGGTGGACGCGGCGGGCGCCGCGGCGCTGGGGCACGGCCGCCCCCTCCCCGCCCCCGCCGACGCCCCGGCGGGCGTCCCGCTGGCCCTGGTCGCCGCCGACGGGGCGCTCCTGGCCATCGGGGAGCGGACCGGCGACCGCGTCCAGCCGCGCAAGGTGCTGGCGTGACCTCCGGCGCCGAGCCGGGGGGGCGCGGACCGGCCGCGTTCGCCGTGGACCCCGCCCTCCCGCCCCCCATCCCGGCGGACGGGCGCGGCTCCATCGTCACGGTGGGCACCTTCGACGGGGTGCACCGCGGGCACTGGGAGGTGCTGCAGGAGATCGTGCGGCGGGCGGAGCGCACCGGGGGGCGCAGCGTGCTGGCGACCTTCCACCCGCACCCGCTGCGCGTGGTCCGCCCGCAGGACGCGCCCCCGCTGCTCACCACCCCCGCGGAAAAGCGCGAGGTGCTGGCCGAGTCGGGACTCCAGTACGCCGTGTTCCTCCCCTTCACGCCGGTGCTGCGCGAGTACCCGGCGCGCCGCTTCGTGGAGGAGATCCTGATCGGGCGGCTGCGCATGGAGGAGCTGGTGATCGGCTACGACCACGGCTTCGGGCGGGGGCGCGAGGGCGGCGTGGACACGCTGCGCGAGATCGGGGCGGAGCTGGGCTTCGCGGTGGACGTGGTGGAGGCGGTGGGCGGCGACGGGGAACCGTACTCGTCGTCGAGCATCCGCCGCGCCCTGGCCGCTGGGGACGTCGTGGCGGCGGCGCGCGGGCTGGGGCGCCCGTACTCGCTGGAGGGCGTGGTGGTGCACGGCGAGAAGCTGGGCCGCACGCTGGGCTTCCCCACCGCCAACCTCACCCTGGGCGACGCGGACAAGATGCTCCCGGCGGAGGGGATCTACGCGGTGCGCGGCCGGGTGGACGGCGAGCCGCTCCCCGGGCTCCTGCACCTGGGCCCCCGCCCCACCTTCGGGAGCGGGGAGCCGCGCGTGGAGCTGTACCTGCTGGACTGGAGCGGCGACCTGTACGGCCGGCGCGTGCGGGTGGAGTTCTGCGCGCGCATCCGCGGCGTGCTCGCCTTCGATTCCGCGGACGCGCTGGTGGAGCAGATGCGCCGCGACGAGACCGACGGGCGGGCGCTGCTGCGGGGCGAGAGTGGCCCCACGGCTTGTGCGGACGGCGCCGCGGGGTTATTATGAGGGCTTGTGCAAATTGATCCCCGAGAGGTTTCAGGCAGCTCGAAGGATCGGTTCACTTCCTGACCAGCATAGACTCTTCTGGAGGTACCGACTCGCATGGCGACCATCGACCGCGACGCAATCATCACCAAGTACCGGACCCACGAGACCGACCGTGGCTCCACCCGGCTGCAGATCGCGCTCCTCACGGCGCGCATCAACCACCTGACCACGCACTTCCGGGCGCACAAGAAGGACCACCACTCGCGCCAGGGCCTGCTCAAGATGGTGGGCCAGCGCCGCCGGCTCCTGACGTACATGAAGAAGAACGACCTCGAGGGCTACCGCGCGCTGATCGCGGACCTGGGGCTGCGGCATTGATGCGGCGACGGCCCGCGAGCGGAACAGTCGTTTATACGCCGGCCGTCTGATCGTCGCGAGCGCCGCACGGGCATGTTCCGTGCGGC
>JBEVLE010000841.1:0-2638 GCA_040509335.1 Longimicrobiaceae bacterium | reverse complement strand
GATTTTCACGTTCCGGAACGACGGGCCCGTGAAGCATCGCGGACATCTCATCGCGGCGGCCCTCGCCGGCCTGCTTGCCCTCGCCGGCGGCGCCGCCGCGCGCATCGTCGCCGCCGACGACGTGCGCCCCGCCGCCGTGGCGCGCCCCACGGTGGACGCGGAAGACCTGGACCGGCGCATCGCGCTGGTGGAGGCGCGGGTCCGGCGCGACCCGTTCAGCGCCACGGACCGCGGGTGGCTTGCGCAGCTCCTGCTGCAGCGCGCGCGGGAAACGGGGAGCGCCGAGGACGTGCCGGCGGCCGAAGCGGCGGCGCGCGAGTCGCTCCGCCTGCGCGGCGCGCGGAACCCGGCGGGCCACGCCCTGCTCGCGTCGGCGCTGGTGGAGCAGCACCGCTTCGGCGAGGCGCTGGCGGAGGCGCGGACGCTGGTGGCGCTGGAGCCGGAGAACGCGCCCTTCCGCGCCCTGCTGGGCGAGATCCGGCTGGAGCTGGGCGACTACGCCGGCGCGGACACGGTCTTCGCCTCGCTGGCGCCGTCGCGCGCGGAGCTGGACGTGGCCCCGCGGCTCGCCCGCTGGGCCGAGATCCGGGGGCGCACGGGGGAGGCGCGCGCGCTGCTGCGCGCGGCGCGCGACCGCGCGGTGCTGCGCACGGACCTGCCCCCGGAGCTGGTGGCGTGGTTCCAGCTGCGAGTGGGCGACTTCGAGCTGCGCCACGGCGAGCTGGACGCCGCGGAGGAGGCGCTGGCGGCGGGGCTGGAGGTGTTCCCGGACGACCGCCGCCTGCTCGCCGCCATGGCGAGGCTGGAGGGCGCGCGGGAAAACTGGGACGCGGCGATCGACTTCGGCGAGCGGGCGGTGGCCGCGGCCCCGGAGCCGGCGACGCTGGCGCTGCTTTCCGACCTGTACGCCGCCTCCGGCCGCGCGGAGCGCGCCGCCGAGTACGCGCGGGTGGTGGAGGTGTCGCTGGCCGGGAGCGCGGGGGCGTACCACCGCGCCGAGAGCCTGTTCCTGCTGGACCACGGGCGGCGCGTGCCGCAGGTGCTGGCGCAGGCCCGCGCCGACCTGCGCACCCGGCGCGACGTGTACGGCCACGACCTGCTGGCCTGGGCGCTGCACCGCTCCGGCCGCGACGCCGAGGCGCGGGAAGCCATGGCCGCCGCGCTCGCCCCCGGGACACGCGACCCCATGCTGCTGTACCACGCCGGGATGATCGAGAAGTCGCTGGGCGACCGGGAGCGCTCCCGCGAGCACCTGCGCGCCGCGCTCGGCATCGCCCCGGAATTCCACCCGGTGCACGCCCGGCTGGCGCGGGAGGCGCTGGCCTGCCAGGCCCCGCTCCGCCGCTTCCTGGCGGGCGATTGCGACTGAACCCGGAGCCCCCATGTCCGAGCTCCTGACCTTCGCCCACCTGGGCTTCCTGCACATCACCGACCCGCGCGGGGCGGACCACGTGCTGTTCATCCTGGTGCTGGCGGCCATCTACCGGCTGCGCGACTGGCGCCAGGCCGTGGCGGTGGTCACCGCCTTCACCGTGGGCCACTCCGTCACCCTGGCGCTCGCGGTGACGGGGGTGCTGCATCTTCCCACGGCGCTGATCGAGTTCCTGATCCCCGTGACCATCGTGGCCACGGCGGCGGAGAACCTGCTGGTGCGCGACCGCGCGGGGGCGCCCTGGCGCGGCCGCTACCGGCCGGTGTTCGCCGGGGTGTTCGGGCTGGTGCACGGCGCCGGCTTCGCCAACTACCTGCGCAGCCTGTTCGTGGACGGTGTCGCCGTGCCGCTCCTGGGCTTCAACCTGGGGATCGAGGCGGGGCAGGTGGCGGTGCTGGCGGCGGCGACCGTTCTCTTCGCCGGGCTGGACCGGCTGCTGGGCGGGCTGCGCGCCCCGTCGCCCTTCCGCCTGCGGGTGGTGGCCGTTTCCGCCGTGATCGCGGTGGTGGCGGCCGGGTGGGCGGTGGAGCGGAGCCCCTGGTGAGCGCGCGCCGGCCGGCGCCGCGGCGCGCGCTCGCCGCCTGCCTGCTGGCGCTCGCGCTCGCCCTCGCCCCGCGCGGGGCGGCAGCGCACCCCATCCACAGCACGCTCACCGAGATCCGCCACGACCCGGCCGCGCGCGCCCTGGACATCTCGGTGCGCGTGTTCGCGGACGACTTCGGCACGGCGCTGCGCCGCCGCGGCGGGCCGCCCCGCAGCTGGGAGGCGGCGGCCTTCGCCTACGCGGCGACGCACTTCACGGTGCTGGAGGGCCGGCGGGCGCTCCCCTTCACCTGGTGCGGCGTGCGCCGGCGGGGGATCGTGCTGTGGCTGTGCCTGCGGGCCCCCGCGCCGGGCGCGGCGGACCGGCTGACGGTGCACAACCGCATGCACTTCGAGCTGTTCGAGGACCAGGTCAACGTGGTGCAGGCCACGCTGGGCGGACGGCGCCACAGCGAGCTGTTCACCCGCGGCGACGGGTTCAAGCCTTTGCGTTGATTCCCCGGATGTACGACCGGACGGAGACTGCCGGCTCGGGCGTGCCCCCCGCGGGGCGCGGGGGTCGGGCTTCGGCTCCGTAACGCACGATAAAACTGTGCGTAACGGAGTCGAGCCCGCGCAAACAGCCGCGCGGTCTCGCCCCTCCGGGCCGAAATCCCTCACGCG
>JBEVLE010000840.1:0-3174 GCA_040509335.1 Longimicrobiaceae bacterium | reverse complement strand
CGGGAGCGGCCACGCTCCCGGTCCCTTTTTGCAGGCCCTCGCGTTACGGAGCCGAAGCCCGACCCCGGCGCCAGCCGGGGGCACGCCCAAGTCAGCGGTCGTTGATCCGTTAAAATCCCGAAATCGGCACGTTGAACCCCGCCGCCAGCCGAAACGGCTGGTAGTCGTCCACGCCGGTCCAGCGGGCCTCCACGAACGGCCGCAGGCTGGTGCCCCCGATGCGCCCGCTCTCCAGCCCCACGAGCAGGTTGTAGCCCACCTCGGTCTCGTCGTCGTCGTCCTCGTCCCCGTCCTCCACGTCGTCGCGGTTCAGGAAGGCGACCCCCACGCCGCCGTAGAGCCCGCCGAGCCCGGCCGGCCGGAGCACCAGGTCGCCGTTGAGCTGCCACTCCGCGGCGCCCCCTTCGTCGTCGCCGTCCCCGAAGAACACGTCCGCGCTGGGCACCAGCAGCAGCTGCGGCACCAGGGGAATGCGGAGCTGGGCCCCGGCGCTCCCCACGTCCTCCTCGAAGTCGTAGCCGCCGCGCACGCCGAACTGCGCCGCCTCCCACGGCGACCGCGAGGGCGAGCGGTCGTGCACGATGGCCCACCTCCCCGTGCGGCTGCGGCACTCGGTGCGGTCGTTGCGGGTGCGGCACTCCTGGGCCTCCAGCGCCTGCGTGCCCACCGCGGCCAGCACGGCAAGGCCGACGAGCATCCGTCTCATGGCGTCCTCCGGTTTCCGGGTCGTTCGCGGCAGCCTCCCCGCGAGGGTACCAGGAAGTACGACACCGCCGGGCGTGGAATGGTTGTCGCCGCCGCGGCTGCGGCTGCCCGCCGCCCGGAGGGATCTCAGGGGGCGGCGTGGGATCCCGGCACGGCGGGCGCCAGCGACAGGCCGGCCCACACGGCCGCGAGGCCGAGGGCCAGGCTGCCCAGGGCGTAGGCGCCGGCGCGGCCCCAGGCGCCGGCCTGGAGGAGCGCGACGGTCTCCCAGCTCAGGGTGCTGAAGGTGGTGAACGCGCCGCAGAAGCCGGTGGTCAGCAGCGCGCGCGCCTCGGGGGAGAGCGCGGCGGCCTCGGAGCCGCGCAGCGCGAGCCCGAGCAGGAAGGAGCCCAGGAGGTTGACGGCGAAGGTGCCCCAGGGAAAGGAGGTGCCCGCCCAGCCCTGCACCCAGCCGGCCAGGCCGTAGCGGGCCAGGGTGCCCAGGACGCCGCCGACGGCGAGGGAAAGGAGGATCATGGCGGTGCGCGGTGGAGCAGAAAAGAGCCTCCCGCCCGGCGGGGCCGGGCGGGAGGAGGGTTCCCGGCGGCGCGTGGCGCGCGCGGCTAGCGGATCTCGGCGCGGTTGTTGGTGCGGTCCAGGTCCAGCAGCACCGCGCGCGGGTCCAGCACCGCCTCGCGGGGACGCTCGCTCGTCACCACCTCCACCACCTGGCGCGGCTCCCGCGAGTCCAGGGTGCGGCTCGTGCCGCCCACCTGGAGCTGCACCGGCATCCAGGCGCGCCCCAGGCGCAGAACCTCCACCGTGGTGCGCCACCGGCCGTCCGGCAGGCGCGCCGTGGCCGCCTCGCCGACGCCGTAGTCCAGCGTGTCCGTGGTGTGCAGCCACTGCCGGAAGAACCAGTCCAGCTCCCGGCCGCTCACTTCCTCGGCCACGGCGGCGAAGGCGGCTTCGTCCACGTGCTGGAGCTTGTTGCGGTCGTAGAAGGCGCGCATCACCCGGCGGAACACGTCCTCGCCCAGCAGCTCGCGGAGCATGCGGAACACCACCGACGCCTTGTCGTAGGTCATGGCGTTGTAGGTGGCGGGGTCGCGGAACGCTTCGCCGGGGAGCCCCACCGGCTGCGCCAGCCCGCGGCGCTCCAGCTGCGCCAGCCCGTCCATCGTCTGGTCCCACACGTTCGCCTGCCCCTTCTCCTCGAAGTACCAGTCCGTCACGAACGAGGTGAAGCCCTCGTCCAGCCACCCCGCCCGCCACTCGTTGTTGGCGAGCATCCCGTGCAGCCACTGGTGCGTGACCTCGTGCACCACCAGCCCTTCCGAGGGGGAGGCGTTCATGACCAGCATGGGGTACTCCGTCCCCCCGCGCCCCTCGGCGCGGCTGGTGATGGTGAGCTGCGGCCACAGGTACGGGCCGAAGATCCCCTGGAGCCAGCTCACCGCGGCGAAGGTGCGGCGCGTCACGTTGCCGCTCCAGCCGGTGTCCGACGGCTCGTAGAGCACGTGGATGCTGGGGAGCGGGGTGGCGTTGCCCGCGTCGTCCAGCGAGGCGCGGATGACGCCGTCGTAGCGGAAGGTGGGCGAGGTGTTCCAGGCGAAGTGGTGCACGTCCTCGGCGCGCCAGCGGATGCGCTTGCGCCCGGCGCCGGCCTCGCCCGCGAGCAGCCCCAGCGCCTCGGCGGGGCGCGCGGGGTAGGCGTCGCGGCGGAGCGCCTCCGCGGGCGGGAGCTGCCCGCCGGTGCGCCACCCCGGGTCGCCCTCCACGGGAACGCCGGTGGCCGCGACCACCTGGTCCTCCGGCAGCTCCAGCGTCACGTCGTACGAGGCGAAGTCGCCGTAGAACTCGCCCTGCGGGAGGAGCGGGTGGGGCTGCCAGCCGCCCCGGTCGAAGGGGGCGATGCGCGGGTACCAGTGCGCGAAGTCGAAGTGCCGCCCGCGCCGACCCTGCCGCCGCGGCAGGGTGGAAAGGCGCGCGTCCCAGTCCATCCGCACCGTCGCCGTGGCGCCCGGCGCCAGGGGGGCGGGGAGGGGGATCGCCACCACCGTGGAGTCCGGCGCGCCGGGGTACACGGGGGCCACCGCCCGCCCGTCCACCTCCACCGCGCGGAACCGCTCGAAGGCGTGGTCCTCAGGCCCCAGGTCCTGGAAGCGCCGGTTCCCGAACTGCATCTCGCGCCGCGCCCACGCGCTGTTGGGGCGGAACGCGTTCAGGTACTGGTGGAAGTACAGGGTGTCGAGCGGGGTCGGGGAGTGGTTGGTGTAGCGCAGGCGCGCCCGCCCGGCGAGCACGTTGGTGGTCTCGTCCAGACGGGCTTCCACGCGGTAGTCCACGCCCTGCTTGATGCGGGCGGTGTCCTGGGCGGCCTGCTGCGGCACGGCTGCGAAAAGGGCGAACAGGGCAGCGATCATGGGATCTCCGTTTCGGGGTGCGTTCCGGGGAACATGGGGAGCCCCGCCGCGGCGAGCAAGCGCC
>JBEVLE010000839.1:0-2926 GCA_040509335.1 Longimicrobiaceae bacterium | reverse complement strand
CGGCGGGGGCGCTTTTCTCGTACTTCGTACTGCCGTTCCCCTACAGCCGCGCCGTGTTGAAGGTGTCGCACTGGCGCATGTCGCCGCTCTCGAAGCCGCGGCGGAACCAGCGCGCGCGCTGCTCCGAGGTGCCGTGCGTGAAGCTTTCCGGCACCACGCGGCCCTGGCTCTGCTTCTGCAGGCGGTCGTCGCCGATGGCGCTGGCGGCGTTGAGCGCTTCGTCGATGTCGCCGGGGTCCAGCACCACGCCGCCGCTGCGGGTCGCGTGATAGCCCCACAGCCCCGCGTAGCAGTCCGCCTGCAGCTCCAGGCGCACCGACATCTCGTTGCCCTCCGCCTTGCTCAGCCGCTGCTGCGCGTTGTGCACCTCGTCCGAGGTCCCCATCAGGTTCTGCACGTGGTGCCCCACCTCGTGGGCGATCACGTACGCCTGGGCGAAGTCGCCCGGGGCGCCCAGCTGCGTCTTCATGTCGCGGTAGAAGCTCAGGTCGATGTAGACGCTCTGGTCCGGCGGGCAGTAGAACGGCCCCATCGCCGACTGCCCCATGCCGCACGCCGTGCTCTGCGTGCCGCTGAAGAGCACCAGCTCCGGCTCCCGGTACTGCTGTCCCGTCGCCTGCGGGAACACCTGGTTCCACACGTCCTCCGTGCTCGCCAGCGTGTTGTCCACGAACAGGCCCAGCGAGTCCGAGGGCGGGGTGCCGGGCGCGCTCCCCGGGGGCGCCTGCTCCACGGGCGCCTGCTGCAGCACCGCGCCCGGGTCGCCGCCCATGAACATCACGATCAGGGCGATCACCACCGCGCCGATCCCGCCCCCCGCCATGGCTCCGCCCCCCATGCCCCGCTTGTCGGTCACGTTGCCGCTTCTCCTGCCGCCGCCTCCAAAGCGCATCCTGGCCTCCGCTGTTGCGCGTCGCGTCCCGCACTCAGGTACCCGGGACCCCTTCCGCAAGGGAAGCGCCAGCGCGACCTTCCCCTGACTTCTTCCGGCCGGGGACAGGAGGGACGATGGCCCGATTGATCGCGCTGGGCGTGCTCGCCGCGCTCTTCTTCAGCAGCACCTTCGTGCTCAACCGCTCCATGAGCCTGGAGGGCGGGCACTGGGTGTGGACGGCCAGCCTGCGCTTCGCCTGGATGCTCCTCCTGCTCACCGGGTGGATGCTCGCCGCGCGGGGCCCGCGCGGGGTGGGCGCGGCCTGGGCGCTCTTCCGCCGGCACCCGGGGTTCTGGACCGCGGCGGGGAGCGTGGGGTTCGGGGTGTTCTACGCGCTGGTCTCCTTCGCCTCGTCGTACGCCGCCGGGTGGGTGGTGGCCGCCACCTGGCAGACCACCCTGCTCGCCACGCCGCTGGTGCTGCTGGGCTTCGGGCGGCGGGTGCCCGCGCGCGGCGTGCTGCTGACGCTGCTCATCTTCGCCGGGATCCTGCTGGTCAACGCCGAGCACGCCGGCACCGGCGGGGCGGGCGGCGCCTGGCGCGGGGCGCTCCCTGTGGTGCTGGCGGCCTTCGCCTACCCGCTGGGCAACCAGATGGTGTGGGAGGCCCGGAACGGCGGCCACGGGCGCATCCCCGCCATCGCCGACCCGGCGCTGGACGACCGCTTCGCCGTGGTGTGGCTGATGACGCTGGGCTCCGTCCCCTTCTGGCTCCTCCTGGCGCTGGCGGCGCGTCCCCCGGCGCCCTCCGCCGGGCAGGTGGCGAGCACCGGGGTGGTGGCGCTGCTCGCCGGCGTGGTGGCGACCACGCTCTTCCTGCACGCGCGGCACGGCGCGCGCGAGCCGTACGAGCTGGCGGCGGTGGATTCCACCCAGGCCGCCGAGGTGGTGTTCTCGCTGGCGGGCGAGGTGCTCCTCCTGGGCGCGGCGCTCCCCGGCGCGGCGGGGTGGGCGGGGATCGCCCTCACGGTGGTGGGGCTGGTCCTGTACGTCCGCGCCCAGTCCGCGCCGCCGTGAGCGCCCGCCCCGGGCGCACGGGACGCACGGATGTTGCTGGGCATGCCGGCATGCCGCCCACCGGAGCCCCGCCCCCGCCCGCCCCCCCCGCCGGACCCGTCGGCCGGCTCGCCGCGTCGCTGCGCGCCTCCGCGCGCCCGGCCCCGGTGCCGCCCGCCATCGCCGCCGGGCTGCGCACCGCCACCGCCACGGTGGCGCCGCTCCTCGCCGGGCACGCGCTGGGGATCCCCGAGGCGATGCTCGCCGGGCTCGGCGGCTTCATGGTGTCCCGCGCCGACAACGGCGGCGCGTACCGCAGCCGCGCCGCCGCCATGGCCGCGCAGGCGCTGGCCATCGCCTTCGCCGCGGTGGCGGGCGCGCTCCTGCGGCCCTGGCCGGCGGCGGCCGTTCCCGCCGTGCTGCTGTGGACCGTCGCCGCCAGCCTGGCGCGCGCGTACGGTCCCGCCGCCGGCACCACCGGGGTCACCGCCACGGTGATGTTCGTGGTGGCCATCTCCACGCCGTCCGCGGGCGCGGCGTCCGCGCTGCAGCACGGCGGCTGGGTGCTGGTGGGCGCCGCCTGGGCCATGCTGCTGTCGCTGGCGCTGTGGCCGGTGCGCCCCTACCGCCCCGGGATGCTGGCGGTGGCGGCGTGCTACCGCGCGCTCGCCGACTACTCCGGGGCGCTCGCCCTCCCGCCGGAGGCGGCGCAGGGCACGCGCGGCGGCGCCGCCTTCCTCCCCGCGCGCCAGGCGGTGGAGGCGGCGCGCGCCACCCTGGCCGCCATCCGGCGGGGGCGCTCCGGCGAGAGCGTGCGCGGGGAGCGGCTGCTGGTGCTGCTGGAGACCGCCGACCGGGTGCTCATCAACCGGGTGGCGCGGGGCGACGTGCTGGAGGGCGCCGCCGCCGAGGGCGAGCGCCGCGCCGCCGAGGCGGCGCTGGGCGCGCTGGCGGAGGAGCTGCGCGGGTGCGCCGCGCGGGTGGAGGGCGAGGGCGA
>JBEVLE010000838.1:0-8386 GCA_040509335.1 Longimicrobiaceae bacterium | reverse complement strand
CCCACCGGAGATCCCGGTGGGGGCGCCGTGCTTTTGCAGGCTGTTCCCTGTTCCCTGTTCCCTGTTCCCTACCTCGGAAACGCCTCCCGCACACCGCCGTCCACCGGCAGCATGCACCCCGTCGTGCGCGACGACCTTTCCCCGGCGAGGAAGAGCACGGCCTCGGCGACGTCCTCGGCGCGGACCTCCACGTCCAGCAGGGTGCGGGCGCGGTAGAAGCCGCCCAGGGCTTCCGGGGGGATCCCGTGGGCGCGGGCGCGCTCGGGGCCGATCTCCGCCCACAGGCCGGAGCCCTCGAAGATGGCGTCGGGGTTCACCAGGTTGGCGCGCACGCCGATGGGGCCGCCCTCGATGGCGGCGACGCGCGCGAGCTGGGCCTCGGCGGCCTTGGAGGCGCTGTAGGCGGCGAAGTCCTTGCCCGGCGCGGTGACGTTCTTGGTGGCGACGAACACCAGGCTGCCGCCCGTCCCCTGGCGCCGCAGCAGGCGGAGCGCGGCGCGGGTGACCAGGAAGTGGCCGGTGGCGTTCACGGCCAGGCTGCGCTCCCAGTCGGCCAGCTCCAGCGCCTCGATGGGCGCGCAGTGGGCGACGCCCGCGTTGGACACCACCACGTCCACCCCGCCGAACTCCAGCGCGGCACGCTCCAGCACCGCGTCCAGGTCGCGCTCGCTCGTCACGTCCAGCGGCAGGGCGAGCGCGGCGCCCGCGCCCTCCCGATCCACGATCTCCGCGGCGAGCGACTCCACCGCGGCGCTCCCCAGGTCGGTGGCCACCACCAGCGCGCCCGCGGCGGCCAGGCGCAGCGCGGTCGCCCGCCCCAGGGCGCCGGCGGCGCCCGTCACCAGGGCCACGCGGCCGGCCAGCTCGCGCTCCGGCGGGGCGAGCGTCAGCTTGTACAATTCCAGCGGCCAGTACTCGGCGCGGAAGCCGTCGCCCTCGGGGAGGGAGCGGTAGCCGCCCAGCGCCTCGGCCCCCGCCATGATCCCCACGGTGTGCAGGTAGATGTCGCGGGCCAGCGCCGCGGCGCGCGGGGTGGGGCCCACCGTCCACATCCCCACGCCGGGGACCAGGACCACGCGCGGCGCCGGCTCCAGCGCCGGCTCGTCGGTCCGCCAGCGCTCCACGTACGCCAGGTAGTCGGCGCGCCACCGCTCCAGCGCCTCGCGGAAGCGCCCGGCGAGCCCTTCGGCGTCGGCGGGGTCGTCCACCTCCACCCACAGCGGGAGCCGCCGGGTGGTGAGGATGTGGTCCGGCGTGGCCGCCCCCGCGGCGGACGCTCCCCGCGCCCGCGGCGAGCCCACGAACTCCAGCACCTCGGGCGCGTCCGTGTAGCGCGCGACGACGCGCCGCCTGCCGCCGAGCGCCCCGCGGATCACCGGCGCCAGCGCGGCGGCCGCGCGCCGCCGCGCCCCGTCGTCCAGGCGCAGCCGCGCGTCCGCGACGAACACCCGCTCCGCCGAGCGCGCCTCCACGTACTCCCGCGCCCGCGCCACCAGCTCCAGGTGCCGCGCGTACGCCTCCTCCGGGGTGTCGCCCCAGGTGACCAGGCCGTGGTTGAGGAGCACCAGCCCGGGGGCGTCGGGGCGGGCGCGCACCGCCTCGCCCACTTCGCGCGAAAGGAGGAAGCCGGGGCGGCGGTAGGGGACGCGCAGCACGGCGCCGCCCAGGGCGTCGTCCAGCAGCCGCCCGGGGTCGGGGGTGTTCACCAGTGCCAGCAGGGCGTCGGCGTGCGAGTGGAAGACGCTGGCCGCGGGGATGAAGGCGTGCAGAAGCGTCTCGATGGAGGGGCGCGGCGAGGCGGGATCCGTGAGGCAGCGGGCCAGGTACGCCACCATCTCCTCGTCGCTCATGTCCTCGCGCCCGAAGAGCGGGAGCACGTCGTCCAGCCGCACCCCCGCGAAGTCGCTCCGGCGGATGGACGCGAGGTCGGAGCCGCTCCCCTTGACCCGCAGCACGCGCAGGGGGCGCCCCAGCACGTCGGTCTCGCCGGTCTTGAGCGAGGTGTTGCCGCCGCCGCGCAGCACCAGCGACGGGTCCGCGCCCACCCGGCGCGAAAAGCGGACGAGGGCGTCCAGCGGCTCCTCCGCGGCGGGAGCGGCGGCGGCGAGATGGGCGGTGGAGGACATGGCGTGGGAGCTCGGAGCGGTCAGGGAGCCGCCGGACGCGCGGCGGCGGGAAAGCACGACGCGGGGAGCTCGCCGGGGGCGAACACGCCCCGCTCGGTGACGAAGCCGGTGACGAAGCGCGCGGGCGTCATGTCGAACGCGGGGTTGCGCGCGGCGGAGCCGGGCGCGGTCACCCGCACGCGCCGCTGCGTCCCGGCCTCGTCGGGGCCGGTCTGGTAGTGGACCTCGTCGGCGGAGCGCTCCTCGATGGGCACGGCGGCGCCGTCGGCGGCGGTGGCATCGAAGGTGGAGGGCGGCGCGGCCACGTAGAAGGGGACGCCGAACTCGCGGGCGCACACGGCCTTCGCGAGCGTCCCCACCTTGTTGACGACGTCGCCGTTGGCGGCCACGCGGTCGGCGCCCACGATCACCAGGTCCACCTCGCCGCGGCTCATCAGGAAGGCGGCGGCGTTGTCGGCGATCACGGCGTGCGGCACCCCCTCGCCGGCCAGCTCCCACGCCGTCAGGCGCGCGCCCTGCGCGCGCGGCCGCGTCTCGTCCACCCACACGTGCGGCTGCCTGCCGCCCGCGGCGGCGGCGTACACGGGGGCGAGCGCGGTGCCGTGGTCCACGGTGGCCAGCCACCCCGCGTTGCAGTGGGTGAGCACGCGCGCCCCGTGCCCCAGCAGCGCCGCGCCGTGCTCGCCGATGCGGCGGCAGCACGCCACGCTCTCCTCCGCGAGCGCGCGCGCGGCCTCCACGGCGGCCTCGACGGCGGCGGACGTATTCGGGGCGGCTTCGGCGGCGGCCCACACGCGCTCGGTGGCGTGGAACAGGTCGCGGGCGGTGGGGCGGGTGCCCTCGACGAGCGCGCGGGCGGCGCGGGCGTACGGCCACGGGTCGCCGGGGGCGGCCTCCAGGAAGGCCTGCGCCAGGGCGAACGCCGCCGCCGCGCCGATGGCGGGCGCTCCCCGCACCGTCATCCGGCGGATCGCCTCGGCGGTCGCGCGGTGGTCGGGGCAGGCCTCCACGGCGAAGTCGAAGGGGAGCCGGTTCTGGTCGATCATCCGGACCGTGGCGCCGTCCATCCAGACGGTGCGGTACGGCGTGCCGTGGACGCGCATCGGGCCTCGGTGCGGGGGTCGGGGTCGCGCGGATGGCGGCGGGTGCGGGGCGATTGCAAGGTAAGGGGGGGCGTGCGGGGCGTCCAGCCGAGACAATCTCCAGGGGTGGCGGCCGGAAGGGGGCTCCGGTTGAACTCGGGGGAGGGAAGGCGTATCTTGTCTCGCCCGCCGCATCCGGGAACGGTCGGCGCGGCGCGGGCCTGTAGCTCAGCTGGTCAGAGCACCGGACTCATAATCCGAGGGTCGTGGGTTCAAGTCCCACCGGGCCCATCGTCCCCGGGGCGCGCGAGAGCGTGTCCCGGGGATTTCCTTTCGTCGGGCGGCGCGAGGGTGGTCGGGTTGACGCGCCCGGCGCACGGCTCGTAGCTTGAGGCGGAAAACATACGAGTCCGGGCGTCTCCCTCACATGATCGGGCGGCGCGTGCTCGTTCGCGTCCGGCACCTCCGCCCGACACCCGGCCCACCACCGTGCTCGAGCTCTGATCGATGGTGAATCCGACGGACCTGTCCGGCACCGAGCCCCCGGCGGTCCCGCCGCCCTCGGAGCGGAGCGTGGCCGGCGCTGCCGCGGAGCCTGCGCCGGCCGACGCGACGGTGGTCCGCGCCGCCCGCGATCCGCTCCACCCCCTCCCGCTCTCCTTCGCGCAGCAGCGGATCCGGCTCGCCGAGCAGCTGGATCCGGGAAACCCCTTCCACGACGTCCCCGCCGTCCTCCGCCTCCGCGGCGCGCTCCACGTGCCCGCCCTGCGGCGCGCGCTGCGGGAGATCTTTCGGCGCCACGAAGCGCTGCGCACCGCGCTCGCGGAGCGCGGCGGCGATGCGGTGCAGGTCGTCCACGCGGCCGCGCGGCCCGGGCTCCCCGTGGCGGACCTCGCCGCGCTCCCCGCCGCCGCGCGCGGGGCGGAGGCGCTGCGGCGCGTCCGCGCCGAGGCGCTGCGCCCCGTCGACCCGGGGCGCGCGCCGCGCGCGCGCACGCGGCTGGCGCGCCTGGACGCCGGGGAGTGGATCCTCGCCCTGGTCCTGCACCGCGCCGTCGCGGACGCGTGGAGCGTGCGGGTGCTGTTCCGGGAGATGGAGGCGCTGTACGCGGCATTCTCGCGGGGGGAGGCGTCGCCGCTCCCGGAGCCGGAGGCGCAGTACGCGGACCTCGCCGTGCGGCAGCGGGAGCGGCTGACGGCGGAGGCGCCGGACGCGCGGCTCGCCTGGTGGCGGGAGCGCCTGGAGGGAGCGACGCCGCTGCTGGCGCTCCCCACCGACCGTCCCCGCCCGGCCGCGCCCGCCCGCCGGCGCGCCACCGTCGCCCTCGAGGTCCCGGAGGAGCTCGTGGCGGCGCTGCGGGCGCTCGCCCGGCGCGAGGAAGCGACGCTCCACGTGGTGCTCCTGGCCGCCTGGCAGGTGCTGCTGTCACGCTGGGCGGGGCAGGACGACGTGGTGGTGGGCACCCCCGTCGCGGGGCGCCCCCGCCGCGAGCTGGAAGGGACCGTCGGTCCCTTCGGCGACACGCTCCCCGTGCGCGCCGACCTGTCGGGGAACCCCCGCTTCGCCGCGCACCTGGCCCGCGTCCGCGAGGCGGCGCCGGGCGCCCACGCCCACCCGGAGCTCCCCCTGGAGCGGCTGACGGAGGCGCTGCGGCTGGAGCGCTCGCCGGGGCACACGCCGCTCTTCCAGGTGACGTTCTCGCTGGAAGACGCGGCCGGGCTCCTCCCCGCGCTCCCCGGGCTGGAGGTGGAGGAGGTGGACGCCGCGCCGGAGGTGGCCGGGCTCGACCTGGAATTGCGCGCGGTGGAGCGGGGCGATGGGGTGGGGCTGGTCCTCCACTACCGGCCGGAGCTGTTCGACGCCGCCACCGCGGAGCGGATGCTGGACGGGTACGCGCTCCTCCTCGGCGCGCTTCCGGCGGGGGCGGATCTCCCGGTCATGGAGCTCCCCCTGCTGCGCGACGAGGACCGGCGGCTGCTGGAACGGTGGGGCGCCGGTCCCGTACTGGCCGACGAGGGGGACGCGACCGTCCACGGACTGTTCGCCGCGCAGGCGGCGCGGACCCCCGGGCGGACGGCGCTGGCGTGGCGCGGCGAATCGCTCACCTACGCCGAGCTGGACCGTCGCTCCGCCCGGCTCGCCCGCCGCCTGCGCGAGCTGGGCGTGGGGCCGGAGACGCGGGTGGGCGTGTCGCTGGAGCGCACGCCCGCCCTGGTGGTGGCGCTGCTGGCGGTGCTGCGGGCGGGCGGCGCCTACGTGCCGCTGGACCCGGCGTACCCGCGGGAGCGCCTGGGGTGGATGCTGGAGGACTCGGAGGCGCGGCTGGTCCTCACCACGGCCGCGCTCGCGGACCGCCTCCCTCATGGCGCCGAGCCGGTGTTCGTGGACGCGGCGGGGGACCCGCCCGGGCCGGCCGACGGCGCGGCTCCGGAGAGCGGCGTGCTCCCGGAAAACCTGTCGCACGTCATCTTCACCTCCGGCTCCACCGGGAGGCCCCGGGGGGTGATGATCCGCCACGCGGCCGTCGCCGTGCTGGTGCGCTGGCTGCGCGGCGCGGTCGCGGACGTGGAGCGCTCCTCGGTCCTGTTCGCCACATCGGTCAGCTTCGACGTGTCGGTCGCGGAGGTGTTCGGCACGCTGTGCTGGGGCGGCACGCTGGTGCTGGCGGAGAACGCGCTGGAGCTGACGACGCTCGGCGAGCCCGTGGTCCACGCGAGCATGGTCCCCACCGCCGCGGCAGAGCTGCTGCGCTCCGGGGGGATCCCGGCGAGCGTGCGGACGCTCGCCCTGGGCGGCGAGCCGCTGCCGGACGACCTGGCGCGGGCGCTGTACGCGCTCGGCACCGTCGACCGGGTCCGCAACCTGTACGGGCCCACCGAGGACACCACGTACTCCACCTGCTCCGTGGTGCCCCGCGAGGGCCCGGTGAGCATCGGGCGCCCGGTGGCGGACACGCGGGCGCGGGTGCTGGACGGCGAGCTGCGGCCCGTCCCCCCCGGCGTGGCGGGCGAGCTGTACCTGGCGGGCGGCAAGCTGGCGCGCGGCTACGCCGGACGGCCCGACCTCACCGCCGAGCGCTTCCTCCCCGACCCCTCCGGCGCCCCGGGGGATCGCATGTACCGGGTGATGGACCGGGCCCGGTGGCGGCCGGACGGGCAGCTGGAGTACCTGGGGCGGATGGACTTCCAGGTCAAGGTGCGCGGCTTCCGGGTGGAGCCCGGGGAGATCGAGACGGCGCTGCGCCGCCACCCCGCCGTGGGCGACGCGGTGGTGGTGGCGCGGGACGACGCACCGGGCGGCCGGGGGCTCGTCGCCTACCTGACGGCGGCCCCGGGCGCCGCGGTCCCCGCCGCCGGGGAGCTGCGCGCGCACCTCGCGCGCGGGCTCCCCGAGCACATGATCCCCGCCGCCTTCGTCGCGCTGGACGCGCTTCCGCTGACACCCAGCGGCAAGACCGACCGCCGCGCGCTCCCGGCGCCGCCGGCTTCCGCGGCGGCCGCCGCCTACGTCGCGCCGCGCACCCCGGCGGAGGAGGCGCTGGCGGCGATCTGGGCGGAGGTGCTGGGGGCCGGCCGGGTGGGCGTCCACGACGATTTCTTCGAGATGGGCGGGCACTCCCTGCTGGCCATGCGGGTGGTGTCGCGCGCGCGCGCCGTGCTCGGCGTCGAGATCCCCGTGCGGGCCGTGTTCGAGGCGCGGACCGTGGCCGCGCTGGCGGAGCGCATCGGGGCGGGGGAGGCGGCCGCGGTGGGGATGCCGCCGCTCGTCGCCGTGGACCGCGCGGGCCCGCTGCCGCTCTCCTTCGCGCAGCAGCGGCTCTGGTTCCTGCACCGGCTGGACCCGGGCGGCGTCGCCTACAACGTCCCCGCCGTGCTGCGGCTCCGCGGGCCGCTGGACGCGCGGGCGCTCCGCCGCGCCCTGGCGGCGCTGGTGGAGCGGCACGAGTCGCTTCGCACCGTGTTTCCCGTGGCGGACGGCGAGCCGGCGCAGGCGGTCCTCCCTGCGGACGGCTTCGCCCCGGCCGCGTGCGACCTCGCCCGCGTCCCCGCTGCGGCGCGCGAGGCCGAGGCGCTGCGCCGCGCGGGCGAGGTGGCCGGGCGCCCCTTCGACCTGGAGGCGGGGCCGCTCTTCCGGGCGGCGCTGCTGCGGCTGGACGCCGATGACCACGTGCTCGCCCTGGCGATGCACCACGTGGTCACGGACGGCTGGAGCATGGGCGTGCTCTTCCGCGACCTGGACGCGCTGTACGGCGCGTTCGCCCGCGGCGCGCCCTCGCCGCTGGAGCCCCCGGCCCTCCAGTACGCGGACTACGCGGCGTGGCAGCGCGGGTGGCTCGCGGGCGCGACGCTGGAGGCGCAGCTCGGCTACTGGCGGACACGCCTGGCGGGGGCTCCGCCGCTGCTGGATCTGCCCACCGACCGCCCGCGGCCGCAGTCGCCGCGCGGGGTGCGCGGCGCGCTCCCCCTGGTCCTCCCCGGCGCGCTGGCGGGCGAGCTGCGGGCGCTGGCGCGGGGCGAGGGCGCGACCCTGTTCACGGCGGTGCTGGCCGGCTTCCAGGCGCTGCTGTCCCGCTACTCCGGGCAGGACGACGTGCTGGTGGGCACCCCGGTGGCGGGGCGGCGCTGGGCGGAGCTGGAGCCGCTGGTGGGCTTCTTCGTCAACACGCTGGCCGTCCGCGCCGACCTTTCGGCCGGGCCGGACGCGCGGAGCCTGCTGGCGCAGGTACGCGAGCGGGTGCTGGAGGCGCAGACGCACCAGGACGTCCCCTTCGAGCGGCTGGTGGACGAGCTGGGGGTGGAGCGCAGCCTGGGCCACTCGCCGCTCTTCCAGGCGATGCTCACCCTCGCCACGGCGGCGGAGCGGGGCGACCCCCGCCTGCGCGGCCTCGCCGTGGAGGCGCTGCCTTCGGCGGCGGCCGAGACGCCCTTCGACGTGGGCGTGCTGCTGGAGGAGCGGGGCGACGGCCTGGCGGGGGAGATGGACTTCCGCGCGGAACTGTTCGAGGCGTCCACCGTGGCGCGGATGGCGGAGCACTTCCGGACGCTGCTGGAGGGGATGGCCGCGCACCCGGAGCGGCGCGTCGCCGAGCTGCCGCTGCTCGCGCCCGGGGAGCGGGCGCGGCTGCTGGAGTGGGGCGCGGGGCCGGCGGCGCCCGGGCCCGCGCTCCCGGTCCACGAG
>JBEVLE010000837.1:0-4413 GCA_040509335.1 Longimicrobiaceae bacterium | reverse complement strand
GACCCTCGGCTTCTGACGTGTCGTTGCAGTGCTCCCCCTTTCCCCCGCTTGCGGGGGAGAGGGGGCCGGGGGGTGAGGGGGCCCGATCTCGCCGACGCCAGCGCCAAACCCGCGTGAGGGATTTCGGCCCGGAGGGGCGAGACCCGACAGCAGTATCGTCGGGGCTCGACTCCGTTACGCAGCGTCGTTTGCTGCGTTACGGAGCCGAAGCCCGACCCCGCGCCAGCGGGGGCACGCCCAGCTCGTCTTCGGAGCTTTTCGGCACTCGCACCGGCACCAGGCGCCCGCCGGAAAGCGCGTAGACCGCGTCGGCGGCGGCGGCCAGATCGCGATGGTGCGTGACGGCGACCACGGTGACCCGCCCGCGCAATCCGCGCAGCGTGCGCCCGATGGCCGCCGCGGAGGCCGGGTCCAGCTCCGCCGTGGCCTCGTCCAGCAGCAGCAGCCGGGGGCGGCCCGCCAGCGCCCGGGCCAGCGCCACGCGCCGCCGCTCGCCGCCGGAAAGGCGCAGCCCCCGCTCGCCCACCCGGGTCCGCAGCCCCTCCGGGAGCGAGGCCACCAGCTCCGCCGCGCCCGCCTGCGCGACCGCGCGCTCGGCGTCGCGCTCCCCCAGCTCCGGGCCGCACAGGAGCACGTTGGCGAGCACGCTCTCGTGCAGCAGCACGCTCTCCTGCGGGACGTAGCCCAGGCGGCGGCGCCAGCCGGCCGGGTCGATGTCCGCCAGCGGGACGCCGTCCACGCGCACCTCGCCGGCGTCGGGCTCGCGGAGGCCGGCGAGCAGGTCCAGCAGCGTGGTCTTGCCGGCGCCCGAAGGGCCGACCACGGCCACGAACGAGCCGGCGGGGACGAACAGCGACACGTCCTCCAGCACCGGCCGCCCGCCGTGGCGGAAGCGGACGCGGTCCAGCTCGATCCCCAGCGACAGCGGCGGCGCGGGGGCGGTCCCCCCGGCCGGCGCGCGCCCGCGCTCCGCGTCTGCGATCTGCGCTTCCACGGCGGCGTACGCGCTGGACGCCGCCGTCATGGCCTGGTACTCGGACTGCACGGCCTGGAAGCGCCCCACCATCCGCTGGAAGAGCACCGCGAGCACCAGCAGGGTGGACAGTTCCTGGCCGCCCCACGCCAGCGCGGCGAAGAGCGTCCCCAGGAGGAGCACGGCCAGCAGCGGCTCCTGGAGGGCGCGGAGGGCTTCGGTGGCCCGCACGTGCCGGGTTTCCGCGGCGCGCAGCGACTCGGTCTCGGCGGCGAGCCCGGCCAGGTACGCGTCCTCCCGCCCCATGGCCTTGATGGGCTTGACGGCCTGGAGCACGTCCACCACCCGCGTCACCAGCGCCTGCGCGTGGCGGGTCTGGAGCACGCCGGCGTCGCGGCTCACCCGCACCCACAGCGCCAGCGGCGCGCTCACGGCCACCCCAGCCGCGAGCGCCAGCACCCCCAGCTTCCACGACACCAGCATCGCCGCGGCGGCGTACACGGCGAGCTGGATGGCGGCGGCCAGCGTGGCGCACGCGTCCCGGTAGGCGAAGGCGGCCCAGGACGCGTCCCGGGCGAGGCTGGCGGCGGCGTGCCCCGCGGGGAGGCCGGCGAAGTGGCTCCAGCGGGCGGCGAGCAGGGCGCGCAGCAGGCGCAGCCGCAGCCCGGCCGCGACGTCCGCGACCGACGAGCCCACCCGCGCCATCGCCAGCCAGCGGAAGATCGCCTTCGCGAGCAGCGCCATCCCCACGGCGGCGACGAGGGCGCCCGGGGAAGGCGCGATCCCCAGGCGGTGCAGCGCCGCGGCGACGGCGCGGCCCACCCGGGTGGCATCGCCCGCGCCCGCGCCCACCGATTCCAGCAGCGGGAGCAGCGTCAGCAGGCCGAAGCCCTCGGCGGCGCCGGCCAGCGCCAGCAGCGCGACCACGCCGGCCGAGCGGCGGGGGTGGGCGCGGAGCACACGCCAGAGGGGGAGCACGTCGGGGTGGGCCATGCCCCCGCCAATCCGTCCGGGCGGCGTTTCGTTCCCGGGAACCGGGCCCCGCCCTGCGCGGATTGGCTGGAAGGCACGCCCTCCCACGCCCGGCACCGAGACTCCCATGGACCGGATCCTCCTCCTCGCCGCGTCGCTCCTCCTCGCCTGCGCCGCCCCGGCCGCCGCGCAGGCGTCCACCGCCACCGCAACCGCCGAGCTGCGCCTGCGCCCCGGCGACGCCGTGCGCCTGGCGGTGCAGGACGAGCCGGCGCTGAGCGGCGAGTTCCCGGTGGTGGAGCCGGGTCGGGTGCTCCTCCCGGAGATCGGCCTGGTGGACGTGGCCGGCCGCCCCTTCGGCGAGGTGGAGCGGGAGGCCCGCGCGCGCTACGCCCGCGTCGTGGTGGACCGGGAGATGGTGCTGGTGCCGCTGGTGCGCGTCGCGGTGCTCGGCGAGGTGCGCCAGCCGGGGCTTTTCCCGGTGGATCCCACGGAAAGGCTGGCGGAGGTGCTGGCGCGGGCCGGGGGGATCACGCCCGCGGGGAGCCCCGGGCGCGTGTCGCTGGTGCGGGACGGGCGCGCCACGCGCGTCCGCCTGGCCCCGGGCGGGCCGGCATCGGCGCAGCAGCTCCTTTCCGGCGACCAGATCGTGGTGGGCCCGCGCGGCTGGCTGCGGGAAAACCTCCCCGTGGTGGTGGGGGCCGGCGCATCGGTGCTGGCCGCCGCGATCACCGGCCTGGTGGTCCGATGAGCCGCAGGCAGAGCGTGTCGCTCTTTCCGCCCGCGCCCCCGGCGCCCGGCGTGGTGGCTACCTGGTCGGCCGCGCTCCGCCGCCGCTGGCGGGTGGGCGCGGGCCTGTTCCTGGGGGTGGCGGGGCTCGCCGCCGCGCTGGTGCTCCTGGCGCGCCCCGTGTGGCGGGCGGAGGCGACGCTCCGCCTAGGCGCGCCGGCGCCGGTGGGCGGGGTGTCGCTGGGAGCCGGTAGCGGCTCCCCGGCGGGCCTGTTCTCGCTCTTCCAGCAGATGACCGGCGACCCCTTCGCCAACGAGCTGGAGCTGCTCGCCAGCCGCACGGTGGTGGAGGGCGTGGTGGACGACGCCGCGCTCGCGGTCGCGCTGGACGCGCCGCGGGGGTGGCACCGCGACTCGCTCTTCGCCCGGCTGGACGCGGGCCGCGGGACGGACAGGGCGGTCTTCGAGGCGGCGTGGCTGCCGGACGGGCGCGTGCGGGTGCGCCGGACGGCGCCCACGGAGGCGCGGGTGGGCGACTTCGCGCCGGGGCGCGCGGCGAGCTTCGGCGGGGTGACGGCGACGTTCCGGCCCCGGCGCCCCGGCGCGCCCGCGACGGTGCGGCTGCGGACCATCCCCTTCGGCGACGCGGTGCGCCGGACGGCGGCGCGGCTGGGGGCGGAGCGCAAGCGGCGCGAGGCCAACCTGGTGCGCGTCTCCTACGACGACCCGGACCCCGGCCTGGCGCTGGAGGTGGTGCGCTCGGCGGCCCGGCGCTACGCCGCGCTGCGCGGCGAGCTGCAGCGGCGCGAGAGCGGCGAGACCACCGATTCGCTGCGCGCCGTGGCGGCGGAGACGCTGCGCGAGCTGCGGGGCGTGGAGGACGCCATGGAGCGCTTCCAGCGCGACGCCCGCCTGGTGGCTCCCCAGGCGCAGGGCGAGGCCTACGTGGAGCGGCAGGCGGAGGTGGCCGCGGCGCTGGAGCGGGCGCGCGCGGAGCTGCTGCGGACGGACGACGTGCTCGGGCGGCTGGCCCGGGTGTCCGACCCGGCGGCGGCGTGGGCCGGTCTCATCGCCCACCCCGCCTTTTTGGAGAACCGGACGCTCGGGGAGCTCCTGGGGAGCCTGGTGAAGCTGGAGCAGGAGCGCCTGGAGCTGGCCGGGCGTCGCACCGGCGAGGACCGGCAGGTGCAGGCGCTGGAGCGCCAGATCGCCTACCTGGACGCCTCGCTCCGCTCCCTGGTCCGCCAGTACCGCGACGGGGTGGCGGACGAGGTCCGGCTCCTGGAGGCGCGGCGCGGGGCGCTGGACGCCACGCTCGCCCGCGCCCCGGGCGACGCGATCGAGCTGGGGCGCCGCCAGCGCGCGCTGCGCCAGCTCTCGGAGGTGTACCTGTTCACCGACCAGCGGCTCCGCCAGGAGTCGCTGCGCGGCGCGGTGTCGTTCGCCACCGTGCAGGTGGTGGACCCGCCCGAGCTCCTGTTCAAGCCGGTGTGGCCCCGCAGGATGCTGGGGCTGGGCGTGGGGCTGCTGCTTGCGGTCGCCTTCGGGGCGCTGGGGATGGCGCTCGCCGAGCGGGCGGACGGCTCCGTCCGCGGCGCCGCCGAGCTGCGTGGGCTGACGGGCGCCCCTGTGCTCGCCGTGCTCCTCGCCGACGCCGCGGGCGGCCTGCGGCTTTCCGCCGCGGAGCGCCGGGCGATCCTGCGGCGGCGCGGCGGGAGCGGGGCGCCGGGCCCGCTGGT
>JBEVLE010000836.1:0-7989 GCA_040509335.1 Longimicrobiaceae bacterium | reverse complement strand
CGCGCCGGCGCCGCCGCTTCCGAATCCCGACTCATCCCTCACACCTCCCGACGCCGTGCCCGGTGCCGCCTCGCGCGGTGGGCCACGGCGGGTGACGGCGGTGGACGAAACAACCAGACGCACGGAAGCACATGGCTACGCCCCAGATCCAGGACCTCCTCGAGGCCGGTGTCCACTTCGGGCACCAGACGTCCCGCTGGAACCCGAAGATGCGCAAGTTCATCTTCGCGGAGCGCAACGGGATCTACATCATCGACCTGAAGAAGACCCTGCGCCAGCTGGAGCTGGCCCAGGAGCTGGTCCGCGGGATCGTGTCCCGCGGCGAGCGCGTCCTTTTCGTCTGCACCAAGAAGCAGCTCCGCCCCATCATCCAGAGCGAGGCCGAGCGCTCCAACTCCTTCCACGTGACGGAGCGCTGGCTGGGCGGCATGCTCACCAACTTCACCACGCAGAAGAAGCAGATCCGCCGGCTCCGCGAGCTGGAGCGCGGGCAGGAGGAGGGCGCCTTCGACTTCTACACCAAGAAGGAGCAGCTCATGCTCGACCGCGAGCGTGAGCGCCTGGACAAGTACCTGTCGGGCGTCAAGGACATGGCCCGGCTCCCGGGTGCGCTCTTCGTGGTGGACGCCAAGCGCGAGAAGATCGCCGTCAGCGAGGCCAACAAGCTGGGGATCCCGGTGATCGCCATCGCCGACACCAACGCGGACCCGGACCTGCTCACCGTGCCCATCGCCGGCAACGACGACGCGATCCGCTCCGTGGGGCTGATCAGCGGCGCCATCGCCGACACCATCGTGGAGGCCCGCGCCGCGATGCCGGCGGACGCCCGCCGCGCCGCCGACGAGGCCGAGGTGACCACCTACTCCACCGAGACCGGCGCCGCCGCCCCGTCCGACAAGGACGACCGCGGCGGCAAGGGCCGCCGCCCGCGCCGCAAGCGCAAGCCGCGGCCGGACGCGATCGCCAGCGCCCGGGGCGGCGAGGGCGGCGATGCCGCCGAGGGCGGGGACGAGGAGTAGCCTTCCGCGGAGCCGGTCGGAAGTTCGATGGGGCCACCGCGGGCGACCGCACGTGGCCCCATTTCTTTGGACGCGCGCGCCGGGTGGGCTTTCCTTCGCCCGCGCGCCGCTTAAATTCGTCCCGCCGCAAGGCGGCAACGACACATACTCAGGACGGATCAGCCAAATGGAAATCTCTGCGAAGGCAGTCAAGGAGCTCCGCGACCGCACCGGGGCCGGGATGATGGAGTGCAAGAACGCGCTCACCGAGGCCAAGGGCGACATGGAGGGCGCCATCGACCTCCTGCGCGCCCGCGGCGCCGCCAAGGCCGCCAAGCGCGCCGAGCGCGAGGCCAAGGAAGGCTCCATCGGCAGCTACATCCACATGGGCGGCCGCATCGGCGTGCTCGTGGAGGTGGGCTGCGAGACCGACTTCGTCGCCCGCAACGACGCCTTCCAGCAGCTCGTCCGCGACATCGCCATGCACGTCGCCGCGGCCAACCCGGTGGCGCTGCGCCGCGAGGACTTCCCGGCGGAGCTGGTGGAGCGCGAGCGCGGCGTGTACCGCGAGCAGATGCGCGAGTCCGGCAAGCCCGAGCACATCTGGGACAAGATCGTGGACGGGAAGCTGGAGAAGTTCTACGCCGAGCAGGCGCTCCTGGAGCAGCCGTTCGTCAAGAACCCCGACATCACCGTGGGCCAGCTGGTGACGGAGGTCGCCTCCAAGACCGGCGAGAAGATCGAGGTGCGCCGGTTCACGCGCTACGCGCTCGGAGAGTGATGCCGGCCGGGGAGGCTCACGCCGACCTGAAGTACCCGCGCGTCCTCCTCAAGCTCTCCGGCGAGGCCCTCGCCGGAGAGCAGGGGTACGGGATCGCGCCGCGCGTGGTGGACGCGATCACCGAGGAGATCCGCGGGCTGCACGACATGGGGGTGGCGCTGGGGCTGGTGATCGGGGGCGGCAACATCGTCCGCGGCACCACGGCGAGCCAGCAGGGGATGGACCGCGTCTCCGCCGACTACATGGGGATGCTGGCCACCGTGATCAACGCGCTGGCCCTCCAGGACCTCCTGGAGCGCAAGGGGATCGAGACGCGCGTGCTCACCGCCATCCGCATGGAGCAGCTCGCCGAGCCGTACATCCGCCGGCGCGCCATCCGCCACCTGGAGAAGGGGCGGGTGGTGATCTTTGCCGGGGGGACGGGGAACCCGTACTTTTCCACCGACACCGCGGCGGTGCTGCGCGGCATCGAGATGGAGGCGGACGTCATCATCAAGGCCACCAAGGTGGAGGGCGTGTACTCCGCCGACCCGGCCAAGGACCCCGCCGCCGAGTTCATCCCCGAGATCTCCTTCATGGATGCGCTCACCCGCGAGCTGGCGGTGATGGACGCGGCCGCGCTCTCGCTCTGCAAGGATAACGGCATCCCGATCGTGGTGCTCAACCTGGGCTCCGCCGGCGCCGTGGCGCGGGTGGTCCGCGGCGAGCGCGTCGGGACGCTGGTCCACCCGTGACCCTGTCCACACGAACGGAGTCCCCATGCCCAGCAGCCTGAACAACGCACGCGAACGGATGGAGAAGGCCCTGGAAACGGTGCGCCGCGAGTTCGGCGGCGTCCGCACCGGGAAGGCGTCGCCCGCGCTCCTGGACACGGTGCGCGTGGAGGCGTACGGCTCCATGCTTCCGGTCAACCAGGTGGGCCAGGTGTCGGCGCCGGAGCCGCGCATGCTCACCGTGCAGCCCTACGACAAGAGCCTGATCAAGGCCGTCGAGCGGGCGCTGCGCGAGTCGGACCTGGGGCTGAACCCGTCCAACGACGGCAACCTGATCCGCATCCCGCTCCCCGCCCTCACCGAGGAGCGCCGCCGGGAGTACGTCAAGCTCCTGCACCGCTACGCGGAGGAGGGGCGGGTGGCCGTCCGCCAGGCGCGGCAGCACGCCAACGACGAGATCAAGAAGCAGCAGAAGGACGGCGACCTGACCGAGGACGAGATGCGGCGCAGCCAGGACCAGGTGCAGAAGCTGACCGACGAGTACGTCCACAAGGTGGACGACCTGCTGAAGAAGAAGGAAGCCGAGGTGCTGGAGGTCTGAGCCGGCGCGCGTGGCCGCGGCGGGTCCAGGGGGAGCTCCCGGAGGGACGGGGCTCCCCGCTTTCTTTCCCGCCAACCACTTTTTTTGACAAACCCGAGCAGTCCCGTAATTTTTCGCGCATGTCCACCGACCTCCTTCACCAGATCCGCCTTCACGGCCACCTCCCGCGCCACGTCGCCATCATCATGGACGGCAACGGGCGCTGGGCGCGCGAGCGCGGGCGCCCGCGCGAGTTCGGGCACAAGGCCGGGATGTCCGCCGTGCGGGAGGCCGTGGAGGGCGCCACCGACGCCGGGGTGGAGGTGCTCACGCTCTTCGCCTTCTCGCAGGAGAACTGGCACCGCCCGCGCGGCGAGGTGTCGGCGCTGATGTCGCTGCTGCAACTGTACGTGCGGCGCGAGCAGCGCGAGCTGCGGGAGAAGGGGGTGGAGGTGCACGCCATCGGCGACCTGTCGCGCCTGGGGCCGCGCACCCGCCGCGCCCTGGAGGGGATCGTGGAGCACACCGCCGGCGGGAGCCGCATGCGGCTCAACCTGGCGGTGAGCTACGGCTCCCGCACCGAGATCGTCCGCGCGGCGCAGCGGCTGGCGGAGCGCGTGCGGGCGGGCACGCTCGCCCCCGGCGAGATCGACGAGTCGCTCTTCGCCGCCGAGCTCTACACCGCCGGCGATCCCGACCCGGACCTGCTGATCCGCACCTCCGGGGAGCACCGCATCTCCAACTTCATGCTCTGGCAGCTCGCGTACACCGAGCTGCACATGACCCCCGTGCTCTGGCCCGACTTCAAGCGGGAGCACCTCTTCCAGGCGATCCGCGACTTCCAGCGCCGCGAGCGGCGCTTCGGGCGCGTCGCCGCGACCTGAGGCGAGGCCGGTGGCGCTTTCCGAGACCGCGAAGCGGGTGGGGGTGGCGGCGGTGGGGATCCCCCTCGCCGTGGGAGCGGTGTACCTGGGCGGCTTCGTGCTCGGCGGGCTGCTCGCCGCCATCGCCGTGCTGGCCGTGCTGGAGTTCTACCGCATGGCGGAGCGCAAGGCGGCGCGCCCCCTGGCCTACCTGGGCGCCGCCGGGGCCGCGGCGCTGGTGCTGCTCGCCTCGGCGTTCCCCGGGGAGGGCCCCGGCGGGGCGGGCTTCGCGTGGGTGCTCGCCCTGTTCGTGCTGGCGACGGTCACGGCCGCCATCTGGACGCGGGGAGTGGAGGGCGAGCCGCTGCTTTCCGTCGCCACCACGATGTTCGGCACGCTGTACACCGGCGGCCTGCTCTCCTACGCCCTGTTCCTGCGGCACCTCCCCGCGCGGCCGGACGCCTGGCACGGCACGGCGCTGGTCTTCGCGCCGGTGCTGCTGACCTGGGCCAGCGACACCTTCGCGTACTTCGTGGGCCGCGCCTTCGGGCGGCGCAAGCTGATCCCCCGCGTCAGCCCGGGGAAGACGGTGGAGGGCTCGCTTGGCGCGCTGGTGGGGACGGTGCTGGTGGCGGTGGGGTACTCGTTCGTCCTCGCCCGCTTCCCCGGCTACCGGATGAGCATCGCGGAGGCGGCGGTGTTCGGCGTGCTGGTGTCGGTGTCGGCGCAGGTGGGCGACCTGGCGGAGTCGCTGCTCAAGCGCGACGCCGGGGTCAAGGACAGCGGCGCGCTCCTCCCCGGGCACGGGGGCGCGCTGGACCGCTTCGACTCGCTGCTGTTCACGCTCCCCCTGGCGTACCTGTTCTTTCGCTACGTGGTCGGGGCCGCGTGAGCGGCCGCGCCACCGGGGTGGCCATCCTGGGCGCCACCGGCTCCATCGGCAAGAGCGCGCTCGCCGTGGTCCGCCAGCACCCGGACCGCTTCCGTCCCGTGGTGCTCACCGCGCACCGCAACGCCGCCGCGCTGGCGGAGCTGGTCGCCGAGCACCGGCCGGCGCTGGCGGTGGTGGCGGACCCTTCCGCCGCCTCCGGGGTTTACTCCGCCGGACCGACGCGCTGGGCCTCCGGCCGCGAAGCGCTCCTGGAAGCCGCGACGCACCCCGACGTGGACGTGGTCCTCAACGCGCTGGTGGGCGCGGCCGGGCTGGAGCCCACGCTGGCGGCGCTCAGGGCGGGGAAGCGGGTGGCGCTGGCGAACAAGGAGTCGCTGGTGTGCGCCGGCCCGCTGGTGATGCGCGCCGCGGAAGAGGGCGGCGGCCGGCTGCTCCCGGTGGACAGCGAGCACAGCGCCATCTTCCAGTGTCTGCAGGGCTCGCAGTGGCGCGAGGTGGAGCGGCTGCTGATCACCGCTTCCGGCGGACCCTTCCGCGGCTGGACCCCGGAGCGGCTTGCGGCGGCGACCCCGGCGGACGCGCTGCGCCACCCCACCTGGAGCATGGGGTCCAAGGTCACCATCGACTCGGCGACGCTGGCGAACAAGGCGCTGGAGGTGATCGAGGCGCACTTCCTGTTCGGCGTGCCGTACGAGCGCATCCAGGCGGTGGTGCACCCGCAGTCGGTGATCCACTCCATGGTGGAGTTCGTGGACGGCTCGGTGCTGGCGCAGATGGGGTTCCCCACCATGGAGATCCCCGTGCTGTACGCCCTCGCCTACCCCGAGCGCCTTCCCTACGCCTGCCGGCGCTTCGACCCGGTGGCCGCGGGGACGCTCACCTTCGAGCCGCTGCACGCCGACCGCTTCCGCGCCTTCGCCCTGGGGGTGGAGGCCGGGCGCGCCGGCGGCACGGCGCCCGCGGTGTTCAACGCCGCCAACGAGGTGGCGGTCGCCGCGTTCCTGGAAGGGGGGCTCTCCTTTCCGGGGATCGCCGCCGCCATCGACGACGCCCTCGCCCGCTGGCCGGGCGGCGAGGCGGCCACGCTGGACGACGTGCTCCGCGCCGACGCGTGGGCGCGCGGCGTCACCCGAACCTTCGTCCGAGGCTAGAGCCCCGTGCTGGACGTAATCGCATTCTTCGTCGTCATCTCGGTCCTGATCCTGGTGCACGAGCTCGGCCACTTCCTGGCCGCCAAGTCCGTGAACATCCAGGTGCCGCGCTTCTCGCTGGGGCTGGGGCCGCGCGTGCTCGGCTTCCGCCGGGGCGAGACCGAGTACGTCCTGTCCGCCATCCCCCTGGGCGGCTACGTCAAGATGGCGGGGATGGAGGACGACGAGGCCGCCGAGGCGCTGGAGGGCGGGGCCGCCGCCGCGGACGAGCCGCCCGTGGACCCGGAGCGCACCTTCGACTCCAAGCCGCTCTGGGCGCGCGCCTGGGTGATCTCCGCGGGCGTGATCTTCAACATGATCTTCGCCTTCCTGGTCTTCATCGGGCTGGGGCTGGGCTACGGCGACGCCGAGATCGCGAGCACCCGCCTGTTCGTGGTGGGCGCCGACTCGCTCACCGGCGGCGCGGCCGCGCTGGCGCGCGTCCCCGTGGGCGCCGAGGTGCAGGCGGTGGGGCAGACGCCGGTGCAGAGCTGGAACGAGGTGCAGGCCGCGCTGGACGCCGCCCCCGCGGGGCCGGTGACGCTCCGCCTGGCCGCCGCGCCGCCGGTGACCGTGGACCTTCCCGCCGCCGGCCAGGAGCGCGACCGCCTGCTGGCGCGGGTGCAGCCCTTCGCCGAGCCGGAGATCCGCCGGGTGGTGGAGGGCGGCGCCGCCGAGCGCGCCGGGCTCCGCGCCGGGGACCGCGTGGTCGCCGCCGGGGGGCGCCCCGTGCGCGCCTGGCAGGAGCTGGAGGCCGCCATCCGCGCCAACCCGGGCCGTCCGCTCGCCCTGCTGGTGGAGCGCGGCGGGCAGCGCCTGCCCGTCACGGTGACGCCCGCCACCGAGCGCGAGCTCAACGAGGAGATGAAGCGCGTCCCCGTGGGCAAGATCGGCGTGGAAACGCCGCGCCCCGAGGTGGTGCGCCGCACCATCGGGCCGGCGGAGGCGGTGGCCCGCGGCTGGCGGCAGACGTGGGGGTCCGCGGGCGAGATCGTGGCGGTCCTGGGGCGCCTGCTCACCGGCGGCGAGTCCATGCGCAGCCTGGGCGGCCCGCTCGCCATCGGGCAGATCTCCGGCGAGACGGCGCGGCTGGGGCTGGACGCGTTCCTCAGCTTCCTCGCCATCTTCTCCATCAACCTGGCCATCTTCAACCTCCTCCCCATCCCCATCCTGGACGGCGGCCACCTGCTGTTCATCGCCATCGAGGCGGTGCGCGGGCGCCCCCTCTCGGTGGAGCAGCGCGTCCGCTTCTCGCACGTGGGGATGATCCTGGTGGTGGGGCTGATGGTGTGGGCGATCACCAACGACATCCTGCGGGTGGTCTTCAACATCTGAGGCCGGTTGCGGGCAAACGCATGCAGGTGTTAAATTTCTAAGTTTCCCGGACGCACGGATCCATCTTGCGCGCCGTCCCGCTTCGTTTCGCGACCGGCCGTCGTGTCCCTCCAGATCCCACCCGCAGTGAGATAAACGATGGATCGCACCCAGCTCGAACACATCGAGCGTCGGCTCCTCCGGGAGCGCGAGCGCATCCTTCGGTCTCTGGGCCGCTTCTCGGAGCAGGCCAAGCTGACCCGCGATTCCGCCGACAACGACCTGTCCAGCTACTCGTTCCACATGGCCGACCAGGGTACGGACGCCATGGAGCGGGAAAAGACGTTCCTGTTCGCGAGCAAGGAGGGCCGCTACCTGTACCGCGTGGAGGAGGCGCTGCGGCGCCTGTACAACGACCCGGAGAACTTCGGGATCTGCCACGGCTGCAAGAAGGAGATCCCCTTCGAGCGCCTGGATGCCCTCCCGCACGCCCGGTACTGTCTGGATTGCAAGCTCCGCGAGGAGGAGGCGGCGGCGTAAGCCGTTCTCTCGACTCAAGCTTTGAAGGCGGCTCACCCGGTGTCTCGGGTGGGCCGCCTTTCTTTGTCCTCGGGGTTCGATGCGGGGGGCCGCTCCGGAACCAGGCCAAACAGCCGGC
>JBEVLE010000835.1:0-4969 GCA_040509335.1 Longimicrobiaceae bacterium | reverse complement strand
AACGGCACGGTGCCCCGCGCTTTTTTGCCTTCGGGTTCCGCGCCCGGAACCGTGCGGCGGCGCGCCGAAACCGCGTTGACACGCGTGTCCGCGCCGGCTAATCTGCTGTCTCGTCACGTCACGGGCTCGTCACGCTTCCGCATCGTAGGCCGGTGCGGCCGTTCGTCGTTGCCGTCCGCGCTCCTCCCACCGAAAGGACGGTGCCCGCCTCGCTTCTTCGTGTTCGCCGCCCGATCGCAGTGCAATTCGTCTCAAGGAGAAACAAATGACCCTACCAGGTCGCAGGATCGTCGCGCGGCTGCTCGTCGGGGCAGCCGCCCTGCTGGGCGTGGCCGCGCCCCCGCTCGCCGCGCAGTCCACCGGGACCGTGCGCGGCACCGTCGTGGAGACCGGCACTCAGCGCCCGCTCTCGGGGGTGCGGGTGACCACGGGGAGCGGGCAGGGCGCCGTCACCGGCAGCACCGGGGAGTACTCGCTGGCCGGCGTCCCGGCCGGCCGGGTCCAGCTGCGGGCGGCCATGCTCGGCTACGCGGCGGCCACCTCCACCGTCGCCCTCGCCGCGGGGGAGACCGCCCGGGCCGACTTCGCGCTCGCCGCGGCGAGCGTGGCGCTGGACGCCATCGTGGTCACGGGGACGCCGGGGGCCACCAGCCGCCGCGAGCTCGGCAACTCCATGGTCAAGCTGGACGCCGCCGCGGTGACCGAAAAGACCTCGGTGAGCGACGTCACGGAGATCCTGCAGTCGCGCACCCCGGGCGTGCAGATCCTTTCCAACTCCGGCACCCCCGGCGCGGCGGCGGACATCGTGGTCCGCGGCGCCGGCTCGCTCACCTCGGTGCGCCCGGTGATCTACGTGGACGGGATCCGCTACAGCGACGCGTCGCTGGGCAACTTCGGCGCGTCGGGCGCCGGCACCCAGTCCTTCAGCACCCAGGTCACCTCAGCGCTTTCCTTCATCAACCCCGAGGACATCGAGTCCATCGAGGTGCTCAAGGGGCCGGCGGCGGCGACGCTGTACGGCGCCGAGGCGGCGGCGGGGGTGATCCAGGTGATCACCAAGAAGGGGCCGCGCGGCGCCCAGCGGACCCGCTGGAGCGTCAAGTACGAGTACGGCCAGAACCAGATCGGGTCGGACATCGTCGACAACTTCACCACCTGCACCCCGGCCAACATCGCGGCCCGCACCACGGTGAACGGCGTCGCCGAGCCCACCTACCCGGCGTGCCAGGGGGTGGCGGCCGGCACGGTGCTCCAGGAGCGGAGCCCCATCCTGGACGACCCGTTCGGCATCGACGCCGGCGACCTGAACCGGCTCAACCTGTCGGTGCGCGGCGGCGGCGACCGCTTCTCGTACTTCGTCTCGGGCGACCTGGACCACGAGAACGGCCTGTTCGCCAACAGCTTCAACCGGCGGCGCTCGGTGCGGGCCAACTTCACCGCCTACGCCACCGACAAGCTGGACTTCCAGGTGTCCAGCAACTACGTCCGCAACCACCTGCGGCTCCCGGTGGGCGACGAGTCGGGGCAGGGGCTGTACCTCCTTTCGGTGCGCGGGATCCCGGGGCGGCGCTCCTCCTTCCCCAACGTGTTCCCGGGGTACCCGGGCTCGGTGGGCGGCGAGCAGGCGGTCCGCTACGACAACCAGACCTACTCCGACCGGACCACGCTGGGGACCACGGCCAACTACCGGCCCGTCGAGTGGTTCCGCAACCGGCTTACGCTGGGGCTGGACCTCACGCAGAACGAGGCGCGCCTGCTGTCGCCCCCGGGCTCCACGGACGCCGAGTTCGCGGGCTTTCCCGAGGGGCAGAGCTCGCTGCGCTACCCCCGCAACCGGGTGTACACGGCGGACTACGTGGGCACGGTGGAGCTCCCCGTCACGGGGTGGATGGAGTCGTCCACGTCGTTCGGCACGCAGTACATCGCGCGGCGCTTCGACCAGCTCTTCGGCTCCGGCACGGGGCTGGGCGCCCCGGACATCACGGCCATCCAGAACGCGGCGCTCACCACCGGCTCCAACACGTTCGAGGAGGTCAACTCCATCGGCTACTACGTCCAGCAGCAGCTGAGCATCAACAACCGCCTGTTCCTGGTGGGCGCGCTGCGGGCGGACGACTTTTCCAGCTTCGGGGCGGAGTTCGACGTCATCACCTACCCCAAGGCGCAGGTCTCGTACGTGGTGAGCGAGGAGCCGGCGCTCGCGGGCTTCTTCGAGCGGGCCCGCGTCGCCGACTTCAAGCTGCGCGCGGCGTACGGGCAGGCCGGGCGCGCCCCGCTGGCGAACCAGGCCAACCAGACGTACACGGTGGTCAAGGTGACCCAGCCCACCGCGACGGGCGTGACCACGGTGAGCGGCGTCCGCACCCTCAACTTCGGCAACCCCAACCTGGAGCCGGAGCGCGGCGAGGAGTTCGAGCTGGGCTTCGAGGGCGGCTTGTTCGACAACCGCCTGGCGGTGGACTTCACCTACTACAACAAGCGCACGGACAACCTGCTGCAGGCGGTCTCCATCGCCCCGTCGGAGGGCTTCTTCCAGGGCCGCACGGAAAACCTGGGCGACATCCGCAACACCGGCATCGAGCTGCTGCTGACCGCCACGCCGGTGCGGCGCGACCGCTTCTCGTGGGAGAGCCAGCTCAACCTGGCCACCAACCACAACGAGCTGCTGACCTTCGGGCAGCCGGGGCTGAATCGCAGCGTGCTGGTCGGGCAGGCGTACGGGGCCGTGCAGGAGAACCGCCCGGGGTACCCGCTCGGCGGCTTCTGGGCGCAGCTCCCCGCGCGCGACGCCGCCGGCGGCTACGTCATCAACTCGCGGCTGCAGCCGGTCGTGGACACCGCCTTCAGCTACCTGGGGCCGCCGGCGCCCACGCGCGAGGTGGGGTTCTCCAACACCCTCACCCTGTTCGGCGGCGTGCGGCTGTTCGCGCAGCTGGACTACAAGGGCGGCAACAAGGTGTTCAACTACAAGGAGTACAACCGCTGCCGCTTCCAGCTCAACTGCGAGCGGGTCAACGACGCGCGGGTGCTGGCGCCGGCGAGCGCCGCGGACTCCGCCTTCGCCGGCCAGGAGTCCATCTACCGCGGCGCCGCGGTGACCCCGGCCGGGGCCCCGGTCAACCTGTTCGCGCCGTACATCGAGGACGGGGACTTCCTCAAGCTGCGCGACGTGTCGGTGTCGTTCACCATCCCGTCGCGCTACCTGGCGTTCTCCCGCGCCTCCGAGGCCACGCTGACCATCGCCGGCCACAACCTGGCGACGCTGTGGACCAAGTACTCCGGGATCGACCCCGAGGTGAACACCTACGGCAACCGGTCCTTCGTGCGGGTGGACGCGTACGCGATGCCGCAGAACCGGCGCCTGTCCGCCGCCATCAACGTGAACTTCTGACGCGGGGCGCACCCTCATGAGACGCTTCCAATCCGCCCTGCTGCGCCGCGCCGCCGCCCTGGGGGTCGCGATCGCGGCCTCCGGCGCGCTCGCCGGCTGCGGCGGCCTGCTGGACGTAGAGAACCCCCAGGCGATCGACGTGGAGAACCTGGACGACCCCTTCTACCTGGGGCTGCTCACCAACGGCGTGGTGGGCGACTTCCAGCGGGCCTACGACGACCTGATCTACTACGCCGCCGTCTTCACCGACGAGCTGCGCAACCACACCACCATCGTCGAGGAGCAGCTGATCGACCAGCGCTTCGTGGACCCGGACAACGGGACCGCGGCCATCGCCTACACCACGATCCAGCGGGCGCGCTTCCTGGCCGACAGCACCGTGGGCCGCTTCAAGGCGCTGCGCGGCGACTCCGCCAGCTCGGACCTGCGCATGGCCCGCGTGCTGGCGTACGCCGGGACCACGTACAACCTGCTGGGCGAGCACTACTGCGGGATTCCCGTGAACCTGAGCCCGCCGCACACCCCGGCGGAGATCTTCCGCGACTTCGCCATCCCGCGCTTCAACGAGGCCATCGCGGTGGCCACCGCGGCGCGGGCCGCGGCCGCCGCGGCCGTTCCCGCGAACGCGCGCGGCGTGGCGGGCGCGGACTCCATCATCAACCTGGCGCGGGTGGGGATCGCGCGCGCGGCGCTCAACCTGGGCGACCGCCCGCTGGCGGCGCAGTTCGCCGCCCAGGTCCCGGCCGACTTCATCTTCCGCTCCTTCTACTCGGAAAACAGCGCCGAGGAGAACCAGGTGTTCTTCGCCCGCATGACGGCGCCCATCGCGGCCTCCGTCACGGGGACGCCCTTCGAGACGCTCCGGGACCCGCGCGTTCCGCTCCCCGACGTCACCGAGACGGTGCAGGGCGGCGGGCGGGCCTTCGTGCCCAACTCGCCGAGCGCGTTCAGCACCTACACGGGGACGCTGCCGGGCGGCGAGTTCACCCGGAGCGCGGCCATCCGCATCGCCTCCGGGCTGGAGGCACAGTACATCCGCGCCGAGGCCGAGGGGCCAAACGCCACCACGCTCGCCTTCGTCAACGCGCGGCGGGCCATCGGCAGCCAGGCGGCGCTCCCCGCCACCGTCAGCGCGGCGGACTTCCGGGCGGCGGTGCGCGACGGGCGGCGGCGCGACCTGTACCTGGACGGGCACCGGCTGGGCGACCTGCGCCGGTACAAGACGCAGTACGGCGACATCGAGGACTTCAACGAGTTCCAGCGGGGGTCGTACCTGGGGAGCACCACGGTGGAGTACGCCAACGTGGAGTGCCTGCCGGTGAACCGGGGCGAGATGAACGCCAACCCCGCGTACCGGTGATCGTTTTTAATTGAGTCGTGGGAAAGGGCCCGGCGAGAGATCGCCGGGCTTTTTCGCGGGTTGCGGTTTTACTCATGAACTGCTCGTTTGGGCGTGCCCCCGGCTGGCGCCGGGGTCGGGCTTCGGCTCCGTAACGCACGATAAAACTGTGCGTAACGGAGTCGAGCCCCGGCAAACTGCCGCCGGGTCTCGCCCCTTCGGGCCGAAATCCCTCACGC
>JBEVLE010000834.1:0-3372 GCA_040509335.1 Longimicrobiaceae bacterium | reverse complement strand
GCAAGGGGGAGGGGAGCACAACGCTGCGGAGGCACAGGCAGCCCTCCCCCAGAAGTGGGGGCGGGTGGCGAGCCTAAGCGAGCCGGGTGGGGGCCCCCGCGGACGCCAGTGAGATGCTGCGTGAGGGATTTCGGCCCGAAGGGGCGAGACCCGGCGGCAGTTTGCCGGGGCTCGACTCCGTTGCAGACGGTCGTTTCGTCTGCTACGGAGCCGAAGCCCGACCCCGGCGCAGCCGGGGGCACGCCCAAACCATTCCGTTCAAACGCATCACACCGGAACGGCGATGCGGGAGACGATCTCTTCCAGGACGGCGGCGGCCTCGTCGTGGGCGGCGGCGCCCCCGGAGGACATCCCCGCGGGGAGCACGCGGTGCGCCAGGCAGGGAACCACCAGGCGGCGCACGTCGTCCGGCACCAGGTACTCGCGGCCGTCCACCAGCGCGTAGCCGCGCGCCGCGCGGAAGAGCGCCACCGCGCCGCGCGTGCTGACGCCCGCACGGAGGCGGCCGTCGGCGCGCGTGGCCGCCACGATCTCCATCAGGTAGTCCACCAGCGCCGGGTCCGCCCGCACCCCGTCCACGCGCGCCTGCAGGTCCAGCACCTCGCCCGGCCCCATCACCGGGTCCAGCTCCGCCACCGGGTCCTGCGCGGAGGCGCCCAGCAGGATCTCGCGCTCGCGCGCCGCCTCCGGGTAGCCGATGGTGAGCCGCATCAGGAAGCGGTCCAGCTGGCTTTCCGGCAGCGGGTAGGTGCCGTGCTGCTCCAGCGGGTTCTGCGTCGCCAGCACCAGGAAGGGGCGCGGCAGCTCGCGGGTGCGGTCGTCCAGGGTGACGCGGCCCTCCTGCATGGCCTCCAGCAGCCCGCTCTGGGTGCGCGGCGGGGCGCGGTTGATCTCGTCGGCCAGGAGCACCTGCGTGAACACCGGGCCCGGGCGCGTCTCGAACTCCTGCGTGCGCGGGTTGTACACCGACACCCCCAGCACGTCCGAGGGGAGCAGGTCGCTGGTGAACTGGATGCGGCGGAAGTCCAGCCCCAGCGCCGTCGCGAGGGCGCGGGCCAGCGTGGTCTTGCCCACGCCGGGGACGTCCTCGAACAGGACGTGCCCCCCGGCCAGGAGCGCCGCGACGGCCAGGCGGACGGTCTCGCGCCGCCCGCGGAACACCGTCCCCACGGCGTCCACCAGCCGGTCCAGGGCGTGGAGGTCCACCCCGCGCAGGGGGCGTACGGGTGTGTTGTGCATCACGGGGAACAAAGGCTGTGTCGGGGAGATAGGAGCCGAAACGTATCCAGGAACCCCGCGGGGGACCAGGGGAAGCCGTCGCACCCGAGCCGGGCCGGCCCATGAGACCAGGATGGTTGTTCGCGGCGGGAGCGATGCTCGCCCTCGCCGTTCCCGCCGCCGCCCGCGCGCAGGGGTGCGTGGGCGCCCCGCTCCCCGAGGGCGCCCGCGCCGTGCAGGCGCAGGCCGGCGCGTCCACCCTGCACGCGGGGCGCCGGCTCACCTCCACCGACCTGGGCGCCGCGTTCCGCGCCGACCCCGCCGGTCCGCTCGCCTACTCCGCGGAGTACCTCCTCCGGAGTGTCGGCGGGGAGGGCGCCAGGGTGCACACCGTGTCCGGGGCGCTCGCCCTGCGCCTCCCCCTCCCCGCGCGCAGGCTCACGGTGTGCGCGCGCGCCGGGCTGGGTGCCGCCTTCCACGCGGACGGCGCCACCGGCAGCGGCTACGCCAGCTTCACCGTGCCGCTGGCGCTGGTGGTGGAGCTTCCCCTCGCCGCCGGGCCGGGGCGCACGCTGGCCCCCTACGCCGCGCCGCAATTCCTCTGGTCCACCACCTCCGGCGAGCTCCTGGGCGCGCGCGGCCTGGACGAGGCGGACGCCGGCGTGGGGGTGGAGGCGGGCGTGGGGGTGCGCGCGGGCCGCTTCGTCGCGGGCGCGGGCGCGACGCTCTCCACCCTGAGCCCCGGGCTGGGCGCGCCCGCCGTTCCCCGCCGGGCCCTGCGGGTCCGCGCCGGCGTCGTGTTCTGAGGGCGCGGGCCGCCGTCCCCGCCGCGGCCGTGCTCCGCGGCGCCGCGCGATCCCGCTCTTCCGCGCGTCCGCGCCGGCTCCTAGATTCCGGTCCCGACCCACCCGTCCTCCCGCCGGAACGCGCTCCTTCCCGGCGCCCAGTCCCCGACCGCACCCCGGACCCGTCCCATGCCCGCCCTCAGCTACCGCCAGCCCGGCCTCGTCCTCGCCATCGATTCGCCCGGCACCAAGCAGCAGGTGTGCGACCTGCAGCACGACCTGCGCTCGCTGGGCTACCTGCGCCGCGGCATCGACGGGTCGTTCGGCCCGGGAACCAAGAAGGCCGTCATGGCCCTGGAGTACGACCTGCTCCACAACACGGGCAGGGGGTCGGACGGGAGCGCGCCGGTGCGCGTGGTGGACTACAACCGCGGGCGCGTGTCCGCCGTGGACGGGCGGGTCACCCAGGCGCTGGTGGAGGTGATCTCCGACATCCTGGACGACCCGAACTTTCCCACGCTCCCGTTCTCCAAGACCGCCGCGGCGGACAACCAGAAGATCGCCGGCCAGATCGCCGCGCTCCCCTCCACCCGCGTCCCCACCCCGTACCTGGTCGCCATCCTCAAGCAGGAGAGCGGGCTGATGCACTTCGTCGTCCCCTCCGGCGGCGACCAGGACGACTTCGTGGTGGTGGGCACCGACACCAACTCCGGCGACCCCAACGTCATCACCTCGCGCGGCTACGGGGCCGGACAGTACACCCTGTTCCACCACCCGCCGCGCCCCGAGGAGGTCACGGGGGTGATCCTGGACCCCGGCAGGAACGTGGCGCGCGCCGCCGACCTGCTGCGCGACAAGTTCGACGGCTTCGTCAACGGCCCCACCTCCACCGCCGACGACCGCATCGCCGAGATCGGCACGGGGCCGCTGCGCATCTGCAAGTACGCCCCGACCGATCCGCGCTACATGACCGACTGCCGCACCTGCGCCCTGGACGCCGGCTTCCGCACCACCAGCCCGGGGCAGCCGGTCTTTCCCGGCAGCAGCACCACGTGGGCGCCCACCCAGTACTACGGCACCGCCACCTACCAGAACGTCCCCATCCGGGAGCGGATCGGCTGCGACTGGCCGTACGCGGTGCGGCGGTACAACGGCGGCGGGATCAACTCGTACCATTACCAGGTGAGGGTGCTCAAGAACCTGGCGTCGGGGTGAGATTTAACGGCTTGAACGGCAGGTTTGGGCGTGCCCCCGGCTGGCGCCGGGGTCGGGCTTCGGCTCCGTAACGCAGCAAACAACGCTGCGTAACGGAGTCGAGCCCCGGCAAACTGCCGCCGGGTCTCGCCCCTTCGGGCCGAAATCCCTCACG
>JBEVLE010000833.1:0-11191 GCA_040509335.1 Longimicrobiaceae bacterium | reverse complement strand
TCTGCATCGTATCTTCCCCTTTCGCGTGAGCGAGGCTCATCCGCGGAGCACAAAACGGCATGAGCACGGGATCCGCTCCCGCGCCCACGCACGTCCGCGCTCACGCACCGTAGCTGTAGAACCCCTCGCCCGTCTTGCGGCCCAGCTTGCCGGCGGCCACGTACTTCCGCAGCAGCGGGCAGGGGCGGTACTTGTCGTCGCCCAGCCCGTCGTGCAGCACCTGCATGATCGCCAGGCAGGTGTCCAGCCCGATGAGGTCGGCGAGCGCCAGCGGCCCCATGGGGTGGTTCATCCCCAGCTTCATCACCGTGTCGATGGCCTCCCGGTCGGCCACGCCCTCCATGAGGCAGAACACCGCCTCGTTGATCATGGGCATGAGGATGCGGTTGGACACGAAGCCCGGGTAGTCGTTGGCCTCGGCGACCGTCTTGCCCAGCTTCCCGGAGGTCGCCGTCACCGCGCGCGCCGTCTCGTCCGAGGTGGCGAGGCCGCGGATGATCTCCACCAGCTTCATGACCGGCACCGGGTTCATGAAGTGCATCCCGATCACCCGGTCGGCCCGCTTCGTCTGCGCGGCGATCTCGGTGATGGAGATGGAGGAGGTGTTGCTCGCCAGGATGGCGTGCTCCGGCGCGGCTTCGTCCATCGCCCGGAAGATGCGGAACTTGAGGTCGCGGTTCTCGGTGGCGGCCTCCACCACCAGGTCGGCGCCCGCGACGCCCTGCGCCGGGTCGGTCGCCGTGGCGATGCGGCCCAGCGCGGCGGCCTTTTCGTCCTCGGTGTACGCGCCCTTCCTGATCTGCCGGTCCATGTTGCCGGCAATGACGGACCGTGCCCGCTCCAGCGCGTCGGCCGCGACGTCCACCATGGTGACGTCGTAGCCGTTCTGCGCGAACACGTGGACGATGCCGTTGCCCATCGTCCCCGCCCCGATTACCGCCACCCTGCTGATCTCAGCCATGTCTAGTCGCCGTGGAAAGCGTTGTCGTCGTCATCCGAGCAGCAGCCAGCCGGCGAAGTAGATCCCCACCAGGATCCCGCCGGTGGCGACGAGCCACACGTCCAGCATCTCCCCCGCCCCGGCCCCCCCGGCGCGCCGGCGGGCATCCACCGCGCCGTGCACGGAGCCCGCGTCCAGCACGTCGCGGAAGCCCACCCCGCGCCTGCCGATGCGCGCCGTCGCCCCGAAGAGCACGGCCATCACCCCGGCCGTCCACACCGTCAACAGCCAGGCGCGCTCGCGCTCGGGCTCCGTACGCAGCCCGATGGCCTCGTACGGCAGCAGGAGCGCGGCGGCGAGCGCGACCGCGGCCACCGCGCCCACGGCCCACCCCCAGAAGCGCAGCGCGCGCGCCCTCACGTCCACCCGCCCCGCGGCGCGGGCGCGCCGGGCTCCCCATCGGCGGGGAGCGGGGGCGCCTCGTCCGCCAGCGGACCCAGCCTGCGGACGTCCGGCGACTCGCACAGCCGCGGCGTACGCACGAGCCAGGCCGTGCCGGCCGCGATCACCAGCGTGGCGGCGAGCCCGGCCTCGGGGCCGAAGGCGCCGCCGGTCCACCAGTCGGGCCCGGTCTCCATCCCGGTGTACAGCGGGGTGTCGATCTCCAGCCCGCTCACCGGCAGGTCCAGCAGGGTGGCCATGGTCCAGTTCCACCCCAGGTGCACCGCCGTGGCGAACCACAGCGAGCGGGTGCGCAGGTACGCCGCCGACAGCATCAGCCCGGCCAGGAAGATGTTGGCCAGCCCCAGCGGGCGGACGTTGGGGTTCCCGGCGTGCGCCAGGGCGAAGAGCAGCGACAGGAGCACCGCCGCCGGCCACGCCCCGATGCCGCGCTCCAGCACCTGGAAGGGGTAGCCCCGGAAAAGGACCTCTTCCAGCGCGGCGGCCACGGCGAACACGGCCAGCGTGCGCAGCGCGAAGGCCAGGTAGCCCGGCAGCGTCCCCGCGTCGGGGATCCACCGCGCGCCGCCCGTCGCGGCCACCAGCAGCACCGTCGCGCCCAGGAGCGCCGCCCCGACGCCCACCCCCGTCGCGCTCTCGCCCGGGGCGGCGCGGCCCGGGGCGAAGCCCATGGCGCCGAACGGGCGCCGCTCCACCCCGCGCATCATCACCCACCCCGCGACCAGAGACGCCAGCAGCGAGGCGGCCGTGGGCCCGAAGCTCAGCGCGCCGTCCCCCCCGAGCCCGATCCGGCCCACCGCCTGCAGCAGCACCCCTGACAGCGCCATGAACAGGGCGGCGTACGCCGCGAGCCTCCACGCCGCGCCCCACAGGCGCGTCAGGAATCCGCCCCGGTCCTCGCGGCGCGCTTCCGGGGGCGGGGTTTCCACGCGGAAGCGCCCTTCAGCTTCCGAAGAGCCGGAGGGCGCGGCCGCGGACGCGGTTCATCACCAGGACCACCATCAGCACCTTGACCAGGTCGGCGAGAACGAAGGGGCGCAGCCCCAGCGCCACCGCGGTGTCCACGCTCCCCACCACCGCCAGCCACGCCAGCCCGCCGGCGTAGATGGCCGCCAGCGCCGCCACCAGGCCGGGGAGCGCGCGGAGGCCGCCGGAGCGCCCCAGCGCCCCGGCCAGGAAGGCCGCGGCCGGGTACGCCATGAGGTAGCCGCCGGTGGGGCCCAGCAGGTACGCGGCGCCGCCGCCGGCCGCGAACACGGGGAGCCCGGCGATGCCGGCTGCGAGGTACGCCACCTGGCTCGCGGCGCCCAGGCGCGCGCCCAGCACCGCGCCGGCCAGCAGCACGAACAGCGGCTGGAGCGTAAACGGCACCGGCGTCCCCGGGAGCGGGATCGCCAGCCGCGCGCCCAAGGCGGTGGCGGCGGCGAACGCCGCCACGCCGATCACCCGGCGGAGCGTGAGGGAGGGGACGACCTCGCGGCCGCCCAGCGCAAGCGTGTTCCGAAGCGTGCTCATCTCTTCTTCAGCTCGGGTTCAGACGCGTTCCACCGAGAGCGCCACGGCATCGCCGCCGCCCAGGCAGAGCGTGGCGAGGCCGGTCTGGGCGTCGCGGTCCTTCATGGCGTGCAGCAGCGTGGTCAGCACCCGCGCGCCCGACGCCCCGATGGGGTGCCCCAGCGCGACGGCGCCGCCGTTGACGTTGACGCGGTCCCAGTCCCAGCCCAGCCCGGCGCCGTCGGCGAGCGCCTGCACGGCGAACGCCTCGTTGGCCTCGATCAGGTCGTAGTCGCCGATCTGCGTGCCGGACTTCTTCATCAGCTTCTTCACCGCCTCGATGGGGGCGAAGAACAGCTCCCGGGGCTCCACGGCGCCGGTGGAGTAGGCGTTGATGCGGGCCATGATCTCCAGCCCGTTGGCGCGCGCGTACTCCTCGGAGACGACCACCACGGCGGACGCCCCGTCGTTCATGGACGACGCGTTGCCCGCGGTCACCACGGGATCCGTCACGTCCTCGGGCGCGTCCTTGGCGAAGGCCGGCTTCAGCCTGCCCAGCGACTCCATGCTGCTGTCGGCGCGCGGGCCCTCGTCCGTGTCCACCACGGTGGGGCCCTTGCGGCCGGCGATCTCCACCGGGACGATCTCCTCCCTGAACTTGCCGGCCTCCATGGCCGCCGCCGCCTTGCGGTGCGAGGCCACCGAGAACTCGTCGGCCATCTGGCGGGTGACGCCGGCCTTCCTGGCGGTGTACTCGGCGTGGCCGCCCATGTGGACCTCGCAGAACGAGCACCACAGCCCGTCGCGGATCAGCCCGTCCACCACCGTCTGGTCGCCGAACTTGACGCCGCCCCGGTAGCCGTACAGGTAGAAGGGCGCGTTGGACATGGACTCCTGCCCGCCGGCGATCACCACCTGGCTGTCCCCCGCGCGGATGGACTGCGCGGCGAGCATCACGGCCTTGAGGCCGGAGCCGCACACCTTGTTGATGGTGAGCGCGGACACCATGGCCGGGAGCCCGGCCTTGATCGTCGCCTGGCGCGCGGGGGCCTGCCCCACGCCGCCCTGCACCACGTTGCCCATGATGACCTCGGCCACGTCGTCCGCGCTGACGCCGGAGCGCGCCACCGCCTCGCGGATGGCGATCGCGCCCAGCTCGGGCGCGGACAGCGGGGCGAGCGCCCCCAGGAAGCGGCCGATGGGGGTGCGCACCGCGCTCACGATCACGGGCGTGGTCCGGGGGTCGTTCGACATCTGGATCATATCTCCGGTCCTGTTGGGTCTGGGCTCATTCGCCGGCGCGGCGTCCTCACACGGGCCGCAGCGCCACTCCCTTCGCGTCCGCCTCCACGTACCCCCACGGCGTCGCCGGGTCGTGCGTGGAGACCAGCAGCCAGCGCTCGTCCACCGCGCGGCGCAGCAGCGTCCGCTTGGACTCCAGGGTGACCAGGGGCTCCACGTCGTACCCCATGATCCAGGGGAGCGGGAGGTGCGCCATGGTGGGGACCACGTCCGCCATGAAGCACGCCGTTTCCCCCCCGGAGCGCACCAGCACCGACTGGTGGAAGGGGCAGTGCCCCGGCGTCGGCAGCGTCGCGATCCCGGGCACGATCTCCACCGCGCCCTCCACCAGCTCCAGCCGCCCGGCCTTCATCACCGGGACGAAGTTGTCCGGGAGGTAGCTGGCCTGGGTGCGCTCGTTGGCGCGGTGCGCCCAGTCCCACTCGCCGCGCTGCACGTGGTAGCGCGCGTTCGGGAACGAGAGCCGCACCTCCCCCTCCGCGTCGCGGAAGGTGTTTCCCCCCGCGTGGTCGAAGTGGAGGTGCGTGTTCACCACCACGCCCACGTCCTCCGGCGAGAAGCCGGCCAGGCGCACCGCCTCCTGGAGGCGGTCGGGGGCGCCGGAGCCGGGGGACGCGGCGTTGTCCACGCCGTAGATGTCCCGGAACTTGGCGTCCTCCTTGTTCCCCAGCCCCGTCTCGATCAGCACCAGGGCGTCGCGCGTTTCCACCAGCAGGCAGCGGAGCCCCAGGGGGATGCGGTTGCGCTCGTCGGCGGGGATGCGGCGCTCCCACAGCGGCTTTGGCACCACCCCGAACATCGCGCCGCCGTCCAGCCGCTGGGTTCCGGCCTCCAGCGCGTGGACGCGGAAGTCGCCCAGCGCGCGGGTGCGCACCAGGGGCGGCGCCCCGGCCTCGCTCACGCCTGGTCCATGGAGCGCGGGGTGGCGGTGCGCTTGCGGCGCGGGGCGCGCTTCCCCAGGAGCACGTCCACCCCGTCCCAGTCCTCGATCCCCCGCTCCTCCAGCGCGTCCAGGAAGCGCAGCAGCACGTGCGCCGTCGCCACCGCGTCGTCCAGGGCGCGGTGCCGCGACTCGATCTCCAGCCCGAAGTACAGCGCCAGCCCGTCCAGCGAGCGCGACGGGAGCTGCGGGAGGAGCTTGCGGGCCAGCTTGACCGTGCACAACTGCCGCCCGGCGGGGAGGATCCCCGTGGAGCGCTCCAGCTCGGCGCACACGAAGCGCCAGTCGAACGGGGCGTTGTGGGCGACGAAGACCCGCCCCTCCAGGAGGGGGAGGACCTGGTCGGCCACCTGCCCGAAGCGCGGCGCGCCGGCCACCATGGCGTCGGTGATCCCGGTGAGCGACACGATCATGGAGGGGATGCGCACCCCCGGGTTCACCAGGGTGGCGAAGCTTTCGCGGATCTCCCCGCCCTCCACGCACACGGCGGCGATCTCGGTGACGCGGTGCCCGCTCCCCGGCGAGCCGCCGGTGGTCTCCACGTCCACCACCACGAAGCGCTCGTCGCGCAGCAGCCTGCGGACCGGCGCCTGCGCGCCCAGCGACCACACCCCCTCGGTGGAGACGGAGAAGCGCGGGTCCGTCCCCAGCAGCGCGAACACCGCCGCGGCGGCCGCCCGTGCGTCGCCCCGGATGCCCAGGACCTGCGAGGCGAGCACCGCCGTGTCCAGCGGCCCGTACTCCAGCATGCGGACGGCCCGCTCGGTCAGCGACCCGCCGCGCTGGAAGCGGAGCCCCTCGTTGTATGCGCCCTGCATCTGCACCGCTTTCACCAGATGTCTTCCCGGAGCACCGGGAGCGTCATGCACCTCCCGCCGCCCCCGCCGCGGACCAGCTCCGCGCCTTCGAACGCGATCACCGCCTTGTCGCCCTCCTCCACCTCCACGTCGCCGGTGAGGAAGTCGAGCGCGTTGACCACCCGGAACCCCGCTTCTTTCTCCAGCTCGCGCATGGTGGCCTCGTTGCGCGTGTAACCCAGGACCACGCCCGGCCGCACCGCGACGAAGTTGCACCCGCTGGCCCACTGCTCCCGCTCCTGCATGGTGGGGTGCTGCCCCCCGCAGCAGATGGCCGTGAGCGGCAGGTCCATGTTCCTGAGCGCCGCGAACACGTCGGAGTATTCGCGCACGCCCTTGCCGTCGGCGCGGTAGTACAGCACCGGGAGCCGCGCGGGTCCGAAGAAGTACGGCGGGTACACCACGCAGTGCTCGCGGTCCACCATGGTCAGGATCATGTCCAGGTGGATGGCCGGGCTCTCGCTGGGGAGGACGACCACCAGCACGTGCTCCACCCCCGCGGTCTCCCTCAGCCCCTCCACCAGCCCCTCGATCGCGGCCGGCGAGGAGCGCTCCGACAGCCCGATCATCGCCAGGTCGGGGCGCAGGATGAGGACGTCGCCGCCCTCGATGGTGTAGTCGCTCCTGTGCTCCTCGGCCCCGTCGTAGATCAGCCCGGCGTTCCCCAGCAGCGGGTGGTAGGTGAAGAGCGCCTTCATCAGCAGCTCCTCGGTCCAGCGCACCGCGTACTTCATCGCGCCGATGATGATCCCCTGGTTCACCACCATCGCGGCGTCGCGGGTGAAGAACAGGTTGGGGAGCGGCGGCAGCTCGTACGACACCTTGTGGAGGAGCTTGGAGATGGGCCCCTGCGGCGACTCCTTGCCCTCGATGAACATGCGGATCAGGTCCTCGCCGGGCGTCTCGGCCACCTTGTCGCCGAGCGGCTCGGACGAGGCCACCTCCATGACGCGCTCCACCAGGAAGCGCCGCACGTGCGGCTCGTCGATGATGTCGGAAAGGAGGTCGCGGACCTCCAGCACCTCGCAGAAGCGCGAAAGGATGGCGCGGAAGCGGTGGTGCTCCCGGCGCGCCTGGTCCACGTCGATGATGTCGTCGTACAGGAACTGCTCGCGGTTCGACGGCGTGACGGCGCGCAGCTCGTTCCCCGGGGTGTGGACGAGGACCCTGCGGAGCTGTCCGATCTCGGACGTGACGTGGACGCGCGCGGTCGTATTCATAGCCCCGGAAGATAGGCGGACGCCCCGGAAACGCGCAACCGAACGGCGAGGGAACAGGGAATAGGGAACAGGGAACAGCCTGCAACGGCAACTGCGGCGCCGAACAGCGTAAGCCGAACAGCGCAAAAGGTTGGTATGTAGTTTTTTATTGTCTTTACCGACGACGGAACGGCAAAGGAAAATCGCGCGAATCAAGGCGGGCGAGCACGGCGACCGAGACGTACTTCATGTACGTCGCAGGGAGCCGCGCGCAGCCCAACGCAGAGTCGCGCGATTTACCGCAGCCGCTCGCCCGATATCGCGTAGGCCAGGCCTTCGAGTTCTACGGTCATGTCTACGTATCTCAAAGCGACGCTCTCGGGGACGCGGAGGCGGGTGGGGGCGAAGTTGAGGATGGCGCGCACCCCGGCGCTCACCACGCGGTCCACCACCCCCTGCGCCGCCTCGGCGGGGACGGCCACGATCACGATGTCGATGCGCTCCTCGCGGAGCGCGAGGTCCATGTCCTGGTCGTGGCGGACGCGCAGGTCGCCCCAGGCGGCGCCCACCTTGTCGGGGTCGGAGTCGAACACCGCCTGGATGTGGAAGCCGCGGCGCTGGAAGTCGCGGTAGGAAAAGAGCGCCGAGCCGATCTTTCCCGCCCCCACCAGCGCCACGCGCCAGGCGTGGTCGAGGCCCAGGATCTCGCGGATGCGTCCCACCAGCTCCGGCACCGAGTACCCCAGCCCCCGCTTGCCGAAGGAGCCGAAGAACGACAGGTCCTTGCGCACCTGGGCCGAGGTGGTGCCCCCGCGCTCGGCCAGGTCGTCGCTGGAGATGGTGTCCAGGCCGCGGTCCGCGGCTTCCTGGAGAAAGCGCAGGTACAGCGAGAGCCTGCGGACGGTGGATTCCGAGATCTTCTTCATTCGCGGCGAACCCACGGGAACGGCGGGGCGATGGGCCCATACTTGTGAAACAATTCACAAGATAAGGCGCGGGAAATCCCGCGTCAACGGCGGCCGCTCAGTCGCCGCGCCCTCCGCGCGCCGCCAGGGCGCGGGCCAGCCGGATGAACTCCTCCGGCGAAAAGGTCTCCGGGCGCTGCGCCAGGTCGAAGCCCAGTTTCGCGCCCAGCGCCTCCACCTCCGCGGGCGACAGGGCGTACGCGTCGCGGAGGATGCGCTGGAACTGCTTGCGGCGCTGCCCGAACGCCGCGCGCGTCAGCGTGCGCAGCGCCCCCTCCTCCTCCTGCGGCAGGCGCGGGGGGACGTGCGGAGTGATGCGGACGACGGTGGACTCCACGTCCGGGACCGGGCGGAACGACCCGCGCCCCACGTGCAGCACCCGCTCCGCGTCCGCCACGGCACGCACCCCCACGGCGAGCGCGCCGTACGTCCTGCTCCCCGGCTCGGCCAGGATGCGGTCCGCCACCTCGCGCTGCACCATGAGCACGATGGCGCGGGGGCGCACCCGGCGCTCCAGCAGCGAGAACAGGATGGGGGTGGTGATGTTGTAGGGGATGTTGCCGATGACCAGGAGCCCGGCGGGGTCGGCGGAGACGCGCTCCAGCGGCACGTCCAGGACGTCGCCGTGCACCACCTCCACCGAGGGGTCGCCCGCGAACTCGGCCGCGAGGCGGGGGGCGAGCTCGTTGTCCAGCTCCACCAGCACCAGCCGGCGCACGGTGCCGGCCAGGTGGCGGGTGAGCGCCCCCCGGCCCGGCCCGATCTCCAGCACCTCGTCGTCCGGGCCCGCGCCCAGCGACGCCACGATGCGGCGCTGGACGCTCGCGTCCACCAGGAAGTTCTGCCCCAGGGACTTCTTGGCGCGGTGGCCGCCTTCGCGGGAATTCACGGCGCGGCGGCGCTCAGAGCCGCACCAGCAGCGCGGTGCGGTCGTCCGCGGGGACGCCGGTCGCGCCGGGGGCGGCCCCCAGCCCGAAGAGGCGGCCCATCAGGTCGCGCACCCCGGATTCGCGCCCGCGGACCACCTGGTCCACCAGGATCCGCGAGCCCTCCACCTCCCCGGCCTCCAGCGAGTCGGACAGGCCGTCGGTGAACAGGAAGAGCAGGTCCTCGCCGCGGCGCCAGGGGACCTGGTTCTCGTGGTAGTCCTCCAGGTCCACGATCCCCAGCGGCGGGTCGGTGGCGCTCAGGCGCTGCACCTCGCCGTCGCCGCACACCCGGAAGGCGTGGCCGTGCCCGGCGTTGGCGTAGGTGACGCGGCCCCCCTCCGGGTCGATGACCCCGTAGAACAGGGTCAGGTACATCTCCGTGGTTTCCAGCTCGTCGATCAGGGTGCGGTGCACGCGGCGCAGCACCTCGGCCGGGGGGTCGCCCTCGGAGGCGTGGATGGCGACGGCGCTCATGGTGAGCGCCATGATCAGCGCCGCCCCGAAGCCGTGGCTGGACACGTCGCCGATCATCGCCCCCAGCCGCCCGCCGGGGAGCCGGAACAGGTGGTAGAAGTCGCCCCCCACCGACTCGGCGGGGACGCAGCGCGCGGCCACCTCGGCGTACCCCTCGAACTGCTCCACCGGGGGGAGGAGCTTGAGCTGAAGGTCGTGGGCGAGCTCCATCTCCCGCTCCATCCGCTGCTGCCGCAGGCTTTCCTCGATGAGCCGGCTGTTCTCCACCGCCGCGCCGATCTGGCTGGCGATGGCGGAAAGCAGCTTGAGGTCGCCGGCGGAAAAGGCCTCGTCGGTGCTGCGCCCCACCAGGTTGATGACGCCGATGGTGCGCGCCTCCCCCTCGGGCGGGGTGTAGCTCACGGGGACGGACAGAAAGGAGCCGCGCGTCAGGTTGGAGGGGTCGCAGCCGGGGCGCGGGTACTCCTCGGTGGGCCCCAGGAGCACGGGGCGCCGCTCGCGGAACACCTCGGCGGTGACGGAGCAGGGATCGTCCACGGCGATGGGCCCCACCTGGCCGTCGCCGCCCACGGCCGCCGCCAGGCGCAGCCGGGCCGCCTCGGGCTCGTGCACCCAGAGCGAGGCGCGCTGCGCCCCCAGGATCCCGATCACCTCCTCCAGGATGGTCCCGGCGGCGCTTTCCAGCGAGATGACGGAGCCCAGGATCTCGCTGATGGAGTAGAGGAGGGTGATCTCCTCGTAGCGCTCGATGATCTCCCGGCTCATGGAGCGCACCTCCACGTCGTGGCGGAGGGTGCGGCCCAGCGACGAGGCGAGGAAGCGGGCCACGGGGCGCGCCTCGTCGGGCGGGAGCCCCAGCACCTCCACGCGCAGCGCCCCCCCGGCGCCGTCGGCGAGCTCGGCGGCGTCCGGCCCGGGACCGCGCTCCTCGGTCGCCTCCGCGCACGTCCACCCCTGGCCGGTGCGCAGCCACACGCGCACCTCGCGCCCGCAGTCGCGCCGGAAGTCGGCGAGGACTTCGCGCGCCGCGTCCGGGATGCGGACGGGGGACGGGAGGGGGGCGGACGTCGGCGCCACGGTGGGATTCACTCGCCGGAGGCCCGGCGCAGGGGAGAGGTGCCGCGGTGGAGGACGAAGCGCACCTCGTTGCCGCGGTCGTTGTACTCCACCTCGTCCATCAGGTTGTGGAGGAGGAAGATCCCCCGGCCGCCGGTGCGCTCCAGGTTCTCGTCGAGCGTGGGGTCGGGGACCTCGCCGGGATCGAAGCCGTTTCCCTGGTCGCGGACGGCCACCTCGATCCGCTCGGAGCTGAGCTCCACCTCCACGCGGACGCACTTGCCGGGGTCCTGGCGGTTGCCGTAGGTCACGGCGTTGGCCAGGGCCTCGCACATCCCCACCCGGAAGTTGAGCGTGAGCTTGGAGCCGTCGAAGCTGACCCCGCGGCAGCGCTCCACCAGGTAGGAGACCACGCCTTCGATGACGCGGAGGTCGCTGGGGAGCTCCAGCACGAACGCCACCGGCTCCCCGGCCTCCGCCGCGGGCCGCCCCCGGGGGGGGGGCGGGGGGGGCGCCGGGGTGGGGGGGCGCCCCCCCCCGGCGGTGCGAGAGACTGGTGGGCCCCCGCGCGGG
>JBEVLE010000832.1:0-9975 GCA_040509335.1 Longimicrobiaceae bacterium | reverse complement strand
GGCGAGACGTACCTTTCCCTCAAGCCGCACGAGGCCTACGCGCCTGCGGCGCTACAGCCCGACACACCCCCGCAGGAGAGGGCGGAAGAGAAACCGATTCGAACCCCGAACAAACCCGCGCCCCACCACCCGTAGCGGCGCTCAGGCACCCTGGCAGGAGGACATTTCTAAAGCAACCAAACCCCGGACTTTTCTATTTCAACGTAACACTCGGCCACGCGGGAGCGGACGGTGGGCGGGGAGGTCCCGGTAGCTCTGCGCTACCTGCGCAGTGCAAAGCTTGCGGGGGCAACATCCGGATCATACAGTATGTCAAGTGTCTTTTTCAGAGCGTTCTAAAACAGCATTTATTCAAAAGAGAAGACACACATCATCCTCACCCTGGACGGAGATTTTCATGTTCTTGAGCTTCATACGAGCTCGTATCCCACGGCCCGCCCCCTCCCCTGTCCCAACGGTGGCCGTGCTGCTCTCCGGCCTGGTGATCTGCGGCGGATGCCGCGATGCCAGTGGGAGGGGGCCCGGGGCGGGCGACGACGACGTAGAGGAACGGGAGTGGACACGCGCCCTCTACACGGTAGCGGAGGTTGCCGCAAGCCCGGACGAGGCTGCTGCCTTCAGCGCGATCACGTCGCTAGACGTCGATTCAAAGGGAAGGATCTACGTCGGTGACTGGAACAACGGCCAGGTAACCGTCCTCTCAGACTCGGCCGCGGTCCTGCGCACCATCGGGAAGAAGGGAGAGGGGCCTGGTGAGTTCAGAGCGGTGGACGGCGTGCAGGTCCTCCCTGGGGACAGTTTGCAGGTCTATGACATGCAGCTTGCCCGGCTGACCACCTTCGCTCCCAACGGCGAGGTGGCCAACGTCTCCACCGTCATGTCGTCGGGGTCGCTAGCCCCCCCCGCGTTCGTACGCCACTCGCACCGCGGCGGGCACATCATCGCCGGCTACCGCAGGCCCTTCAGTACCGGCGACGACCCGAAGCAGGACGCGGCACGAAGGGAGGTGGTGCGCCTCTTGGATTCGGACGGCCGGCTCGCTCGGGACTCCGTCCTGGTACTTCCCGTCCAGCAGATGGTCATCTCCCGGGCCGGGCCCATGATGACGGTGCGGCAGAACCCCTTTGCCCCCAGGAGCGTCCTCCGCCTTGCCCCGGACGACCGGATCTTCTACGCATGGACCGACAGGGTGGGAATCGAGATCTACTCCCTCGGAGGGAAACGGATCGGGGGCTTCTCCGCAACGCACCGGGCGCCGTCGGTCACGGTGGAGGATATCGCTGAGGCGGTCGGGCCGGGAGACGGCAGGGTGCGGCGCCTCCTGAGCGAAGCGGCTCCCGAGCGGTGGCCGCCCATGCGGGACTTCATCGTTGACGACCGGGCTCGGGTCTGGATCGCGCTCGCCTCGCCCTCGCGATCTCCCGTGGAGTGGGCCGTCTTCCAGGACTCGGGCAGGTACATCGGCTCGGTCATGCTTCCCCCGGACGTCCAGATCCACCGGGTGAGGGGCGACCTCGCGTACGGCGTCGCCACGGACGAGTTGGACGTGCCGAAGGTGGTTGTGTACCGCGTCGACCCGCGGCTGAGCTGAGCTTTTGCGCTGGAGGCCGGACCCGAGTGGCCGAGGCACACCCGTTCCACCGAGGCGTTCATGCCCGCAAGTCACATCCACCTGTTCTCGGAAGCCCGCCCGGACCGGGATGCCGGAGACGTGATCCTGACGCCCGCCCTGGAGTTCGCGCGGAGGGCCGCCAACTGCACCCACCCGGTCCTCCTGTGCGGCGAGACCGGCACGGGCAAGACGCACCTGGCCCGCCGGATCCACGAGATGAGCGCACGCGCGGGGAAGCCGTTCGTCCGCGTGAACTGCGCCGCCGTCCCCGAGTCGCTCTTCGAGCGGGAGCTCTTCGGCCACGTGCGCGGAGCGTTCACCGACGCCCGTGAGGCGGGGACAGGATTGCTGGAGGCGGCGGACGGGGGGACCCTCTTCCTGGACGAGATCGGCGAGCTTCCGCTGCAGATGCAGCCCAAGCTGCTCGCCGTGCTGGAAGACGGGTCGTTCCGAAGACTTGGGTCGCCGCGGGAGGTCCAGGTCGACTTCCGCATCATCACGGCCACCCATCAGTGCCTCACCGAGCGGGTGCAGCAGCGGCAGTTCCGACAGGACCTCTTTTACCGATGTTCGGTCCTGCAGCACACGCTCGCCCCCCTGCGGGAGCGGCGCGGGGACATCGCCCCCATCGCCCGCTTCCTGCTCGAGAAGGTCGCCTCCACCCACTCTCTCCAGCCGGAGATCACCGGAGAAGCGCTCGCGGTGATCCGCTCCCATACCTGGCCGGGCAACCTGCGCGAGTTGGAGAACACGCTCCGTTGCGCAGCGGTGTTCTCGGATGGCGTCCCCATCCAGCCGCACCACCTCTCCAGGAACCTCCCCGCCGCCGCCATGTCGAGAACAGAGGGCGAGTCCGATGGATGCGCAGCGTTTGCGGGCCGCTACGCTGCCCCCGCGGAGGAGGGCAAGGAGGTGGAGATGATCCGCCAGGCGCTGCGGGCCGAGGGCGGAAACAGGACCCGTGCGGCGAGACGGCTCGGGATGTCGAGATCCGCCCTCTGGATCAAGCTGCAGAAGTACAGCTTCCTGCAGGAGGAGGCCGGCCGTTCCCCGATAGCCGAGAGAAGAATAGGGCCCGGTGAGGACTGACGCGGCAGTGCACGCCGTCTACACACCGTCTAGCGCGTGTGTTTACGGCACGACACGGGTGGGCAGGAATCGGCAACACAGACTCCAAGACGCTCAACCACAAAAACTTACAAGCGCTCGCGCGCGTGTGTTCGCACGGCATCCTCGTTGCCTAGGAACGAGGCACGCTTGCAGGTCTCTTCCCCACTCTACCCGCAGAGGACGTATGAAGCAGATGATCCTGAACCTCGCCGCGCTCGCCGTCGTCGCTTTCGGTGCTGCCGACCTGTACGCCGTGGAGCCGATTGCGCCGGCGCCGGTGTGCTGCAGCGGAGGCGGCATCAACTGCTGCGGTGCGAACGGCTGCAGCGCGACCTCCAGCGGCTGCGCGTACTGGTGAGCGTCGGCGGGACGAGAGAGGAACACGCCCTCTCTCGTCCCGCGTGAACCGTTGCTGAGGGGATTGCCATTCGCGCTGCGCTCATCCCGCCCACGGCAGCGCTCCAGGCCGTCGTTCCACGACTCCAGAGGCATATATGAAGAAGGTGATCCTGAATCTCGTCGCGCTCGCCGCCATCTCCGTGGGTGCCGCAGACCTATGCGCAACAGAGTCAGCCAAGACATCTCCCAGCGAATGTTGCGGCAACGGGGTGTACTGCTGTGGATTCAGCATGTGCATCCTCAACCCGGACGGCTCGGTGTCCTGCGCGTAGATCCCCGGGGCGCCGGCCGTCCGGGCCAACGTCTCCGCGCGGCGGCAGGGTCCTCGTCGCCTGGGAGCCCTGGGCCCGGCGCGGCCTGCGACAGTATAGACTGTGTATAGAAGGCGTGTCTGCCTGCGCGCACGGACCGGAGGCAACGTGTCCGACCCTCTGAAACGATCGTGAAAGCAATGCTGTCCAGCTCCGTGACCGTCGTGCTCACCTTCTGTGCGGTCGTGGTCACCGGGCTGGTGGTCCGGCGGGAGTTCTTCCAGAACCCTGCCGGGGCGGCGCAGGCTCAGGCCCCGCGCGAGATCATGGAGTGGAAGCAGGTCGCCGCCACCGGGAGCGTGATCGGCCGGCCGGACGCCCCGTGAGGATCGTGGAGTTCTCCGACTTCCAGTGTCCGTTCTGCGCACGGATCCAGACGAGCCTCGACAAGATCCGGGCCAGGTACCCGGACCAGGTGGCGATCGTCTACCGCCACTAAACGCTGGCGGCCCGGGTGTAGGCGGTTCAAGGGGGGGCGGTTTGACATTGGGGACGGCCCGGCGTACCGTGACCGCGTCCCCCGTCGCCGCGACGCCGCCTTTCGGCACCCCCTGCCCCCGCGCGCCCATGCCCCAGCAGCCCCCCTCGCCCGACGCCCCCGAGCCCGCTCCGGGTGCCGCGCACGCCCCCGACTGGGCCGCGGTGGAGCGCGACCCGGAGTTCCGCCGCCTCAAGGCCGAAAAGCGGCGCTTCATCCTCCCCGCCACGCTGTTCTTCATCGCCTACTACTTCGCGCTCCCGGTGCTGGTGGGCTACTTCCCGGAGGCGATGGGGCGCGACGTGTTCGGGGAGGTGAACCTGGCCTACCTGTTCGCGCTGTCGCAGTTCTTCATGGCGTGGGGGCTGATGTGGCTGTACGTGCGCCGCGCGCGCGGGTTCGACGCCATGGCGGAGCGGGTCGCCGCCGGGATCACGGGAGGGGCACGATGAGCACCTCGCTCGTGATGTTCCTGGTGTTCATCGTCATCACGCTGGGGATCACCTACTGGGCGTCGCGCCGCACCGCGACCACGGCGGAGTTCTACAGCGCGGGGCGAAGCATCACCGGCTTCCAGAACGGCTGGGCGGTGGCGGGCGACTACATGTCGGCGGCGTCGTTCCTGGGGATCGCGGGGCTGATCGCCTTCTACGGCTACGACGGGTTCATGTACTCGGTGGGGTGGCTGGTGGCCTATCTCACGGTGCTCCTGCTGGTGGCGGAGCCGCTGCGCAACACCGGCAAGTTCACCATGGCGGACGTGCTCGCCTTTCGCCTGCGCTCCCGCTCGGTGCGCACCGTCGCGGCGATCTCCACGCTGACGGTGAGCCTGTTCTACATGATCGCGCAGATGGTGGGGGCGGGGTCGCTGGTGTCGCTGCTCATCCCCCAGATCGGCTTCAACACCGCCATCGTCATGGTGGGGGTGCTGATGCTGGTGTACGTGATCTTCGGGGGGATGCTGGCGACCACCTGGGTGCAGATCGTCAAGGCGGTGCTGCTGATGGCGGGGACCATCCTCCTTTCCATCCTGGTGATGGCGGAGTTCGGCTTTTCCTTCACCGCGTTCGCGGACGCTGTGGCGGGGGTGACGGGCCGGTTCTGCGAGGCGGGCCCTCTCAAGGACGGCGTGTGCCCGGACGGGGCCGCGCCCATCGTCCGCGACTTCACGCAGCCGGGGCTGTACTACCACGGCCGCTGGGGGCCGCTGTCGCTGATCTCGCTGGGGGTGGCGCTGATCTTCGGGACGGCGGGGCTGCCGCACATCCTGGTGCGCTTCTACACGGTGCCCTCGGCGCAGCAGGCGCGGGTGTCGGTGGTGTGGGCCATGATCCTGATCGGCTCCTTCTACATCATGACCACCTTCCTGGGGTTCGGCGCGGCGACGCTGGTGGGCAAGGAGAACATCGGCGTGCTCAAGGACGGCGTGCTCGCGCCCAACCAGAACCTGGCGGCGCCGCTGCTGGCGGAGCGGCTGGGCGGCGAGGTGTTCCTGTCCTTTGTGTCGGCGATCGCCTTCGCGACCATCCTGGCGGTGGTGGCGGGGCTCACCATCGCCTCGTCGTCGGCCTTCGCGCACGACGTGTGGTTCAGCGTGGTCAAGCGCGGCGAGCAGCACGACGAGCGCGAGCAGGTGCGGGTGGCGCGCATCGCCGCGGGGGTGATCGGCGCGCTCTCCATCGTGCTCGCCATCGCGCTCAAGTCGCTGAACGTGGCGTTCCTGGTGGGGCTTGCCTTCGCGGTGGCCGCCAGCGCCAACGTCCCGGCGATCCTGCTGACGCTGTACTGGCGGCGCTTCAACACCACGGGGATGGTGCTGGGGATGACGGTGGGGCTGCTGGCGTCGCTGGTGCTCATCGTCCTCAGCCCGGCGGTGATGGGCATCGACCCGCCCACCGCCGCGGCGCGGCACCTGATCCAGGCGGATCCCGTGTTTCCGCTGGACAACCCGGCGCTGGTGTCGGTGCCGCTGGGGTTCCTGGCGGCGATCCTGGGGTCGCTGTTCAGCATGAATTCCGCCGCCGAGGACGCGTACGCGGAGCTGGACGTGCGAGCCAACACGGGGGTGGGGGCGGTGTAATTACGCTGATCCGGCCTTTGCATCTGCTGGCGTCGGCACGACCGAACCGGCGCACGTTTCAGGGAGATGTGCGCCGGTTCGATGCTTCAGCGCAACGGACGCGGCCTGGCACGCGTCTGCAGGTATCGGTGCAGCGGAGCGAGCCGGTCTGGGAGAGACATGTCGTCGTACGACAAGGTCCGGGCTGCGTCGCCGTTATCGATGGTGATCTGGTACAGCGTCAGATCTCTTGCGCCGCTGGTGTCGGGCTGGACCAGGTCCTCGATCCCGCTCTCGTCGACCAGACGTTTCAGCATTGCACCCTCGTCGGCCGGAAGTGCGCTGGTATCTACCTCGTAACCTAGCGCCAGACCGGTATAGCCGCCCGACTGCCGGAAGCTGATCTTCACTTCTGGTTCCTCGGAGCTGGGGTGGGGGGCGGCGCCGGTACGCGCCACCCCTTCGTTCGTCAGCCCTGCAACCTAGAAGCCAACGTCCTTCCAGGCCTGGGCCACGACCTTGCGCGCCCGCGTCCCCGCCGAGTTCGCGACCTCCACCGACTTCTGCACCATCTTGTTGAAGTCACTCGTTTTGGGGAGTGATCTCATGGTCTCGTACCAGATCTGCCCCGCCGTCCCCCACCCGTTGCCGCCGAGTCGCATGGCGACCAGGTAGAAGGCGTGGTTCGGGATCCCGGAGTTGATGTGGACGCCGCGGTTATCCTCGATACCGGTGAACTTGTCGGAGAGGTGCTTCGGCTGGGGATCGGTGCCGAGCTTCGGGTGGTTCTCGTAGGCCTTTTCGGCTGTGAAGATCCGCAGACACCTCGCTCCCGACCCGGGCGCCATCAGGTCGGCGCCGATCGTCCAGTCCGCTTGATCCACCGCCTGTCCGAGATGCCACTGCTTCACCAGCGCGCCGAACACGTCTGCGAAATGCTCGTTCAGCGCACCCGACTCGTCCTGGTACTCGAGGTTGCTGGTATGCGTCACCACGCCGTGGGTCAGTTCGTGCCCCACTACGTCCAGCGACCGGGTAAACCGGACGAAGAGCTGCCCATCGCCGTCGCCGTACGCCATCTGCTCGCCGGTCCAGAAGGCGTTGTTCAGGTTGGTTCCCAGGTGGACGGACGAGATGAGGGTCATTCCCCGGTCATCCAGCGAGTTGCGGTTGAACACCTTCTTGTAGAAATCGTAAGTGATCCCGGCCCCGTCGAATGCCTCGTCCGCAGCCGCGTCTCCGGTAGGCCCGTCGTTTTCCCTGCGGACGAGCTTCCCGGGGAGGCTGCCGAAGCCGCGGTGCTCGGCGTCGTACACCAGACGGTCCTTGTTGCCCGCAGGGGAGGGGATCGCCGCCATTGCGGGCATGGTGGCCAGCGCGCGGCGCGTTGCCCGCGCCGCCGCCGACTTTGCGATGGTGTCCACCGCCAGATTGCGGACCTCCGGGTCGTCGGACTTCGCGAGCTGGTCAAGAATGTACGGCGGCACGATGCAATGCAGGGGATTCCGACACATGATGCACCTCCAGGACCTGGGTGATGACGCTCTCCACGAGGAGCGTCCGGTGGACGCGAGTGGGCGTCGGTATCAAGGTTGGATGGGCATGGCCAGCTGATTTCCACCCGGGGAAGGCCGCCGCATCACAGGTGCACGGGACCTGTCAGACGCCGATCATCTCCCTGATCCGCGGAACCAGGTCTACGAGCCGATCCACTTCACCGGAGACCTGTCCGGGGCCCCCGAAGTGGATGGCCAGCATTCCCAGCTTGCGGGCAGCCGAGACGTGGTCCGGGTTCTCGGTGACGAAGACTACGTCTCGGAACGTCGCGCTCCCGCCGCTCCTGGCGAGCACCTCGCGGAACAGGAGCTCATCAGGCTTGAACACCCCCACGTCGGTGGACAGCGTCACGCGAGTATCCACGGGCTCGAAGAACGATCGTATGCCAAGCCGGTCCAAGATCCCGTAGTACCTCTGGCGAATCACCTGCACCTGCTGCGGCTCCTCGGGCATGTCGAAGTCGGAGGCGAGAGCCAGGATCACCGCTTCTCCGGCTCCATCGCGGAGTTCTCGCAGACACTCCAGAGTCTGCTTCGCGCCCGGGAGCAGGACACCCTCGTGCTCCAGGGTGTCGCCCAGATCGAACAGGATGATCTTCATGCGTCTCCTCCGCTCCGTGGAAGGTGACTCGGCGGCCCGGCCTACTTGTTTGCGCCATCCTTCTTGTTGAGGATCGCCAGGCTCACCTGGACTCTGGGCTGGTCGCGGAACGTGCTCGGCCCGACGAAGCCCGTCACGCCGATCTTCACCTGATCGGCCACGAAAAAGCTCAGGGCGGGGGCGACGTACCCGAACGGCCTCTCCTTGGAGTGTCCGATCCCCTGATAGAACTCCTTGGAGCCTACGACGAGGCCGCCACGCAGCTGAAAGACGAGAAACGGCCGACTGCCCTCGTCCGCGAGCCGGTGGTACTGGTACTCGGCCCCGATCTCGGCGCCCCCGCTCCGGACGTCGTCCGTCGTGCCCAGGCCCGGAACGTCCACCCAGGCCCTCGGAACGGCGAGGAAGTACTGGTTGGAACGGTCGGTGGGGCGGAATGCGATCGGCCGGACACCCTGGAGCGAGAGGTTCCCGCCTCCGGCAAGGAAGGTCTTGAAGGCAGCCGTCGAGTCCTGCCCGGTCTCGCTGGTCCCCTCCTCGTCCCCGGTGTCCTGGGTTTCTACGGCGAGCGCCGTCGCCGCACTGATCCGCCAGGCGCCGGATATTACGCCGGCGAGCTCGGTCAGGAGCGCTCCGTTGGAAGCTCCCAGGTTCAACTGGGCGCCCGGGAGAAGCTGGTCGGGTTCGTTGGCCCACAGGAGGGAACCGCGGGACTCCGTGTCCAGCAGGTGCCACTCGTTCGGCGACAGGGTAGGGCTCTCCGCCACCGCCGCTGCCGCCACCGCCGGAGAGAAGATCTGTAGCGCCCGTGCCCTTAACGGTCCCGGCTGGGCGAGCGCGTCCTGGACCTTGTCGTAGCGGGGGATGGAGAGGAGCTGAGCTCCACAGACCGACGGGGCCGAACAGGTGACGACCAACAGGATCGAGGGAAGGACGACTCTCCTGGACATCGCGATCGCTCCGGTAGGGGGATGTGGGAATCGGTATTGTGTGGGGTGGGAACCTCATGGAGGCTGCCCGTGCCCGTTCACACTCGATTTAGATGGCCACGGCGCGCCGTTTTCCCGGAATGGGCTTTGCATACGCGCAGGCCGTTCGTCATCCCAACTTCCTCCGGCCGGGACGGTCGATGAAGCTCCCCCTTCCCGCATCCTGGCACGCGGTCGTCGGCGACGAGACGGACAAGCCGTACTTCGCGAAGCTGCGCGATTTCGTGGCGGAGGAGCGGAGGACGCACACCGTCTATCCGCCGGAGGGCGAGGAGTTCACCGCGCTGGAACTGACGCCGTACGAGGACGTGCGCGTGGTGATCCTGGGCCAGGACCCGTACCACGGCCCCGGCCAGGCGCACGGCCTCGCCTTCTCGGTGCGGCCGGGGGTGCGCCCGCCGCCGTCGCTCCGCAACGTCTTCAAGGAGCTGCGCGACGACCTGGGCTGCCGCATCCCCGACAACGGCTTCCTGGTCCCGTGGGCGAAACAGGGCGTGCTGCTTCTCAACACCGTGCTGACGGTGCGCGAGGCCGAGCCCAACTCGCACAAGGGCAGGGGGTGGGAAACGTTCACCGACGCGGTCATCCGCCGGGTGGGCCACAAGGAGGACCCGACGGTGTTCGTGCTCTGGGGGGCGAACGCGCAGAAGAAGACGGAGCTGATCGACACGGGGCGGCACACCATCGTCCAGTCGGTGCACCCGTCGCCGCTCTCCGCCAGGCGCGGGTTCCTGGGGAGCCGGCCGTTCTCCAGGGTCAACGCGGCGCTGCGCGAGGCGGGCAGGCCGGAGATCGACTGGCAGATCCCGGACCTGTGACCGCCGCGCGGAGATCCGCAAACGAATCGGGGGAGGCCGTCG
>JBEVLE010000831.1:0-3087 GCA_040509335.1 Longimicrobiaceae bacterium | reverse complement strand
GCGGGCGACCGCCGCGGCGCGGCGCGCGACCTGTGCCTGGCGGCGGTGCGCTTCGGCGACGGCGTGGACCGCGCCCGCGTGGCGCACGAGCTGGCCGACGTGGCGGTGGCCTCCGGCGACCCGCTGGCGGCCCGCGAGGCGCTGCTGGCGGCGCTGGAGTGGGGCGACGCCCCGCAGAAGGAGCACGCGCGCGCCCGGCTCCACACGCACGCCCGCGACCTGGGCGACCAGGTGGGGGCGCGGCGCTGGCGCTCGGCCCGGCCGCCCTCGCTCACCTCCATGTCGCTGTACCGGCCCAGGCCCGTGGCCCGCTCGGAGGCGCCGCGGCTCGCCCGCTGGCGCGAGGCGCTGGGCGACCGGCACCCCGCCGGGGAGTGAGCTCCGGGCGGCGGGAGAGGCCAGGGTCGATCAGGGAGGGTGACGCGGAGCGTCGCCCTCCTTATCTTTGTCGGGTACCCCCCTGCACAGCCGCCACCTCCCCGCGCGGAGACCCCCATGCGCAGCAAGTCCATCCTCGCCGCCCTCGCCGCCGTGGCGCTCCTCGCCGGGTGCGAGCAGAACGCGACCGCCCCCTCCGCGAGCGGGCTGGAGTCCGCCGACGCGGAGCTTCTGGCCGAGGAGCTCGACGCCCTGACCAGCGCCGCGCTCAGCGCGGGGGTCGGCTCGGCCGTCCTGTTCTCGGAGATGCCCGCCAACGCCGCCCCCATCCCCGTGGACCGCTCGTTCACGAACTCCCGGCGCTGCCCCGCGGGCGGCTCGGTCACTGTGGCGGGAACCACCAGGGGGGAGCTGGACCGGGCCGCGCGCTCGCTCACGCTGGAAACCCTCGCGACGCGGACGGAGAGCGCCTGCGCCATCCCCACGCGCCGCGCGGGCGGCGGCACCCTCACCGTCACCGGCAACCCCAACGTCGCCATCAAGGCCAACCAGAAGGTGGTGGGCGGGCAGCCCGTCGGTCCGCAGACCATCGCCCAGAAGGGCGCCTTCACCTGGTCGGCGAGCGACGGCCGCTCCGGCTCCTGCACGGTGGACCTTGTTTCCAGCGTGGACTTCACGGCGCTGACCTACACCGTCAAGGGAACGATGTGCGGGCGCTCGGTGGACGTCAGCAAGCAGGGGACGCAGCCCAGGCGCTGAGGCGGGACGGAAGTACGAAGTACGTGACGAAGGGCCGCGGACGGGCTCCTTCCCCGGGGTGGGGGAGGGGCCTTCCACGTCGATGGGGGCGAGCCGCAACCCGGATGGAGGGAGGATGCCGCAGCAGGAAGACTACCTGATCCGCCTCATCCGCCAGGCGTTCGACGTGCTGCGGCGCCTGCGCGCGAAGCTGATGGGCGATCCGCTCGCGGCGGACGACGTGGTGCGCGGCGCCCGGGACGCGCAGGCGGAGCTGCTGGGGCCCCTCTTCGGGGCGATGGCCATGGTGGACGCGGACACCGCCGTGGGGCTGATGCGCGACCGCGAGCGGCTGGAGGCGTGGGTGGAGCTGATGCGCCTGGAGGCCGACGCGCTGCGGGCGGCGGGCGACGCCGCCGGGGCGGAGGCGGTCGCGCGCCGGGCGGACGCGGTGCAGGAGGCGTACGAGCGGCTGCTGGAGCCGGTGCAGCGCTACTGGAGCCGCTGAGGGGACCGGCGGACGAAGCACGGCGTGCCGTTCGCAGTTCCCGCAGTATCCCCCGAATCCGTTGCGGAGGGAGACAGCCGGGCTGTTTCGGCTGGCTCCCTCCGGCGCAGGGAGACTCGCCGGCTGTTTGGCGAGGCTCCCGCAGCCCGCGCAGGAGACGGACGGCAGTATCGTCCGGCTCCGGAGCGGCCCCGCCACGACGGTACAAGCCTCAGTCGTGCCGCCGCTCGCGCTCGGATCTCCCCGGCCGGAGCGTGGCGTCGCGGTTCAGCCCCATCTCCTGCTGCGCGGCCGGCGACGACCCCTCGCGCGGCACCCCCAGGCGCATGCGCGCGTCCCGCCACTTGAGCCGCAGGTCCGCGTAGCCGTGGCGCGGCGGCTCGTACCCGAAGGCGCGGAACCGTCCCGGCGGCACCTTCCCCTTGGCGGCGACGAACGCCGCGAACCGGTCCGTCCACGCGTCGAACGCGCCCATGAACTCCGCGTCGCCCACCATGTCCTCGGCCTGGTCGTCGGAGTACGGCGCCCCCTTCCCGGTGGTGCAGTAGCTCCACAGTGCGTCCGGCACCTCGATGCCGCTGTACCGGCACTGCCACACCAGCGGCGCGTAGGCGCCGCGCTCGCCGTCCGCGAAGGGCTCCTCGTCCACCGGGAAGTACGCCGCGTGGCGCAGCTTGCGGGGCCGGCCGCCGGCGTCCAGCTCGTTCGCGCCCTCGTCGCCGTAGCCCCAGAAGGCCGCCGTGCGCCCCTCCAGGTGGTTGAGCGACAGCGCATCCCACTCCGGCGACCTTTCCAGCGCCATGGCCCGCTCCGGGTCCTTGTGGGCGATGAGCTCCTCGCGCGGGTTGCCGCCGCTCATGCACACCAGCCGGTCGAACATCAGCTTGAGGTTGCTGGACGGCCCGTACCAGTTGATGGGCCCGATGACCGCCCAGGCGTCCGCCAGGTCCAGGCGCGAGTACAGGTCCAGGTCCCACATCAGGTCCGGCTCGGCGCGGTCGTCCTTTTCGTAGCAGTTGCACGGCCACACGCACAGCGCCATAGAGGTGGACACGCAGGCGTTGCAGCTCTGGATGCGGGCGCGGCCGTAGACGTTGCCCAGGTCCTCCACGTCGATCTCCCACTCCTGCGGCAGGCGGTCGGCCATGCGGAGCATGAGGGTGCGCGACTTGGAGTCCACGCCCGGGCAGTTGTACTGGCGCCGCTGGGAGCCGGAGACCAGCAGCACGCGGAGGGGGCGTTTTTCGACGGGGATGTGGCCGTTTTCGTCGTTGGGCTTCATGCGTCGTGGTCCGGCGTTGTGGTCGAACGGCTGTTTGACGGCGGGGTAGGGCGTGCCCCCGGCTGGCGCCGGGGTCGGGCTTCGGCTCCGTAGCAGACGAAACGACCGTCTGCAACGGAGTCGAGCCCCGGCGGAAACAGCCCCGCCGGGTCTCGCCCCTTCGGGCCGTAATCCCTCACGC
>JBEVLE010000830.1:0-9862 GCA_040509335.1 Longimicrobiaceae bacterium | reverse complement strand
CCACGGCGCGCTCCAGACCGCCCTGCCGGGCAAGCTCTTCGAACAGATGGGCCTGCCCCGGCTGGTACCGCACTGACCTCAACTCTGCGAACCGCCGGATGCGGACCCGCATGTCCGGTGGTGTGGGAGGGGTGCAGCCGGGATCCCCGGCTGCCCCCTATCCCGATCCAGCCCGCAGGGCTGGTGCCGCACAACGCGGCAGAAGTTGCATTTCGCGGGATGTCAGGCCCCGGGGAAGGCGCGCCGTCCGCGTGAGGGATTTCGGCCCGAAGGGGCGAGACCCGGCGGGGCAGTTTCCGCCGGGGCTCGACACCGTTACGAAGCGTTGTTTGATGCGTTACGGAGCCGAACCCCGACCCAGGCGCCCGCCCTGGGCACGCCCGAACCCGCAGTTGAAGCAGTCACTCCTCCGGCTCGTCGTCGAGATCGCCCCCGCTGCCGGACTTGGCCGCCTCGCGGAGCAGCAGCAGCTCGGCCAGGAACGTATCGGCGGCGGTGGCGAACGCGCCCCTGCGGCGCAGCTGCGTGGGCGTGAAGCCGGTGAACTCCTGCACGGCCCGGCGGAGGCTGCTGTCGGTGGCATAGCCGCAGCTGTGCGCCACGCTCAGCACCGTCTGGTCGGGGTAGTCGAGCAGCTCGGCGGCGAAGAGCACGCGCACCCAGGCGAGGAGGCGCCGGGGCGGGGGAAGGTGCGACCGCTCGCACCAGCGGAGGAGGGCCCGGTCGCTCAGGTGGAGCAGCTCCGCGAGGTCGCTTCCCTGGTTCACCCGCGCGGCCAGCTCCGCGGCGGCCGACAGCACGGCGCGCCCCCGGCTGGACACGAACGAGGGGAGCGAGTGCGACAGGAAGCTGCGCATCAGCCGTCCCTGGGCGGAGCGGATCTTCCGGGCGATGCTCTCTGCGGTCTCGTCGCGGTCCAGGGCGATGATCTCGGCGACGCCCCACTCCCCCAGCGTCCGCAGGTCGTGGAACCGCCCGGGGCGGATCTCCAGCGCGGCGAGCACGGTGGTGGACGGGAAGCGGTCGAGGAGGGTCTTCAGCTGGCCGGCCAGGTCCCGGCGCCCGGGTACCTCGGCGTAGGGATCGACCACGGCGAGCGCGGTCGGCGGCGCCTCGGCCAGGTACCGGATCAGCGAGTCCCAGCTGGGGACGGCGAACCACTCCAGCCGCTCGCCGGCGGCCCGCAGCACGCGCTCGCGCAGCACGGGATCCGTGTGGAAGAAGAAGATGGGACGCGCGGACTGCGAGCCTGGTCGCAAAATGGTCGGCGGGTGGGGTGGGGAGATCGTGTCGGGGAGTTAGGTCCATCTTACGGGTCCCGGCCGGGGCTGTCCAGCATCGCAGCGGGCGGCCGGGGAGAGGCCCGGAGGAGGCCCGGGCGGGGGAGGGGAGCGGCACCCTTCGGGCCTCCACATACTTGGCGGCACGTCTTGAGTATCGGCCCGGTTTGCTGTATTCTCAAGCGCCGCTTTCCGTGCCGGCGCCGGCCGAAAAACCGGTGCCCGTGCACCACCGTCGCCGCCGAAGGATCGCCGTGCCGCGCAGCTCCACCCCGTCGTCGTACCGCGCCCGCGGCTCCGGTGCGCCGTGCCTGCACCACGCCTTCGCGGCGTGGGCGGCGCGCGCCCCCGAACGGGTCGCGCTGGTGCACGGGACGGAGCGGGTGACCTACGGCGAGCTGCTCGCCCGGGCGGAGCGGGTCGCGGGGGCGCTGCGGCTGCGCGGCGTGGGGCCCGAGGCCCGCGTGGGCGTGTGCACCGGACGCGGACCGGAGATGGTGGCGGCGACCCTCGGCGTGCTCCTGGCGGGCGGCGCCTACGTGCCGCTGGACCCGAAGTATCCCCGCGAGCGGCTGGACTTCGTGCTGCGGGACGCGGAGGTGCGCGTGCTGGTGACGGAGGCGCGCCTGGCGGACCGGCTGCCGGATTCCGGCGGCGAGATGGTGGTCCTGGACGGCCTGGACGCGGCTTCCGACGCCTTTCCTGGCAAGGCGGGTGCCGCGTCGGCGGACAACCTCGCGTACCTGATCTACACCTCCGGCTCGACGGGCCGCCCCAAGGGGGTGCAGGTGGAGCACCGGAGCGCCGTGGCGCTGCTGCGCTGGGCGGACGAGGTGTTCCCGGACGACGTGCTCGCGGGCGTGCTCGCCAGCACTTCGCTGAGCTTCGACCTGTCGGTGTTCGAGCTGTTCCTGCCGCTGGGGCGCGGCGGCGCCGTGGTGCTGGCGGACGATGCGCTGGCGCTGGCGTCGCTGCCGGCGCGCGGGGAGGTCACGCTGCTGAACACGGTGCCCTCGGCGGCGGCGGCGCGGGTGCGGGCGGGCGCGGTGCCGGCGTCGGTGCGCGTGGTGTGCCTGGCGGGGGAGGCGCTGAAGCGGGGGCTTGCGGACGAGCTGTACGCGCTGCCGCAGGTGGAGGCGGTGTACAACCTGTACGGCCCGAGCGAGGACACCACCTACTCCACCTGGGCGCGGGTGCCGCGGCGGGACGACCGGCCCCCCGCGATCGGCAGGGCGGTGGCGGGGACGGCGGCGTACGTGCTGGACGGGGGGATGGAGCCGGTGGCGGAGGACGCCCCCGGCGAGCTGTACCTGGGCGGGGCGGGGGTGGCGCGGGGCTACCTGGGGCGGCCGGACGCGACGGCGGCGGCGTTCGTCCCCGACCCGTTCGGCGGGGAGCCGGGCGCGCGCATGTACCGCACGGGCGACGCGGTGCGCGCGCGGCCGGACGGCGAGCTGGAGTTCCTGGGGCGGCTGGACCACCAGGTGAAGCTGCGCGGCTTCCGCATCGAGCCGGGCGAGGTGGAGGCGGTGCTCGCGGCGGCGCCGGGGGTGCGGGACGCCGTGGTCGTGCTGCGGGAGGACACGCCGGGCGACCCGCGCCTCGCCGCGTACCTGGTGCCCGGAGGGCCGGGCCCGCTCGCCGTGGCCGCGGTGCGCGACTTCGTCCGCGCCCGCCTCCCGGAGCCGATGGTGCCCGGGGCGTGGGCGGTGCTGGACGCGCTGCCGCTGACGCCCAACGGCAAGACGGACCGGGCCGCGCTCCCCGCCCCGGAGGGCCCGCTCGCCGCGGACGCGCCGGCGTACGTCGCTCCCCGCACGCCCACGGAGGCGGCGCTCGCCGCGGCGTGGGCCGGGGTGCTGGGCGTGGACCGCGTGGGCGTGGAGGACGACTTCCTGGAGCTGGGCGGGCACTCGCTCCTGGCCATGCGGGTGGTCGCGCGCGTGCGGGAGGCGCTGGGCGTGGAACTGCCGCTGGCGGCGGTGCTGGAGGCGCGGACGGTCGCGGGGCTCGCGGCGCGGGTGGAGGCGCAGGGCCCCGCGGCGGACACTATGGCGGGGCGGGGGACGCGCGCGGAGCCGGACGTGGCGCCGCTCTCGTTCGCGCAGCAGCGGCTGTGGCTGCTGGACCGGCTTGACCCCGGGAGCCCGGTCTACAACGTCCCCGCGGTGGTGCGGCTGTCGGGCGAGCTGGACCGGGACGCGCTCCGGCGTGCCCTGGAAGAGATCGTTCGGCGCCACGATGCGCTCCGCACGACGATCCAGGTGCGCGGCGGCGAGCCGGTGCAGGTGGTCGGGCCGGCCGGGCCGGTGCCGCTCCCGCTGGACGACCTGGCGGCCGCGGCCGATCCGGGCGCGCTTCTGGCGGAGGCCGAGCGCGCGGAGGCGCGGAGGCCCTTCGACCTGGTGCGGGGGCCCCTGTTCCGCGCGCGGCTCGCGCGGGTGGCGGCGGGGGAGCACGTCCTGCTCCTCGCCATGCACCACGTGGCGACCGACGGGTGGTCGCTGGAGGTGCTCGTCCGCGAGCTGGCGGCGCTGTACGCGGCGTTCGCCGCGGGGCGGCCCTCGCCGCTGCCGGAGCTCCCGCTCCGCTACGCCGACTTCGCCGTCGCCCAGCGGCAGCACGTAACGGGTCAGGCGCTGGCGGATCTCCTGGACTGGTGGGTGCCCCGCCTCCGCGGCGCGCCCCCGCTGGAGCTGCCGGCGGACCGTCCGCGGCCGGCGCGCCGCGGCCTCGCCGGCGCGGTCCACCGCTTCGCCGTCCCCGCCGCGACGGCGGCGCGCGTGGCGGCGCTGGGGCGGGCGGAGGGGGCCACGCCGTTCATGGCGATGCTTGCGGCCTTCAAGCTGTTCCTGGCGCGGCACGCGGGGGAGTGGGACGTGGTCGTGGGCTCGCCGGTCGCCGCGCGGGCGCGGACCGAGATGGAGGGCATGGTCGGCTTCTTCGCCAACACGCTGGCGCTGCGGACGGACCTGGCCGGGGCACCGACGTTCCGCGAAGTTCTGCGGCGGGTGCGGGCGACGACGCTGGGGGCGTACGCCCACGCCGACCTCCCCTTCGAGCGGCTGGTGGAGGCGCTGGGCGGGGAGCGCGACCCCGGCCGCACCCCCGTCTTCCAGGCGATGCTCGCGGTGCGCGACCGGCTGCCGGAGCTGGAGGCCGGCGGGGTGCGGATGGAGATGCGGGAGGGGGCAACGGGGACGGCCAAGTTCGACCTGTTCCTGGAACTGACGGAGGGGCCGGACGGCGTCGGCGCGGCGCTGGAGTACGCGACGGAGCTGTTCGACCCGGAAACGGCCGCGCGGATGGCGGAGCGCTTCGGGGTGCTGCTGGAGGGGATCGCCGCGCAGCCCGACCTCCCCCCGGCCGCGCTCCCGATGCTCCCGGCCGCAGAGCGCCGCCGGGCGCTGGGCGAGTGGAACGCGACGGACGCGCCCTGGCCGCGCGGGTCGCTCCTGTACGACGGGTTCGCCGCCGCCGCGGCGCGGCGGCCGGGCGCGGTCGCGCTGGTGCACGGGGAGCGGAGCGTGACGTACGGGGAGCTGGACGCCGCGTCTGCCCGCGTCGCGCGGGAGCTGCGGGCGCGGGGGGCGGGGCCGGAGTCGCGGGTGGGGGTATGCATGGAGCGCACGCCGGAGCTGGTGGCCGCCCTGCTGGGGGTGCTCCGCGCGGGCGCCGCGTACGTGCCGCTGGACCCGGCGTACCCGCGCGAGCGGACCGGCTTCATCCTCCGCGACGCGGCCGTGCCGCTGGTGGTGACGCAGCGCTCGCTGGCGGACGGCGTGGCGGCGGACGGGGTGGGGCTGCTCCTCGCCGAGGAGCTGCCGGCGGAGCCCGGCGACTTCCCCGGGCCCGCCGCGATGCCGGAGGGCGCGGCGTACCTGATCTACACCTCGGGGTCGACGGGGACGCCCAAGGGGGTGGTGGTGGAGCACCGCAGCGCGGCGGCGTTCGTGGAGTGGGCGCGCGGCGAGTTCACGGCGGAGGAGCTGTCGGGGGTGCTGGCGTCCACCTCGGTGTGCTTCGACCTGTCGGTGTTCGAGATCTTCGTCCCGCTCGCCGCCGGCGGGACCGTGGTGCTGGCGGACAACGCCCTGGAGCTCCCCCGGCTCCCCGCGCGCGGACGGGTGGCGCTGGTGAACACCGTCCCCTCGGCGGCGGCGGAGCTGGTGCGCGCGGGCGGGATCCCGGCCTCGGTGCGCTCGGTGAGCCTGGCCGGCGAGCCGCTGAAGGGGGCGCTCGCGGAGGCGCTGTACGCGGCGGGCGTGGGGACGGTGCGCAACCTGTACGGCCCGAGCGAGGACACGACGTACTCCACCTGGACCCGGGTGCCGCGCGCGAGCGGCCGCGAGCCGACGATCGGGCGGCCGCTGGCGAACACGCGGGCGTACGTGCTGGACGAGTCGCTGGAGCCGGCGCCCGTGGGCGTGCCGGGCGAGCTGTACCTGGGCGGCGCGGGGCTGGCGCGCGGCTACCTGGGGCGGCCGGAGCTGACGGCGGAGCGCTTCGTCCCCGACCCGTTCGGGGCCGGCGGCGGGCGATTGTACCGCACGGGGGACCGCGCGCGCTGGCTGGCGGCGGGGGAACTGGAGTTCCTGGGGCGGCTGGACCACCAGGTCAAGCTGCGCGGCTTCCGCATCGAGCCGGGGGAGGTGGAGGCCGCCCTCCTCCGCCACCCGGCCGTGCGCGAGACCGTGGTGGTGGTGCGCGACGCGCCGGACGGGCCGCGGCTGGCCGCCTACGTGGGCGCGGGGGACGCGGCCGTGGCCGCCGACGAGCTGCGCGGCCACCTGGCCGCCCTCCTCCCGGCCCACATGGTCCCCGCGGACTTCGTGGTGCTCGCCGCGCTGCCCCGGACGCCCAACGGCAAGACCGACCGGGCCGCGCTCCCGGAGCCCGCCGCCGCGCCCGCGGCGGCGTGGACGGCGCCGCGTACGGCGACGGAGGTGGAGCTGGCGCGCATCTGGGCGGAGGCGCTGGGGGTGGAGCGGATCGGCGTGGACGACCACTTCTTCCGGCTGGGCGGCCACTCGCTGCTGGCGACGCGGGTGCTCGCGGCGGTGTGGGAAAGCTTCGGGGTGGAGGTGCCGCTGCACAGGGTGTTCGACGCGCCCACGCTGGCGGGGATGGCGGCGGTGGTGGACGGAGAGCGCGAAACGGAGCTCGCCAGGATGCTGGCGGAGCTGGACGACATGTCGGACGAGGAGGCGCGCCTGCTCCTCGCCGCGGAGGGAGAACAGGGTTGAGCGAGCTGTCGCAGCGTCTGGCCGGCCTGTCGCCGGAGAAGCGGAAGCTCCTGGAGCTCCGGCTCAGGACGAGCCAGGGTGCGCAGGCGGGCGCGCCCATCCCGCCGCGGCCGCGGGGCGGAGACACGGCGCCGCTGTCGTTCGCGCAGGAGCGGCTCTGGCTGGCGGACCAGCTGGGCGCGGGGACCGGCGTGTACAACATGCCGCACGCGGTCCGGCTGCGCGGGCCGCTGGACGCGGAGGCGCTGCGCGGGGCGCTGGACGCGGTCGTCCACCGCCACGAGCCGCTGAGGACCGTCTTCGAGGACCGGGAGGGCGGTCCGGTGCAGCGCGTCCTCCCCCCGTCCCCGGTGCCCCTCCCGCTGGAGGTGCTCGCCGGGACGCCGGAGGAGCGCGAGGCGGAGGCGGAGCGGCGGGTGCGCGAGGACGCGGCCCGCCCGTTCGACCTGGCCACCGGGCCGCTGCTGCGCGCGTCGCTGCTGCGGCTGGGCGGCGAGGAGCACGTGCTGCTGCTCACCCTTCACCACGCGGCGAGCGACGGGTGGAGCATGGGCGTGTTCTTCCGCGAGCTGTGCGCCGCCTACGACGCGCTCACGGCGGGGGAGGAGCCGGCGTTCCCGCCGCTCCCCATCCGCTACGCGGACTACGCGGCGTGGCAGCGGGAGCAGCTCGCCGGGGCGGGGATGGAGCGCGACCTGGCCTTCTGGCGCGAGGAGCTGGAGGGCGCGCCCGCCGTCCTGGAGCTTCCCACGGACCGCCAGCGCCCCGCGGTGCAGAGCTTCCGCGGCGCCCGGCACGCCCTTGCCCTCCCGGCGGAGCTGGTGGAGCGGCTGCGGACGCTGGCCCGCGGCGAGGAGGCCACGCTGTTCATGGTGCTGCTCGCGGGGTGGCAGCTCCTGCTGGCGCGCTGGTCAGGACAGGACGACCTGGTGGTGGGCTCGCCGGTCGCCAACCGGCACCGCGCGGAAACGGAGGGGCTGGTGGGCTTCTTCGTGAACACGCTGGTCTTCCGCGCGCGGCTGGAGGGCAGTCCGTCGTTCCGCGAGCTGCTGCGCCGCGCCCGCCGCGGCACGCTGGGCGCCTACGCGCACCAGGACCTCCCGCTGGAGGCGATCCTGGACGCGCTGCACGTGGAGCGCGACCCCGCGCGGAACCCGCTCTTCCAGGCCGCGCTGGTGCTCCAGAACGCGCCCGCGCACCGCCCGGCGATGCGGGGGGTGGAGCTGGAGTTCGTGGAGCAGGAGGGCGGCACCGCCAAGTTCGACCTGACGCTGGAGGCGTTCGAGTCGCCGGAGGGGATCGCGGGCTCCATCGAGTACGCCGCCGACCTGTTCGACGCCGCGACCGTCGCGCGCATGGCGGAGCACTTCCGGGTGCTGCTGGAGGGGATCGCCGCGGACCCGGACGCCCCGGTCCGGGAGCTGCCGCTCGTCCGCGCCGCGGAGCGCCGGGAGATGCTGGAGTCGTGGAGCCGCTCGGGCGACCCGGAGCCGCGCCGCGGCTGCCTGCACCGCCTGTTCGAGGCGCAGGCGGACCGGGTGCCCGACGCCGTCGCCGTGGAGATGGGCGGCGAGGCGCTGACGTACGCGGAGCTGGACCGCCGCGCCAACCGGCTGGCGCGGGCGCTGGCCGCGCGCGGCGTGGGCCCGGACGCGCGGGTGGGGCTGTGCGTGGAGCGCTCGCCGGAGATGGTGGTGGCGATGCTGGCGATCCTCAAGGCGGGCGGCGCGTACGTCCCGCTGGATCCGGGCTACCCGGCGGAGCGCCTGGCCTTCCTGCTGCGCGACTCCGGCGCGCGGGTGCTGGTGGCCGGCGCGGGGCTGGCGGAGCGCTTCGGCGCCTTCGAGGGCGAGGTCGTCGGCGTCGGCCAGGCGGGGAGCGGGGATCGCGGCGCGGACGACGCGCGGCTGGCGGTGGACGTGACGCCGGAGCACCTGGCGTACGTGATCTACACCTCCGGGTCCACGGGGGAGCCCAAGGGGACGGAGGTCCCGCACCGGGCGTTCGCCGGCTTCTTCGACGGGGTGGGGTACGCGAGCTTCGGCGAGGGCGAGGTGCTCCTGCAGCACTCGTCCACGTCGTGGGACGGGGCGACGCTGGAAACGTGGCCGGCGCTGGCCTCGGGGGGCAGGTGCGTGCTGTACGACGGGACCACGCCCGAGCTCCCCCGGATGGCCGGGACCATCCGGCGGCACGGCGTCACCACGCTGTGGCTGCCCTCGGGGCTGTTCAACGTGGTGGTGGACGGGATGCCGGAGCTGCTGGAGGGCGTGCGGCAGCTCCTGGTGGGCGGCGAGGCGGTGTCGCCGGCGCACGCGCGGCGGGCGCTGGAGCTGTATCCCGGGCTGCGCCTGGTGAACGGCTACGGCCCCAGCGAGTGCACCGTCTTCACCGCCTGCTGGCCGGTCCCGGCGGACTTCCGGGGGCACGCTCTGCCCATCGGGCGGCCGGTGGGCGACCGCCGCGCGTACGTGCTGGACGGCTCGCTGGAGCCCGTTCCCGCCGGCGTCCCCGGCGAGCTGTACGTGGGCGGGCCGGCGGTGGCGCGGGGGTACCTGGGCAGGGCGGCGCTCACGGCCGAGCGCTTCGTCCCCGACCCCTTCGGCGGGGAGCGGGGAGCGCGGCTCTACCGCACGGGCGACCGGGTGCGCTGGCGGCCGGACGGGGCGCTGGAGTTCATGGGGCGCGTGGACGGCCAGGTCAAGGTCCGCGGCTTCCGCGTGGAGACGGGCGAGGTGGAGGCCGTGCTGACCCGGCACCCGGCGGTGCGCGAGGCGGCGGTGGTGGCGCGCGGCGACGCGGCCGGGGTCAAGCGCCTGGTGGGCTACGTGGTCCCCCGGGGCGTGCTGGTGCCGGACGCGGTGCGCGAGCACCTGCGCGCGGCGCTCCCGGAGTACATGGTCCCCTCGGCGCTGGTGGTGCTGGACGCGCTGCCGCTCACCCGCAACGGCAAGCTGGACCACCGCGCCCTCCCGGCGCCGGCGTGGGAAGAGCAGAATCGCTTCGTGGCGCCGCGCACGCAGGACGAGGAGATCCTGGCCGGGATCTGGGCGGAGGTGCTGGGCGTGGAGCGCGTGGGGGCGCACGACGACTTCTTCGCGCTGGGCGGGCACTCGCTCGCGGCGACGCGCGTGCTTTCGCGCGTGGCGAGGACGCTGGGGACCGAGGTGCAGCTGCGCGCGCTCTTCGAGGCGCCGACGCTGGAGGGCTTCGCGGCGCGCGTGGCCGCGATCCGCGTCCGCGAGGCCGGGGCCGAGTTGCCCGCGATCGTCCGGGTGGCGCGCTCGCCGGCCGCTCGGGGCGGCGCGCGGACGCGCAGGGGCGCCGCGGGCGCGC
>JBEVLE010000829.1:0-14178 GCA_040509335.1 Longimicrobiaceae bacterium | reverse complement strand
GGCGGCCGCGCCCGCGCCGCCGCGGCCGTCGCTGTGCCGCGCGTGCCGCTCGCCGCTCCCGGAGGGGCGCGAGGTGCGCTTCTGCCCGCACTGCGGGGCGACGCAGCGCCCTCTCCCCTGCGCGGGGTGTGGGGAGATGGTGGAGCCGGAGTGGAAGTTCTGCGCGGGGTGCGGCCTGTCGCAGCGCGCGCCCGGCGACCGCTGACCCGGGGGGCGGAACGACGCTTGCAAGGGGCGCGGCGAGCGGGCACCCGGCGGTGGGCCGGTGCCGGCTTCGACCCGTGCCGAGATGAGAATGCGGAAAGCGGAGCTGTTTGCGGTCGTTGCGGCGCTGGTCCTTGCGTCGGCGCCGCTCGCCGGGTGCGGACGGGACGGGGAGGGGGAGGCCGGTGGAAAGGCGAAGAGCGCCGCCCGGGTGGAGCCGGACGACTCGGCGCTCCCGGAGGCGTCGGGCGCGCCGCTCCCCGCCGGGGTGACGGCGGCGATGGTCGCGGAGGGGCGCAAGCAGTTCGGCACCACCTGCGTGGTCTGCCACGGGCCGGACGCCCGGGGGACGCAGCTGGGCCCCTCGCTCCGCGACGGGGCGTGGCTGAACGTGTCGGGCGACTTCCAGGAGATCCTGCGCCTGGTGCACGACGGCGTCCCCGAGCCCAAAGAGCACCCCGTGCCCATGCCGCCCCGCGGCGGCGGCCCCTTCACCGAGGAGCAGCTGCGCGCCGTGGCCGCCTACGTATTCTCGATGTCGCAGGGCAAGTCGGCCGCCCCTGCCGCGGACACGGCGGCGGCAGCGGCGCGGTAGCACGCCGGGCCCCCACCCCAACCCCTCCCCCGATTCCCGGGGAGGGGTTTTCGTCGTTCGTAGTTCCCTGCTTTTCCCGTAAGATGTCGCGGAGGGAGACTCGCCGGCAGTTTGGCGAGGCTCCCGCAGCAGGAGCGGAGACACCGGGGCAGTTTCCGGTGGCTCCGCGACCCGCGCAGGAGACGGACGGCTGTATCGTCCGGCTCCGGAGCGGCCCCGCGCGACAATCTCCGTGGACACCCGCCTTGACCCCCCCCGCGTCATCGGATACCTTCCCACCCTCAACCCCCGCAAAATCCAGCGCCTGGAACCACCCGGAAAACCCGCATGCCCCGCATCGCCGTGATCGCAGGAGACGGGGTCGGCGCGGAGGTCACCCGCGAGGCCGTCAAGGTCCTGCGCGCCGTGACCGCCGCCGCCGGCCCGGAGCTGGACATGGTGGAGTGGCCGCACGGCGCCGACCACTACCTGTCCACCGGCACCACCCTCACGGACGACGAGTTCCGCGACCTGTCGTCCAGCTACGACGCCATCCTGCTGGGCGCCATGGGCGACCCGCGGGTGCCGGGCAACGAGCACGCCCGCGACATCCTCCTGGGGCTGCGCTTCAAGCTGGACCTGTACATCAACTTCCGCCCGGTCAGGCTCCTGCACCCGGACCTGACGCCGCTCCGCGACAAGACGGAAAAGGACGTGGACTTCGTCATCTTCCGTGAGAACACGGAAGGGGTCTACGTGGGGATGGGCGGCGTGTTCAAGAAGGGGACGCCGGACGAGGTGGCGGTGCAGGAGGACGTGAACACCCGCAAGGGGGTGGAGCGCATCGTCCGCGCGGCCTTCGAGTACGCGCGCGCCAACGGCCTGGAGCGCGTCACCATGTCCGACAAGGCCAACGCCATGGAGCACGCGGGCGGGCTCTGGCGGCGGGTCTTCAAGGAGGTGGCGCAGGAGTACCCGGACGTGCAGAGCGAGGCGCTGTACGTGGACATGCTCGCCATGGACATGGTGCGCCGCCCGGAGCGCTACCGGGTGATCGTGACGGGGAACCTGTTCGGCGACATCCTTTCGGACCTGGGGTCGCAGCTGGCGGGCGGGCTGGGGCTGTCGGCGTCGGGCAACATCCACCCGGGGCGGGTGTCGCTCTTCGAGCCGGTGCACGGCTCGGCGCCGGACCTCGCGGGGAAGGGGACGGCGAACCCCTTCGCGGCGGTGCTCACGGCGGCGCTGATGATGCGGCACCTGGGGCACGCCCGGGCGGCGGAGCGGATGGAGGCGGCGGTGCGCCGCGCCGTCCACGAGGGGCAGACCACGCCGGACCTGGGCGGCTCGCTCGGCACCGCCGCGGCCGGCGACGCGGTCTGCAGGTACCTGTAGAACCGCGGCGGGTCGGGGCGTCGCTCGGTGTCCCGGCAACTCGCTCTGGACGTCTACTCCGCAGACCAGGTCGATCTCCTTCGCGAGAGACTGGGTGTGGAGTGGCCGCACGTCACCGCGGCGCGGACCCGGTCCCGCGTGCTGCTCGACCGGATCGAGACCCTGCTGGACACGCGCGTGCCGCACGACACGACCTGCGTCGTCTTCGGCTCGCTGGCCCGCCGCGAGTTCACCAGCGGCAGCGACCTCGACTGGACGCTGCTGGTGGACGGACACGCCGACCCGGACCACAGAGACGCCACCGACCGGATCGAGTCGTGGCTGCAGAGCGAAGGGCTGCGTCCGCCTACCCCCGGCGGTGCCTTCGGGGAGCTCACGTTCAGCCACGACCTCGTCCACAGGATCGGTGGCGGCGACGACACGAACCGCAACACGACGCAGCGGCTCCTCCTGCTGCTCGAATCGACCCCCGTCTTCGGCTCCGACGAGCACGAGCGGGTGGTGCGGCAGGTGCTCACGCGATATGTCGAGGAGGACCTGGTCGGTGCGCTGGACAGCCCGTACGGCGTACCACGCTTTCTGCTGAACGATGTCGTGCGGTACTGGCGTACGATGGCGGTGGACTTCGCCGACAAGCGCAGGGACCGCCGCGGCGACAAGTGGGCCCTGCGAACGGCCAAGCTCCGGATGTCGCGCAAGCTGATGTACGCCTCCGGTCTCCTGATCTGCTTCTCGTGCGACTTCCTCCTGCCCCGGCTGGACCGGCCGAGCCAGCCCGCCAAGACGAAGCACGTCGTCGATCACCTGACCGGTCTGGTGAAGACCACTCCCCTGGACGTGGTCGCCTGGGTGATGCTGTCCTGCTTCGAAACGCTTTCCGAACCGACCGCGCGCCTGTTCGCGGCCTATGACGAGTTCCTGGGGCTGCTGGACGACCCGGAGTGGAGAAGCCACATGGAGGCACTCACGCCGGCCGAGGTGGACGGTGACGAGAGGTACCGCGTCTTCAAGAAACTGGCTGATCGCTTCGAGAACGCGCTGACGGAGATCTTCTTCGACCGCGACACGCCGGTGCGGGAGCTCACCCGCCGCTACGGGCTGTTCTGATGGTGGAGCCGATCGGCTTTTCCACCGGCTCGCTGGCGGCCTCCGACTTCCGCGCCGCCCTGGCGCTGCTGGCCGGCGGGAGTACGACGGCGGTGGAGCTGTCCGCGCTGCGGTGGAGCGAGCTGGCCCCGCTGCTGGAGGCGATCCCCGCGCTCGACCTGTCCCGGTTCGCCCACGTGTCCGTGCACGCCCCCAGCGCCTTCGCGGAGCGGCACGAGGCAGCGGCCGCGGCCGCGCTGCGGGAGCTGGCGCTGGCGCGCGGGTGGCCGGTGATCGTCCACCCGGACGCGGTGCACCGCTGGGAGCGCTGGGACGGCTTCGGCCCGCTGCTCTGCATCGAGAACATGGACCGGCGCAAGTCCGCCGGGCGCACCGCCGAGGAATTGCGGGCCGTGTTCGGGCGGCTCCCGGAGGCGACGCTCTGCTTCGACGCCGCCCACGCGCGCCAGCTCGACCCGTCGATGGACGGGGCGCGCGACATCCTGCGCGAGTTCGGCGGCCGGCTCGCCCAGGTGCACGTCAGCGAGCTGGACGGGGCCAGCGCGCACGTCCGCCTGACGCGGGACGCGGTCCGCGCCTTCCGGGAGATCGCGGAATGGGTCCCGCGCCGCGTGCCGGTCATCATCGAGTCGCCCGTCCCGCCGGAGCAGATCGACACGGAGGTCGCGCTCGCCCTGGAGGCGCTCGGGCGGGTGCCGGCTCCCGTCGCGTGAGGCGGGCAAAGGGACACACCTGCCGATACTTGGACGCGGTGGGCGCGTAGCCGCACGGCTCCGCTCCCCCTCCGCGACTTTTCGCGCCCGCCGCGCGCCCGCCCGTCGGCGGGCCGCCCCGGCGCACCGGCCGAGCTTCCGAAGAGAGCATGCGCAAGAGGAGCACAACCATCGGCGAGATCCTGGTGGGACTGGGACGGATCTCCCCCGACGACGTGGAGCGCGCCCTCGCCTACCAGCGCGAGTGGGGCGGGTACTTCGGCGACGCGCTGGTCGCGCTGGACCTGGCCACCCCCGCCGAGGTCAAGTGGGGGCTCGCCGACCAGTACGACCTTCCCTTCGTCAACCTGCGCCCGGACGGCATCGACCGCAGTGTCGCGTCGCTGGTGCCGTCCGGGTGGGCGCGCGAGCACCTGGTGCTCCCGGTGCTGCGCGACGGCGACACGGTCACGGTGGTCCTTTCGGACCCGCGCGACCTGGGGCGGCTGATCGAGGTGCAGCAGTTCACCGGCGCCGCCAACGTGGAGGCGGCGCTCTCCACCCCCGCCACGCTGCGCGCGCTGATCGACGCGGTGCACGGCGAGCCGGACATCTCGCCCGTCCCCGTGCTCCGCTTCCTGCTGGAGGCGCTGGAGTCCGGCGCCGAGGAGGTGGGTGTGTCCATCCGCCCCGGGTACGCGGGCGGGTGGTCGCGGCGGCAGGCGGTGACGCACCGCGCGCTGGAGGGCGACGCCCTCGCCGACCTGACGCGCCTGGTGTCGCCCTTCCCCGACTCCGCCTCGGCGCCCGGGGTGCGCCGCTGGCCGGCGCGCATTGCCCTGTCCGGGCTGGCGTGGAGCGCGGAGTGCCACGCCGTGGGCGAGGGCCCGGCGCTGGAGTGGGCCGCGCGCATCACCGGGCAGGAGACCGCCGACGCGGCCGCCTGGGTGGACCCCGACGCGCGCGCCGCCGTGGGCCGGGCGCTCCGGCACGGGAGCGTGGTGGTGGAAGCGTGGGCCGACGACGAGGCGGCGCTGGAGCGCGCCCTCCCCGGGCTCCCGGCGCTCCTGCTGGAGCGCGAGCCCCGCTCCGTGCACCTGACCGACGGCGCGGCGGCGGCCGCCGGCGCCGCCATCACCGTGCCCGTGGGCGAATCGCTGCGCGAGTCGCTGGCCGCCCTGCACCCCTTCGCGCTCGACGCGCTGTCGCTGGACGTGGCCGCGTCCGCGTCCGCGCCCACCGACGTCGAGGCCGCGCGCCACGCCGCCCCGCTGGTGGTGGCCCGCCTTCGCGGCGGCGCCGTCGCCGACGCCGATTTCCGTCTCGTCCTCCGCCGCGAGGGAGACGCCCTGCTCTGGACACGCCACGAGGCCGCAGATGCCGCAGATTGACCAGTTCCTCAAGCTCCTCGTGCAGCACGGGGGCTCGGACCTGCACCTCAGCTGCGGGAGCCCGCCGGTGATGCGGGTGCACGGCCACCTGCAGCGCATCAAGTTCCGCGACCTGGCCGCCGCGGACATGCAGACGCTCCTTTTCGAGATCCTGCGCCCCGAGCAGAAGGAGCGCTACGACGCCACGCGCGACCTGGACTTCGCCTACGAGATCCCGGGGACGGCGCGCTTCCGCGGCAACGTGTTCATGCAGCACCGGGGGATGGGCGCGGTCTTCCGCGTCATCCCCTCCAAGGTGCTTTCCGCGGACGACCTGAAGCTGCCGGAGGCGATCCGCGCCTTCACCCGCCTCAACAAGGGGCTGGTGCTGGTGACCGGGCCCACCGGCTCGGGCAAGTCCACCACCCTGGCGGCGATGATCGACCTGATCAACGAGACGCGCCCGGAGCACATCCTCACGGTGGAGGACCCCATCGAGTTCGTGCACCCCAACAAGAAGGCGCTGGTGAACCAGCGAGAGGTGGGGCCGCACACGCAGAGCTTCGCGTCGGCGCTCAAGGCGGCGCTGCGCGAGGACCCGGACGTGATCCTGGTGGGCGAGATGCGCGACCGCGAGACCATCTCGCTGGGCCTCACCGCCGCCGAGACCGGGCACCTGGTCTTCGGGACGCTGCACACCAACAGTGCGCACAAGACCATCGACCGCATCATCGACACCTTCCCCGCCGACCAGCAGGAGCAGGTGCGGGCCATGCTCTCCGAGTCGCTGCGGGGGGTGGTGGCGCAGCAGCTGCTGCGCAAGAAGGGGGGTGCCGGGCGGGCGGCGGCGCACGAGATCCTGGTGGGGACGCCGGCCATCGCCAACATGATCCGCGAGGGGAAGACGTTCCAGATCCCGTCGCTGATCCAGACCGGCAAGAAGGACGGGATGGTCCAGATGGACCAGTCCATCCTGGCGCTGCTCATGTCGGGGCAGGTGGACGCCGAGGAGGCGTACGCGAAGGCCCACGACAAGGGGATGTTCAAGCAGTACCTGGACAAGCCGGGCTCGCTGGCCGCCGCGGGCTGATTCTTCCCGGTCTGCTGAGTCGTTCGGGGCCGCTCCGGAACCAGGCCAAACTGCCGGCCTGTTTCCTACGCGGGCGCAGGGAGCCACGGGAAACTGCCCCCGTGTCTCCCTGCGCCGGAGTGAGCCTCGCCAAACAGCCGGCGAGTCTCCCTCCGAACGGGCTTTGGGGGTACTGCGGAACTGCAAACGGCAACGGCTCGCGTCGGCAGGCCTACAGGGCGGGCTGACAGTTCCACTCTCTTTCCACGGGCTTGCAATCCTCCCTGTCGCGGGCCATTATCCCGGTCCTGTTTTTCCGTCGTGCTCATTGCACCACACGGCATGGCTCCCCGCCTGAGCATGTCACGTAAAGCGGGACGCGGTCGCCCTTCCGCACAAGATTGTTCGGTGTTGGCGTGCGATCCTCTCGCACGCAGTGGATTTCCCCTCCCGCTCCGCCCGATCCCACCTGCCACCCGCTCCGGAGCTACTGATGTCGGAAGACTTCCGCGCCCGCCTCATCGCCCACGCTCAGACTTCACTCGACCGCGCCGGCCGCGCCCTCACTGAAGCGGCAACGAATCAGTATCTGGTGCTCCCCTTCTTCCAGCTACTCGGGTACGATCCGCTTAACCCCGACGAGATCATTCCGGAGGCGCACGCATCGTTCTCCGACAAGTTCAAGAACCGCGTTGACTTCGCCATATGCAAGGGATCCGAGCCGGTCATCGCCGTTGAGAGCAAGAAGGTCGGCACGCTGTCCGAGGCCAACCGCGGAGAGCTGAAAGGCTACTACAACGCTGTTCCTTCGGTGAAACTCGGGATCCTGACGGACGGTCTGGTTTGGCAGCTCTACACGGACACGGGGCTGGAGAACATGATGGACGACCAGCCTTTCGTGACGGTGGACCTGTCAGAGGTAGCGCAGGAGCGGGTGCCTGGAAACGCGCTGGACGCGCTGATGAAGCTGCGGCGGGATGCATTCAACCCGGCGGACGTCGGCGCCGACGCTCGCCGCAGGCTGTACACGGCCAGCTACGTTGCCGCCCTGGAAACCAACTTTGACGCGCCTGGGGAGCCGTTCGTCCGGCTGCTGATGGACCTCGCGCATATCGACGGCCGCCGCACGAATCGGCTGATCGAGGAGCATACGCCGATCATCGCCAACGCTCTACAGACGGTGCTTGACCGTCGCCTTCTGGAGCGCGTCGGATTCGCTGATCGGGAGGACCTGGTGCGGGTGAGGCCCGCCGCGCCGGAAGCCGTGGGCGCCGCGCCCGCGCCAGAGATGGCGCCGGAAGCGAGAAAGGAAGACCCCGCCGCTGTGGTCACGACTGACACGGAGCGGGCGGTTTTCGAGCACGTCCGCACCCGGCTCGCATTCCTGGTGGGTGGAGACGAGGAGGCGTTTACCCGCCTCCGGCACCTGTTCCCGATGGACTACAAGACGGTGTTCTCGGTCTGCTACAAGCAGGAGCGGAAGGGGAAGCTGTTCAACTTCTGGGAGGGTACCAGCCCTCGCTACCGCTTCGAGTTCACGGGCGGCGAGTCGGTTCAGACCGACAACCTGCAGGACGTGGACACTCAACTGCTCGCCGCGTACCGGGCGCGGATTGCCGACCTGGGGTGATGCCATGGGATTCCGCTTCCGGCGCTCATTCAAGATCGCGCCCGGCGTCCGCCTGAACGTCGGCAAGAAGGGGCTCAGCACGACCGTCGGCGGACGGGGCGCCAGCATCAACATCGGCCGGCGGGGCACGTATGTGAACGCGGGGATTCCGGGGACGGGCCTGAGCTACCGGGAAAGGATCGGCGGCGGCGGTGCAGCCCTGGGTCCCGGAGACCCGACCGCGGGCTCTGCTCATTCCGGGTGCATGGGGTGCGGGTGCATGGGGATGCTCGGCTTCATCCTCGTGGTGATGGTCGCGGGCATGTTCTCCAACGACGAATCGGCGATCAACCCAGAGCCGTACGGCGGAAACACCCTCTACGCCGCCGATACAGCCGCAGCGGTGCGGGGGACAGAGGAAGACTTCTACGTCCACTCGGCGATGAACGTGCGGAGCGGGCCCGGCGAGGAGCACCCGGTGCTCTGGACCATGAAACCCGGGGAGCGGGTCCGCCTGGGGCCCAAGGACGAGAACGGGTGGGCCGCGGTGTTCTTACCGGGTGGGACCGGGGTCCCGGGGGGCTACCTGTACCGCGCCAGCGACCAGGTGCGCTCCTACGCCCCGCGGTCGGCGAGCTCCACCCCGCGGCGCGCCACCTCCGGCGGTACCGCGGGAAGCGACGGTCGCCGCTCGAGCGCGGCGGCCCGCGGGTACCACACCGGCCCGCGCGGTGGGTGCTACACCTACTCTGCGAGCGGGCGGAAGCGGTACGTCGACCGCTCTCTCTGCAACTGACCGACGACCGGCGTCCGGGGTGGCCTTCGTCCCCCGAGAATCGGGGGAAGGTGGCGAGCCTCGAGCGGGCCGGGTGGGGGCCCGCTCCGAACTCCTTGGACCGGTGCACCCTGCGACATAACTTTAGCCCGACACCCGGAGCCGCCGACTGAGCGCCCGCGGGAGCACGCCGCTCCCGGGCGGCGCGCGGCCTCCGGTCTCCCGCAGCGCGAGGTGGTCCCGTGGGATCACTCGTCATCGTCCTCAGCGAGCGCGCCTCCGGCGCCGGGTCTCCCGGCGCCCGGGGCGCGCTTCGCCGTTCACCCTCGCCGGGCCCTGCCCTGGAGGTGCACCATGGCGGACGAAACCGAATGGCACGTCCCTAACCTCTGCATCGTCCTGTTCCGCTTCCCGGGCGTGCACGGCGCCCACGACACCGTCCGCGACATGAAGGCCGAGGGGTGGCACCACGACGAGGTGGAGGCGGACGCGCTGGTCTCGCACGAAGCCAACGGCAAGGTGCACGTCCACGACCCGGGCGCCGCCGTAGCGGGCGGCACCTTCGGCGTGGCCGCGGCCACCATCCTGGGGCTGGTGGGCGGGCCGTGGGTGCTGCTGGCGATGGTCGCGGCCGGGGGGATCCTGGGCGGGCTCGTCGGGCACTTCGCGGGCCGCATCATCCCCGCCGACGACCTGGCCCGCGTGGGCGAGGCCATCCCCCGCGACAGCTCCGCCTACGTGGTGCTGGTGGAGGAGCAGGACGTGCCCCGGGTCAAGGAGGTGTTCGCCGAGCGCGCCGCCGGCGTCCTCACCTTCCCCGTGCGCACCGAGATGGACGGCCTCGCCGGCAGCGAGGTGCTGGAACAGCTGCGCGCCGGCTGACGCGGAGGATCCATCCCGCTGCACGGAACGAGATCGGCCCCGCGCTTCCGGAGTGCGGGGCCGATCTAGCGTCGTGGCCTGCCGTTCAGCCGCCTGAACAGGCAGGCTAGCGCGAGTCCTCGCAGACCGGGGTCGGGCTTCTGCCATCGCACGCGGCGACGCCGCTGGGACACTGCGAGCAGAAGACGAGGTAGGGGTACGGGCTCGCCCTGCAGGAACAGGCCATCGCCTGCTCCTCGCTGCTCGCCGCGGCCGCATCGGCGGCGCCGAACCCGAACACGACCGCGCAGGAAACCCCGAAAAGCACCCGGCGAAGACGATTCCACGAACGGCTCATGACGTCCTCCGGTGAAGTGGTGGACCCGCATGCGATGCGGGTACTGCTTACTCCGTACCGCCGTTTACTTTCGCGCTCCCGCACCTTCGCACTCACGCACTTCCCTTTCCCCCTCCCCACAGCGCGTACCTGGTCAGGTCCTGCCGCAGCTTCAGCAGCGCGGAGTCCTTCATCTTGGCCTCCAGCATCACGTCGAAATCCGCGGCGGGGCCCACCTCGCGCAGGAAGCCGGCGAACTCCCAGGGGTTCACGTAGTCCGCGTGCTGCGAGAGCAGGGGAGGCGCCTCCACCTCGCGCTTGCCGCGGGTGACGATGCGCGAGTCCAGCCGCGGCGATGAAAAGTGGATCTTGGGCGTCACGCCGGCGGGCCAGGTGGCGAGCACGCGGCGCGCGGCCTCGCCCACGGAGAGCGAGCCGGGGTTGAGGTTGTGGTGCTGGTGGTCGAAGATCAGCGGGACCCCCACCGCCTCGTGCACGCGCAGGCAGTCCTCCACCGTGTAGATGGTCTCGTCGTTCTCGATCACCAGCCGCCGCCGCCCCCCCTCCGACAGGCGCGGCCAGCTTTCCACGAAGCGGGCCATGGCCGCGTCCTTGTCGCCGTAGGCGCCGCCCAGGTGCAGGACCACCACCGCCTCCGGCCCCTGCTCCATGGCGTCCAGCAGCGCCGCCTGCGAGTCCACGTCCGCGATCCCCTTGGCGGTGATCTCCGGGTTCACGGCGCTCAGCAGCACGTACTGCGAGGGGTGCATGGACAGGCGGATCCCCCGCTCCCGCGCGATCCGCCCCACCTCCGCCAGCTCCGCAGCGCACTCGCGCACCTGCCCGTGGAACTGCGGCATCTCCGGGTGGGTGGCGTACGGCGCGAAGTCGGAGGAGATGCGGTACATCCGCACGTCGATCTCCTCCAGGTAGTCCAGGATGGCGCGCAGGTACCCGATGGAGACGCGCAGGTGGGGCCCCGACTGCCACTTGCGCGCGTCGTTGCTTTTCAGGTCGGGCCGCCCCGTCACCTTCACCGCGAAGCCCAGCCGCCTCGGCCACCGCTCCATCCCCGCCTCCTCGCTCGTGTGTCCCCGGGCGCGGAGGACGTGCTCCGCGCGGCGCCCCACGCCGCCCGGCAAGAGCGGGACCGCCCGGCGCGGCGGAGGGGGCGCGGTCCTTGCAATTCCGGCGGCCCGCGGGCGGCGGACACCGGGTCCGGCCCGCCGGCCTTTCGGCACCGCGGCTCGGGCACGAGCGGGCGCGGGCTGTGGGCGCATACCCAAGCCAAGGAGAAGGGTCATGGCGGACATCAACGTAGAGCGCAAGCAGCGGAGCATCTTGCCGTGGATCCTCGGCCTGCTCGTGCTCGCGCTCCTGATCTGGCTGCTCGCCAGCATGTTCAACGGCGACGACGACGAGACGGTGGTGGTGGAGCAGACCACGGTGGAGACGCCCGCGACGCCCAGCCAGTGACGGGGTGAGGGGTGGGGGAGCGTGGCGGACCGGGCGCAGATGGATCTGCGCCCGGTTCTGTTTCCCCCCTGGAACGATGGTTGCATAAGCCCTTAAACCCCGCGGCGGAGGGGGTGGGGTTGCTGTAAATCCCGATCTCTGCCGAACTTGCGAAACCGAACCTCAGGGAGGCTTCCATGATGAACGACGATCTCGACCGCGTGGTCCCGCTCGACCAGCTCGACGACTACAAGGTGGCCGAAGGCGATCCCGACGTGCGCGGATGGGAGGTGGTCGCTTCGGACGGGCGCAAGATCGGCGAGGTGGACCAGCTCCTGGTGGACACCGCGGCGATGAAGGTGCGCTACCTGGACGTGGACGTGGACAACGACCTGGTGGCCGGGGCGACCGACGCCTCCGACCGGCACGTGCTCATCCCCATCGGCTACGCCCGCCTGGACGAGGGCAGCGACCGCGTGATCGTGGACCAGCTGGCGAGCAGCGACGTGGTCGGGCTCCCGGAGTACACGCACGGGCCCATCACCCGCGACTTCGAGAGCAGCGTCCGCAGCCGCTTCGACGCGGGCTACACCGCCGGCGGCACCGCCGCCACGGCGGGCGCCTCGGGGCTGGCCTCCACGGAAAGCACGGAGACCACCCGCGACACCGACTTCTACTCGCACGACCTGTACGACGACAACCGCTTCTACGGCGCGCGCCGCACTCTCGACAGCAGCGAGTCCCCGCCGCCGCTCTCCGGGACGGACCGGAGCCTCGGCGAGCAGCGGCTGGGCGGCGCGGCGAGCGGCAGCGACTCGTCGCTGGACACCGGCTCGTCCATGCGCTCCGATTCGTCGCTGAACGCCGGCTCGTCGATGCGCTCCGGCTCGTCCCTGGACACCGACTCGTCCCTGCGTGGGGATTCGCCGCTGCACTCGGGGACGTCGCTGAACAGCGACCCGTCGCTGCGCGGGGACTCGCCGCTGGGTGGAGATCCGTCGCTTCGCGGGGACTCGTCGCTGAGCGAGGACCCGCTGCTGCGCGGGAGCTCGTCGACGGGCGGCGCCGCGCCGCTGCACTCCGACACGCGCGGCGAGGACGACCGGCTGCGCGACGAGCGCCGCGACGACCGGCTGTAGCCGGCCTCGGTCGGTACGGGCGGGTGCGGGGGCGCTCCGGTTTTCCGGGGCGCCCCCCTTCGCCTTCGGGCCGCCGCTGGACGGCGGCCGGCCGCCCCGTAGATTGATCCCCGCGATCCCCTTCTTTCCCCGGCCCCCATGCCCCTGGCCGCGCCCCGTTCCCGAGCAGGACCCTGCGTGCTCGCGCTGGACGTGGGGAGCTCCTCCGCGCGCGCGCGGGCGTACGGGATGGACGGGCGCGCGCTCGCCTCCGTCCCCACCGCGAGCGACGCGTACGCGTGGACGGTCACGCCGGACGGGGGGATGCAGACGGACGCGGACGCGCTGGTGGCCCGGGTGGCAAGGACGGTGGACGCCGCGCTCACCGGGCTGCGGGCGGCGGGGATGCAGGTGGCGGCGGTGGCGGCGGCCACCTTCTGGCACTCGCTGCTGGGCGTGGGCGCCGACGGCGCGCCGCTGACCCCGGTGTACGGCTGGGGCGACATGCGCGCCTCGGACGCGGCGCTGCGGCTGCGCGAGCGGGTGGACGCCGCGGCGGCGCACGCGCGCACGGGGTGCTTCCTGCACCCGAGCTACCCGGCCGCCCGGCTTCTCTGGCTCCGCGGAGCCGCGGCTGATACCTTCCCGCGCGTCGCCGCCTGGATGTCGTTCGGAGAGTACCTGGAGACGCGTCTCTTCGGCGTGCGGCGCTGCTCGCTCTCCATGGCCTCGGGAACGGGGCTGCTGGAGCTGCGCCGGGGCGCCTGGGACGCGGAGATGCTGGCGGCGGTGGGGGTCCCGGAGGCCGCGCTCTCCCCGCTGGTGGACGCGGACGCCCCGGCCCCGGCGCTCCGCCCGGAGTGGGCGCGGCGCTGGCCCGGGCTGCGCGGGGTGCCCTGGGTCCCGCCGCTGGGGGACGGCGCCTGCGCCAACCTGGGGAGCGGCGCGGTGGGGACGCGCCGTCCGGCCGTCACGGTGGGCACCTCGGCGGCGGTGCGCGCGCTGTGGGAGGGCGAGCCCGTCGCCATCCCCGCCAGCCTGTGGTGCTACCGGCTGGACGGGCGCCGGCTGGTGATGGGGCGCGCCCTGTCCAGCGGCGGCAGCGGCGTGGCCTGGCTGCGGCAGCGCTTCCAGCTCCCCGCGCCCGACGCCGCCGAGGCCGAGGTGGCGGCGATGGAGCCGGACGCGCACGGGCTGACGGTGCTCCCCGCGCTGCTGGGCGAGCGCGGCCCCGGCTGGGAGCAGTGGGCCGGCGCCTCCGTGCTGGGGATCACCCAGGCCACCCGCCCGGCGGAGGTGCTGCGCGCCTGGATGGAGGGGTGCGCCTACCGCATCGGCGCGGCGCTGGACGCGCTGGAGGGCGCGCTGGGCCCCTGCGACGAGGTGGTCGCCAGCGGGGGCGCGATGCATGCGTCGCCCGCGTGGAGGCGGATCCTGGCCGACGCCCTGGGGCGCCGGGTGGCGCTGGCCGCGGAGCGCGAGGCGACCAGCCGGGGCGCCGCGCTGGTGGCGCTGGAGCGGCTGGGGGCTGGCCCCGGCGCCGCGGACCCGCCCGCCGAAACGCTCGAGCCGGACCCCGCGCGCGGCGCCCTGCACCGCGGGGCGCGCGCCC
>JBEVLE010000828.1:0-4596 GCA_040509335.1 Longimicrobiaceae bacterium | reverse complement strand
AGGCGGCCGCGCGCGAGACCACCTGCGTCGCCAGCAGCGAGTGCCCGCCGAGGGCGAAGAAGTCCTCCGTCACCCCCACCCGCTCCCGGCGCAGCACGTCCGCCCAGATCCCCGCCAGGATCTCTTCCGTGGGCGTCCGCGGCGCCACGTGCTCCGCCGCGTCGGCGCCGTCCGGAGCGGGGAGCGCCCGGCGGTCCACCTTGCCGTTGGGGGTGAGCGGAAAGCCGTCCAGCACCACCAGCGCGGACGGCACCAGGTACTCCGGCAGCCGGGCGGCCAGGTGCTCCCTGAGCTCCGCCGGGGCAACCGCCCCGCCGTCCGCGGCGACGTAGCCCACGAGCCGCTTTTCCCCGGGCACGTCCTCGCGGACGAGCACCACGGCCTCGCGCACCGCCGGGTGCGCGGCGAGCCGGGCCTCCACCTCGCCGGGCTCCACGCGGAAGCCGCGGATCTTGGCCTGGAAGTCGGTCCGGCCGGCGAGCTCCAGCAGCCCGTCCGGGCGCCAGCGCGCGAGGTCGCCCGAGCGGTACAGGCGCGCGCCCGGCTCGCCCGGGAACGGGTCGGGGACGAAGCGCTCGGCGGTCAATGCCGGGCGGCCCAGGTAGCCGCGCGCCACCGCCGGCCCGCCGATGCACAGCTCGCCGCGCGCGCCCTGCGGGGTCGCGCCGAAGCCCGGGTCGAGCAGGTACACGCGCCGGTCGCCGACCGGCCTCCCCAGCGGCAGCGCGGGCCCGTCGAAGCCGGCCGGCACCGGGAAGCAGGCGGCGAAGACGGTGGTCTCGCTGGGCCCGTAGCCGTTGACCAGCCGCAATTCCGGGTACAGCTCCAGGGCGCGCCGCGCGTGCGGCACGGACACCGTCTCGCCGCCGGTCATCACCTGCTCCACCCCGGCGAGGACCTCCGGGAAGGCGTCGACCACCAGGTTGAAGTACGCCGAGGTGAGCCACAGCGTGTTCACTCCGTGCGCGCGCACCTGCTCGGCGAGCACGGCCGGCTCCGGGGTGCGGCCCGGGTACAGCACGCAGGTGCCCCCGGAAAGCAGCGCCGGCCACAGCTCCAGCGTCAGCGCGTCCCACGACACGGAGGAGTGCTGGAGCGACACGGTCCCGGCGTCCCAGCGCGCGTACTCCACGCCCCGGAAGAAGCCGGGGATGGCGCGGTGCGGCACCCCTGTGCCCTTGGGGCGTCCCGTGGAGCCGGAGGTGTAGATGACGCAGGCGAGGTTCTCGGGAGACGGCGGGAGCGGGAGCGCGTCCGCGTCCGCGGAGGGCTCGTGCTCGCCGTCCACCATCACGACCTCTCCCCCGAAGTCCGGCACCGCCTCCCGCAGGTGCGGCTGGGTGAGGAGCAGCGGCGCGCCCGCGTCGGCGAGCATGTCGGCGAGGCGGGCGGCGGGGTAGGCGGGATCGAGCGGGAGGTAGGCGCCGCCGGCCCGGAGCACCGCCAGCAGCGCGACGACCATCTCCGGCGAGCGCTCCACGCACACCCCCACCCGCACGTCGGGCCCCACGCCGCGGCGGGCGAGGGCGTGCGCCAGGGCGGCGGAGCGGGCGTCCAGCTCCGCGTACGTCACCCGCTCCTCCCCGGCGGCCAGCGCCACGGCGCCGGGGGTGCGCGCCGCCTGCGCGGCGAACAGTTCGTGCACGCAGGTCCCGGAGTCCGCGGACGCGTCGCCGGAGCGGCTCCACCCGTCCAGGACCCGGGCGCGCTCGGCGCCGCCCAGGAGCTCCACCGCCGACAGGCGCAGCTCCGGGCGCGCGGCGACGGCCTCCAGCAGCCGGCCGAAGTGGTCCGCCATGCGCTCCATGGTGGCCCGGTCGAACAGGTCCGCGCGGTACGCGAAGGAGCCGCGGAGGTGGCCGTCGTCCTCGGCCAGCGTCACGCTCAGGTCGAACTTGGCCACGTCCTCGCCGCGGCCCAGCCCGCCCACCTCCAGGTCGCCCATCCTCAGCTCGCCCCGGTCCATGTTCTGGAGCGAGAACATCACCTGGAAGAGCGGGGTGTGCAGCAGGCTGCGCTCCACGCGCAGCTCCTCCACCAGCTTCTCGAAGGGCACTTCCTGGTGGGCGTACGCCGCCAGCGTCGCCTCGCGCACGCGGCCCAGGAGCGCGCGGAAGGCGGGGTCGTCCGACAGGTCGGCGCGCAGCACCAGCGTGTTGACGAAGAACCCGATCAGCCCCTCCGTTTCCACGCGGTCGCGGCCGGCGACCGGCGTCCCCACGCTCACGTCGTCCTGGCCGCTCCAGCGCGCCAGCAGCGCCTGGAAGGCGGCCAGCAGCGTGATGAACGGCGTGGTGCCCTCGCGCAGCCCCAGCTCGCGCAGCGCCGCCGCGACCGCCGGCTCCACCGCGAACGGCACCACGCCGGCGCGCGCGCCGGGGACCGCGGCGCGGGGCCGGTCGGTCGGGAGCTCCAGCAGCGGCGGGGCGCCCTCCAGCGCGTCGCGCCAGAAGCCGAGCTGGGCCTCCAGCTCGTCGCCGGAGATGCGCTCCCGCTGCCACAGCGCGTAGTCCGGGTACTGCACCGGGAGCGGGGCCAGCGGCGACGGCAGCCCGCGCGACAGGGCGCCGTACAGCGCGGACACCTCGCGCGTCAGCACCCCGGTGGACCAGCCGTCGCTGACGATGTGGTGCAGGTTGAAGACCACGCCCCAGTCGCCGTCGGCCAGGCGGAGCGCCGTGGCGCGCATCAGGGGGCCGCGCGCCAGGTCGAAGGGGCGCGCCGACTCCTCCGCCGCCAGCCGCCGCGCCTCCGCCTCGCGCGCGCCGCCGGGGAGCCCGGACAGGTCCGCCACCGGGAGCCGCGCGGGGCCCGGGGGGAGGACGACCTGCACCGGCTCGCCCGCGGTGGCCGCGAACACGGTGCGCAGCGACTCGTGCCGCCGCACCAGCTCGGTCAGCGACCGGCGCATGGCGGGCACGTCCAGCGCGCCCATCAGCCGCAGCGGGTACGGCATGTTGTAGGCGCTGCTCGCCGGGTCCAGCTGCTGGATGAACCACAGCCGCTGCTGCGCGAACGACAGCGGCACCGGCCCGTCCGTGCGGCGCGGGAGGATGCGCCCGGCGCCCTGCCTCTCCCCCGCCCGGCCGCGGAGCAGGTCGTCCACCCGCGCGCCCAGGGCGGCCACGGTGGGCGCCTCGAAGATCGTGCGCAGCGGCACCTCCACCCCGAACGCCTCGCGCGCCCGGGCAATCACCCGCGTCGCCATGAGCGAGTGGCCGCCCAGCGCGAAGAAGTCGTCCGTGGCGCCCACCCGCTCGCGACGCAGCACGTCCGCCCAGATGCCGGCGAGGATCTCCTCCGTGGGGGTGCGCGGCGCGACGTGCTCCGCCGCGTCTGCGCTTTCCGGCGCGGGGAGCGCCCTGCGGTCCACCTTGCCGTTGTGGGTGAGCGGAAAGCTGTCCATCACCACCAGCGCGGACGGCACCATGTACTCCGGCAGCCGCGCCGACAGGTGCTCCCTGAGCTCCGCCGCCGGGACGCCGTCGCCGGACGGGACGAGGTAGCCGACGAGACGCTTCTCGCCCGGCACGTCCTCGCGGACCACCACGAGGGCTTCGCGGACCGCCGGGTGGGCGGCGATCTGCGCCTCGATCTCGCCGGGCTCGATGCGGAAGCCGCGCACCTTGACCTGCTCGTCGGTCCGCCCCACGTAGTCCAGCTCCCCCGACGCCAGCCACCGCACCCGGTCGCCCGAGCGGTACATCCGCGCGCCCGCCTCGTCCGCGAACGGGTCCGGAAGGAACTTCTCGGCCGTCAATGCCGGCCGCCCCAGGTAGCCGCGCGCCACCCCGGCGCCGCCCACGTACAGCTCCCCCGCCACCCCCACCGGCACCGGCTCGCCGCGCCGGTCCAGCAGGTACACGCGCACGTTGGCGATCGGCCGCCCGATCCCGATGCGCTCCGCCCCGTCCACCCGCGCCACCGTGGTGTTGACCGTGGCCTCGGTGGGCCCGTAGTGGTTCCACACCGCCGCGCCCGGGAAAAGCTCCCGCGTCCGCTCCACCAGCTCGGGCGAGAGCGCCTCCCCGCCCAGCAGCACCGCCGCCAGTCCCGCCGGCTTCGGCGCCTCGCCGGAGCGCACCCGCTCCAGCATGGCGCTCCACAGCGCCGGCACCCCGCCGAACGACACCCGCCTGCGCTCCGCCAGCGCGGCCAGCAGCGCCGCGGGGTCGGCGGCCGTCTCCTCGGGGAGCACCCACACGGGCTCGCCGCGCAGCAGCGGCGGGAACAGCTGCCGCACGTGCGCGTCGAAGCCGAGCCGCGAGACCAGCGGCAGCGCGAAGCCGTCCGGGCCCAGCACCTCGCGGTCGAACCAGGCCAGGTAGTTGGCGAGGCCGCGGTGGGTCGCCAGCACGCCCTTTGGGGTGCCGGTGGAGCCGGAGGTGTAGATGACGTACGCCAGGTTGTCGGGGTCGATGGGGATCGGGGTGACGGCTGGACCCCCCTCCCCCGGCCCCTCCCCCGCAAGGGGGGAGGGGAGAACTGCAACCTGCTCGGCGGACGCCCCGTGGGCGTCGGCGACAGCGCCCCCACCCGGCTCGCTTAGGCTCGCCACCCTCCCCCAATTCTGGGGGAGGGCTTCCTGACCCTCGA
>JBEVLE010000827.1:0-15723 GCA_040509335.1 Longimicrobiaceae bacterium | reverse complement strand
AGCCGCTGCTGCGCGAACGACAGCGGGACCGGCCCGGTGCGCGGGACGCGCGCCGGGGGCGGGACCCGCTCGCCGCCGCCGTCTGCGATCAGCGCCTGGACGCGCTCCGCCAGGCCGGCGACGGTGGGCGCCTCGAAGACGGCGCGCAGCGGCAGCTCCAACCCGAACGCGCGGCGCGCCCGCGCGGCGACGACGGTGGCCGCGAGCGAGTGTCCGCCCAGCGCGAAGAAGTCGTCGTGCGCGCCCACCGAGTCCACGCCCAGCGCGTCGGCCCAGATGGCGGCCAGCAATTCCTCCGCTGGGGTGCGCGGGGCGACGCGGCCCTCGCCGGGATCCGCGGCCGCCGGGGCGGGGAGCGCGCGGCGGTCCACCTTGCCGGCGGGAGTCAGGGGAAGCGTTGCCAGCGCCACCACCGCCGAGGGGACCATGTACTCCGGGAGACGCGCCCGCAGGTGCTCCCGCAGCTCGGCGGCGGCCGGGGCCGCGAGGCCCCGGCGCGGCGCCACGTAGGCCACCAGGTGCCGCTCCTCCGCGGCCTGGCCGCGCGCCACCACCACGGCCTCCGCCAGCGCGGGGTGCTCCAGCAGCGCGGCCTCCACCTCCCCCGGCTCGATGCGGAAGCCGCGCACCTTGACCTGGAAGTCCGTCCGCCCCACGAACTCCAGCACCCCGTCCGGAAGCCAGCGCCCCCGGTCGCCGGACCGGTACATCCTCGCGCCCGGAACGCCCCGGAACGGGTCGGGGACGAAGCGCTCCGCCGTGAGCTCCGGCCGGCCCAGGTATCCCCGCGCCACCTGCAGGCCGGCCATGTACACCTCCCCGGGCACGCCTACCAGGACGGGCTCCAGCCGCGCGTCCAGCACGTACAGGCGCGCGTTGGCGACGGGACGCCCCACCGGCGGCGGCCGCGTCGCGTCGGTGCACGGCATGACCGTGCACCTCACGCTGTGCTCGGTGGCGCCGTAGCCGTTGTAGAAGCGCCGCCCGGGCGCCCAGCGCGCCACGAGCTCGGCGCCGCACGACTCGCCGCCCACGATCACCGCCTCCAGCTGCGGGAGCGCGGCCGGCGGCGTCACCGCGAGCGCGGCGGGGGCGATCTTGAGGTGCGTGACGCGCTCCCGGGCAAGCAGCGCGACCAGCCCCTCGCCCGGCATCAGCTCCTCGCGCGAGGCAAGCACCAGCGTGGCGCCGGAGCAGAGCGCGGTGAACACGTCCAGCACCGCCGCGTCGAAGTGCAGCGGCGCGAAGAGCAGCACCCGCGATCCCGAGCCGATCCCGTACGCGCGGACGAACGCCGCCGTGGAATTGCAGACGCCGCGGTGAGCGACGAGCACGCCCTTGGGGTGGCCGGTGGAGCCCGAGGTGTAGATGACGTAGGCGAGGTTCTCGGGGTCGGCGGACGCTCCGCTGGCGTCCGCGGGATCGCCCCCACCCGGCGGCCTTAGAGCCGCCACCCTCCCCCAATTCTGGGGGAGGGCTTCCCGTGCGTCGGGGTCTTCGTGCTCCACCTCGTTCCCGGCGCCGTCCAGCACCACCAGCTCCGCCGCGCCACGCGGCAGCAGGTCCGCGAGCTCCGCCTGCGTCAGTACCAGCCGCGCGCCCGAGTCGGCGAGCACCCAGCGCAGCCGCTCCGGGGGATTTCCGGTGTCCAGGGGGACGTAGGCGCCGCCGGCCTTGAGGACGGCGAGCAGCGCGACGACCATGGCGGGCGACGGCTCCAGCAGGAGCGCCACGCGGGTCTCGGGGACGACGCCGCGGACGCGGAGCCCGCGGGCGAGGCGGTCGGCGGCCCGGTCCAGCTCGGCGTAGGTGAGCGTGCGGCCGCCGTGCGCGAGCGCCGGCGCGCCGGGCGCGCGGCGGGCCTGCGCCTCCACCAGCTCGTGCAGGCAGACGCCGTCCGGGAAGGGGGCGTCGGTCGCGTTCCACTCCACCAGGACGCGCTCGCGCTCCGCCGCGGTGAGCAGCGGGAGCGCTGAGATGCGGCGGCCGGGGTCCGCGGCGACGGCGTCGAGCAGCACGCCGAGCTGCTCCAGCATCCGCTCGGCGGTGGCGTCGTCGAACAGGTCGGCGCGGTACGTGACCGCGGCGGCGACCCGCTCCGTCTCGTCCTCCAGCGCCAGGATCAGGTCGTGCCGCGCGGTGAGCACGCGCGGCTGCACCAGCTCGGCCTCCACGGCGCCCAGGCGCAGCGCATCCACCTCCACGTTGGGAAGGGAAAGCATCGCCTGCACCAGCGGGGCGTGGGTGAGGGAGCGCTCCACGCCCAGCTCCTCCACCAGCCGCTCGAAGGGAACGTCCTGGTGCGCGAAGCCGCCCAGCGCCGTTTCGCGGGCGCGCGCCAAAAGCCCGCGAAAGGACGGGTCGTCCGACAGGTCCACGCGGAGCGGGAGGGTGTTGACGAACATCCCGATCATCCCCTCCAGCGCCTCGTGCGTGCGCCCCGCCGTGGGCGTGCCCACGACCACGTCGTCCTGGCCGGACCAGCGGGCCAGCAGCAGCGCCCACCCAGCCAGAAAGGCCATGAACGGCGTCGCCCCCTCGCGGCGGGCCAGGTCGCGGAGCGCCCGGGAGGTCGCGGCGGACAGCTCGGTGCGGCGCGTCCCCCCGCGGGCGCCGCGCACCGGGGAGCGGGGGCGGTCCGTGGGGAGCTCCAGCAGCGGCGGCGCCCCGGCGAGGCGCTCCCGCCACCAGGCGAGCTGCCGCTCCAGCGTCCCCGCTGCCAGCCAGGCGCGCTGCCACACGGCGAAGTCGGCGTACTGCACCGGGAGCGGCGCCAGCGGCGACGGCCGGCCCGCCGCCGCGGCGCCGTACAGCGCGGACAGCTCGCGGGTGAACACGCCGCGGCTCCAGCCGTCGCTGACCACGTGGTGCAGGCTCAGCAGGAGGAGCGCGTCGTCCGGGGCGAGGCGCGCGAACGCGGCGCGCAGCAGCGGCCCCCGCGCCAGGTCGAAGGGGCGCAGCGCGTCCTCGTCCACCAGCCGCGCCGCCTCGGCCTCGCGCGCCGCGGGGGGGAGCGCGGACAGGTCGAGCACCGGGAGGGGGACGCCGCGCGCGGGGCGGATGGTCTGCACCGCCTCGCCGTCCACCTCGCCGACGACGGTGCGCAGCGGCTCGTGGCGCTCCACCAGCGCCGCAAGCGACCGGCGCAGCGCGCCGGGGTCCAGCGGGCCGCGCAGGCGCAGCGGAAAGGGGACGTTGTACAGCGCGCTCCCGGCCTCCATCTGCTCCACGAACCACAGGCGCTGCTGGGCGAACGAGAGGGGGATGGGCCGGTCGCGCGGGACGGGGACCAGGGGCGGGGCCTGCACCCCCTCGCTCGCTCCCTGCAGCGCTTCCACGCGGGGCGCCAGCCGCGCCACCGTGGGCGCCTCGAACAGAGCCCGCAGCGGCAGCTCCACGCGCAGCTCCTCGCGGACGCGGGCGACCACGCGCGTGGCCATCAGCGAGTGCCCGCCCAGGTCGAAGAACCCGTCGTCGGCGCCCACGCGCTCCACGCCCAGGACCTCCGCCCAGATCGCCGCCAATCGCTCCTCCAGCGGGGTGCGCGGGGGAACGTAGCCGCGGGCGCCGCCGGACCCGTCGGCGTCGGGGAGGGCGGCGCGGTCCACCTTGCCGTTGGCGGTGAGCGGGAAGCTTTCCAGCACCACGAAGGCGCCGGGCACCATGTACTCCGGCAGCCGCTCGCGCAGCCCCGCCCGCAGCGCGGGGACCAAGGCCCGCATGCGGCGGCCCCACCGGGGGTCGCCGGCGTACGCCTCCGGGGGCAGCGCCTCCGCCGTCCGCGCGGGGAGCGCGGCGTCCGTCCGTCCGGGGGCGTGGACGAGCACGTCCAGCTCGCCCGGGGCGCCCGGCCGCACCTCCACCGCCCGGCCCGTCTCGTCCGCCAGCGCGAACAGCGCCTCCGGCTCCATCCCCCGCCCCCCGTCCGCCGACAGCATCTCCCGCAGCTCGCCCGCCGTGGCGGAGTCGCCCGCAACGGCGATCAGCTCCTGCGCGCGGACGTGCTCCCGGGTCCGCGCGTCCGGGACGCCGAGCAGCGCGAGCGGCCGGTCCGGCGATTCCGCGAGCAGGCGGCGGAGCGCGTCCGGGTCCTCCCCGCCCCACTCGCGGGCCTCCGCCACGACGGGCGCCGCGACGTCCAGGTGGAGGACCACGTCGTAGCGGAAGCGGGACACCTCGTTGTCGTGGCCGCCGCGCTTGACCTGCACCTCCACCCGTCCCACGCGGGGGATGCGTTCTCGCAGCGCCTCGAAGAACGCCGGGTCCAGCAGCAGCTCCTGCTCCTCGGCCATGCCGCGGCGCACGCGCTCGCGGAGGCGCGCCGCCGGCAGGTCGCCGGGGGCGCGGAACAGCTCCACGGAGGCGTGGAAGACGCCCAGCAGCGGCAGGCTCCGCACGTCGCCCACGAAGACGCGCCCGCCGGGGCGGACGCACGCGGCGGCGCCCTCCAGCACGCGCAGCAGGTAGTCGGCGCCGGGGAAGTACTGCGCCACGGAGTTGACGACCACGGTGTCGAACCGCTCCGCCTCCATCCCCTCCAGCCGGTCCGCCGGGCGCGCGGAAAGCCGCACCTGCGGCAGCTCCCCGAGGTGCCGCGCCACGAGCTCCAGGGCGGCGCGGGAAAAGTCGGTGCCGTGGTAGTGGCGGACGTGCGGCGCGACGCGGAAAAGGAGCAGCCCCGTCCCGCAGCCGATCTCCAGCACGCGCCGGGGCCGGAGCGCGAGGACGCGCTCCACGGTGCGCTCCACCCACTCGCGCATCTCCGGCTCGGGGATGGGCCGGCCCGTGTAGCTGCTGTTCCACCCCGTGAGGTCGAGCGTGGGGTCGGGGGCGGAGCCGGCCTCGCCGTACGTGGCTTCGAACACCGCCTCCCACCCCGCCACCTGCTCCGCCGCGGTGTCCTCGTCCGCATCCGCCGCGTCCGCGGCCGGGACGACGTAGGCGACCAGGCGCCGGTCGCCGGGCGCGACCTCGCGCGCGACCACCACCGCCTCGCGCACGCCAACCTCCGCGCGGAGCGCCGCCTCCACCTCGCCCGGCTCGATGCGGAAGCCGCGCACCTTGACCTGCTCGTCCGTGCGCCCCAGGAACTCCAGCACGCCGTCCGCGCGCCAGCGGGCGCGGTCGCCCGTGCGGTACGCGCGCCCGCCGTCCGTCGCGGCGAAGCGCTCCGCCGTCAGCTCCGGGCGATTCAGGTAGCCCAGCGCCACGCCGCCCCCGGAGATGCACAGCTCGCCCGGGGCGCCCAGCGGCGCGTCCTCGCCGCCCGCGTCCAGCACCCGCAGCTCCACGCCGGGGAGCGGGCGCCCGAGCGGGTGCCCTTCCACCGGTCCGGCGGCGGGGACGGGGTACGTCGCGCAGATGATGGTGCCCTCGGTGGGGCCGTACAGGACGTGCGTGCGCGCCCCGGGAAACGCCGCGCGCATCTCTTCCAGCAGGTCCGGCGGCACGGCGTCGCCGCCCACCAGCAGCGTGCGCAGCCGCGGGAGCCCCGCGCCCCCACGCGCCCGCTCCACCACCTGGCGCATCAGCGCGGGGACGGCGTGCAGCACGGTCGCGCCGCGCACGGCGTCCAGCAGCGCGTCCACGTCGCGCACGGTCTCCCGCGGCACCACGCGCACGCGCCCGCCCGCCAGCAGCGGAGCGAGCAGCTCCAGCAGCGCGATGTCGAACGCCACCGACGCGAGCGCCGCCGCCTGGTCGTCCGCCGCGAAGCCCAGCGTCGCCACGGCGCCGGCCAGCGTGTGGGCGAGCTGGCCGTGCGTGACCATCACGGCCTTGGGCGCGCCGGTGGAGCCCGAGGTGTAGATCAGGTACGCGAGGTCGCCGGGGGACGACGGCGGGTCCGGGCGTGCCCCCGGCTGGCGTCCGCGGGGGCCCCCACCCGGCTCGCTTAGGCTCGCCACCCTCCCCCAATTCTGGGGGAGGGCTTCCTGTCCTTCTGCCTGTAGCGTGTCGTTGCCGTGCTCCCCCTCTCCCCTTGTGGGAGAGGGGGCCGGGGGGTGAGGGGCGTCGAGCGCGATGATCTCCCCCCCGAACGACGGCAGGGCCGCCGCGGCCTCCGCGTCCGACACCACCACCTCGGCGCCCGAGTCGGCAAGGAGGAAGGCGAGGCGCTCGGCGGGGTGCGACGGGTCGAGCGGGAGGTAGACGCCGCCGGCCTTCCACACGGCGAGCATCGCGACCAGCACGCCTGGACCGCGATCGACGCACACGCCCACGCGTGTCCCCCGGGCGACACCCGCAGCGCAGAGGCGGTCCGCGAGCCGCGCCGCACGCGCCTCCAGCTCCGCGCGGGTCAGCCATCCGCCGTCGGAGTGCACGGCCGGCGCGTGGGGCGCAAGCGCGGCGTTCGCGGCGATGCGCAGGTGCACCGGCGCCGGGTCGGCGTCGGAGGCCGGGCCGGCGCCGAGGGCCGCGAGCAGCCGCCGCTCGCCGGGGCCGAGCGCGGGGAGGTGGGAGAGCCGCCGGCCGGGCTCCGCCGCGACCGCCTCCAGCAGCGCCAGGTAGTGCGACGCCATGCGCTCCACCGTGGCGGCGTCGAACAGGTCCGTGCGGAAGCGGAAGCTGCCGATCACCTCCTCGCCCGACTCCGTCAGCTCCGCCTCCAGGTCGAAGAGAGCGGTGCGGATCCCCTGGAACTGCGCCAGCCGCGACTCCGGGTGCAGCGGGGCGAACCCCGTCCCGGCGGCGTCCATCAGTTCCGCGGAAGCGTTCTGGAGGACGAACATCACCTGGAAGAGCGGCGTGTGGCCGGGGCCGCGCTCGGGGGCGATCTCCTCCACCAGCCGCTCGAAGGGGAAGTCCTGGTGCGCGTAGGCCTCCAGCGTGGCCCCCCGCACCCGGCGCAGCAGGCCGCCGAACTCCGGGTCTCCCGACACGTCGCTGCGCAGCGCCAGCGTGTTGACGAAGAAGCCGATCAGCCCCTCCGTTTCCGCGCGCGTGCGGTTGGCGATGGGCGAGCCCACCACCAGGTCCTCCTGCCCCGCCCGGCGCGACAGGAGCACGTCGAAGGCGGCGCGCGCCACCATGTACAGCGTCGCGCCCTCGCGGCGCGCCAGGGCGCGCAGCGCGTGCACGACGTCCGGCGCGACCCGGAACGAGTGCAGCGCCCCACGGCCGGTGAGCACCGCCGGGCGGGAGCGGTCCGTGGGCAGCTCCACCCGCGGCGAGGCGCCCGCCAGGCGCGTCCGCCACCAGGCGAGCAGCCGCTCCAGCGTGGCGCCCGTGAGCCATTCCCGCTGCCACACGGCGAAGTCGGCGTACTGCACCGGGAGCGGCGCCAGCGGCGACGATGCGCCGCGCGCGAAGGCGCCGTACAGCGCGGACAGCTCGCGGAACAGCACGCCCACGCTCCACCCGTCGCTCGCCACGTGGTGCATGGAAAGCAGGAGCGCCGCGTCGTCCGCGTCCAGCCGCACCAGGACGGCGCGCAGCACGGGGCCGCGCTCCAGGTCGAAGGGGCGCTCCGTGTCCTCGCACAGGCGGCGCAGCTCGCGCTCGCGCGCCGCGGCCGGAAGGCCGCGCAGCTCCACCTGCGGGAGGGCGGCGGGCACCGGGGGGAGGACGACCTGCGCCGCGCGGCCGTCCACGGCGGCGAACACGGTGCGCAGCGACTCGTGCCGCCGCACCAGCTCGTCCAGCGCGCGGCGGAGCGCCGCCGGGTCCACGGCGCCGCGCAGGCGCAGCGGAAAGGGCACGTTGTAGCCCAGCCCCGAGGGGTCCAGCCGGTGCAGGAACCAGAGCCGCTGCTGCGCGAAGGAAAGGGGGAGCGGGTGCGCCGGGTCGCGCGGGACGGGGAGGATGGGGGGCGCCTGGGTGCCGGCCCCCTCGCGCAGCGCGGCGTCCACGCGGCGCGCGAGCGCCGCCACCGTGGGCGCCTCGAAGACCGCCGGGAGCGGCAGCTCCGCGCCCAGCACGTCGCGCACGCGGGTGACCAGCCGCGTGGCCCGCAGCGAGTGCCCGCCCGCCTCGAAGAAGTCGTCGTCGGGGCCGGCGCGCTCCAGCCCCAGCACCTCCGCGAAGAGCCCGGCCAGGACCTCCTCCGTGGGCGTGCGCGCCACCGCGGTCCCCGCCGCGGCGAAGTCCGGCGCCGGGAGCGCCGCGCGGTCGGTCTTGCCGTTGGGGGTGAGCGGGAGCGCGTCCAGCACCACGAACGCGGAGGGGACCATGGCCTCCGGGAGGCGCCCGGCCAGCCAGGCGCGCAGCTCCCCCTGCCCCGGGGCCGCTTCGCCGCGCGCCGGCACCACGTAGCCCACGAGAAGCCCCTCGCCCCGGTGCCCGCGGAGCACCACGAGCGCCTCGCGCACCGCGGGGTGGGCGCGGAGCGCGGCCTCGACCTCGCCCGGCTCCACCCGGAAGCCGCGGACCTTGACCTGGTGGTCCACGCGGCCCAGGAACTCCAGCGCGCCGTCCGCGCGACGGCGCACGCGGTCGCCGGTGCGGTAGAGCCGCCCCCCCGCGGCGCCGCCGAAGGGATCGGGGACGAACGCGCCGGCCGTCCGCTCCGACCGCCCCAGGTAGCCGCGCGCGAGGAGCGGTCCGCCCAGGTACAGCTCCCCCGCCACACCCGTGGGGACGGGTCCCATGCGCGCGTCCAGCACGTACGCCGCGCGCCCCGGGAGCGAGCGCCCGATGGGCGCGGTGGGCCCGTCGCCCGCGGCGCCGAAGCCGGCGGGAACGTCGAACACCGTGGCGCAGATCACGGCCTCGGTGGGGCCGTAGCCGTTGACCAGGCGGGCCGGCGTCGCCACCGCCTCGCGCCAGCGCCGCACCGCCGCGGTGGTCATCACGTCCGCGCCCACCAGCATCAGGCGCAGCTCCGGGAACTCGCTCCCCGCGGCCGCCTCCGCCACCTCCTGCCAGTAGGCGGGCGCCAGGTTGGCGACGGTGACGCCCAGCGCGCGGGCCCGCGCCGGCCACTCCGCCGGGGGCCACGGCTCCGGGCCGCGCAGCACCATCGCCGCGCCCGAAAGCAGGGGGCTGAAGACCTGCTCCAGCGCCACGTCGAAGCCGGGGGAGGCGAACTGGAGCATGCGGTCGCCGGGCGCCAGCTCCAGGAAGCGCGCGAAGACGCGGAAGTGCTCGGCCGCGGCCCGGTGCTCCACCGCCACGCCCTTGGGGCGGCCGGTGGAGCCGGAGGTGTAGATGACGTACGCCAGGTTGTCCGGGCCGGCGCCGCCCTGCGGGGCGGTGTCCGGGCGGGCCGCGATCCGCGCGGCGTCCGCGTCCACGAGCACCACGCGCTCCGCGCGGGGCGCGTGCGCCGCGAGACCGGCGCGCGTCACCACCACGCGCGCGCCCGCGTCCGCCGCCATCATGGCCAGGCGCTCCGCCGGGAGCGCCGGGTCCAGCGGGAGATGGACGCCGCCCGCCGCGAGCACCCCCAGCTGCGCGGCCACCATCTCCGGCCCCCACTCCAGGCACACGCCCACCGCGTCCTCCGCTCCCACGCCCAGGGCGCGGAGGTGGTGCGCGAGGCGGTTCGCCCGGCGCTCCAGCTCGCCGTACGGGATCTCCTCCCCCCCGGCCACCAGGGCGACGGCGCGCGGGTCGAGCGCCGCGCGCGCGGCGAACAGCCCGTGCAGCGTGGCGGGCGCTTCCCGCTCCCCGGCGCGCGCGCTGTGGCGCGCGAGCAGCTCCTCGCGCTCGGCCGGCGCGAGCATTTCCGCCTCCCAGGCCGGCGTCGCCGGGTCGGCGGCCATCGCCCCCAGCAGCGCGGCCACGTGCCCCAGCATCCGCTCCGCCGTGGACGCGTCGAACAGGTCCGCGGCGGCCGCCGCGCGCAGGACGGGTCCGTCCCCGCGCTCCGCCACCCCCACCGCCAGCTCCGCCCCGCAGCCCACGGAGGCTCCGTCCGGGTCGAGCACCACCTGGAGCGGCGGCGCCTCGCCCGCCCCGGCGGGGCACGAGCGGGGACCGGCCTGCTCCGCCGCCCGCCCCGCGCGCGCGGCGACCTCCGCCAGCGTCGGGTCGCCCGACACGTCCACGCGCACCGGCAGCACCCGGCCTCGCGCCGCCACCCCCACGACCACCTCCTCCGCGCCCGAGTAGCGCGCCGCGAGCAGGACCGCGCCCCCCAGCACCGCCTCCAGGAGCGACGACGACGCGCGGAGCCGGTCGGCGAGGGACGCGGGGAGCGCGGCCTCGGCGCGGACCGTGCGCGACGTGCGGACGGCGGGGCGCGGGCGGTCGATGGGGAGGTCGAGGAGCGGCGGCGCTCCCGCGAGCCGCGGGCTCCACCACTCCGGCTCCTCGCCGGCGGCGGGGTGTGCCGGCGCGGGCGCCAGGACGATGCGGGCCGGCGCGGCCACGGGCTCGGCGCCCTCGAGAATCGTGGGGATGTCCATTCAGCAACCGGGGTTCAGGGCTTCGCGCGGAGCGGACCCCGGCGCCACGACTGAGGATCGGCTGTGCTGGAGCGGTGCTGAACCCGGGGGGATGGCGAGCCGGACGGGAGCGCCGGGGACAGGGAACAAACCCTGGCCTGCGGCGGAGTTGCGGGAAGGGTCCGGCGAAGGGCGGAGGTCGTGCGCATAGTTCACGACGCATTCTAGGACTGGCCGTGCGGCGCGTCAAGGCCGCGCCGTCCGCTCCGGCCGCACGGACGAGCGGCGCCCGGGGCGAGGGAGCTCGCCCGGGGCGCCGCGTGGAAGCCGGCGGATGGGGACGGGAGGCGGCTACCCTCCGGCGTCGCGCTTCAGGTCGCGGCGGCGGCGCAGCGCGGCGCGGCGGCCCTCCACCTCCTCCGCTGCGGGCGCCTCCACGGGTGCCGCGGCGTCGCCCCCGCCCAGGTACTCGGCCAGGGAGCGCACGGTGGGGTAGCGGAACAGGACCACGACGGACACCTCGCGCGGGAACCGCCCCTGTAGGCGGCTCCGCAGCCGGGCCAGGAGGAGCGAGTGGCCGCCCAGGTCGAAGAAGTTGTCGTCCAGCCCCACGGACTCGATCTCCAGGACTTCGCGCCACGCTTCCGCGACGGCGCGCTCCACGCCGCTCCGCGGGGCGATCGCGCCGGGCTCGCGCTCCGCCGGGACCGCCTCCGGCGCCGGGAGGGCGCGCCGGTCGGTCTTGCCGTTGCGGGTGACGGGGAGCGCGTCCAGCGTCACCCAGGCGGCGGGGAGCATGTATGGCGGCAGCGCGGCCGCGAGGGCGGCGCGAAGCGCGGCGACCGTGGGCGGTGCGGCGCGGTCCGCCACGACGTAGGCGACCAGCCGCGGCTGCCCGGCGCCGTCCTCCCGCGCCACCACGGCCGCGTCCTCCACCCCCGGCTGCCGCGCCAGCACGGCCTCCACCTCGCCGGGCTCCACGCGGAAGCCGCGGATCTTGACCTGGTGGTCGGTCCGGCCGATGAACTCCAGCGTGCCGTCCGCCCGCCAGCGCACCCGGTCCCCGGTGCGGTACAGGCGCGCGCCCGCCCCGCCCGAGAACGGGTCCGGAAGGAACGCCGCCGCCGTGCGCGCCGGGTCGCCCAGGTAGCCGCGGGCGAGCCCGCCGCCGCCCAGGTACAGTTCCCCCGGCACCCCCACGGGCGCCGGCTCGCCGCGCGCGTCCAGCACGTAGGCGCGCGCGTGCCCCAGCGGCCGCCCGATGGGGACGTGCCCGGAGCCGGCCCCCGCGCCCCCGCCGCCGTCCAGGTCGGCGAGGGTGGCGACCACCGTGGCCTCGGTGGGGCCGTAGGTGTTCACCAGGCGCACCCGCCCGCCGGAGCGCTCGCGCCAGGCGCGCAGCCGCTCCGGCAGCGCCCGCTCCCCGCCGATGATCACCAGCCGCACGCCGGCCGGCAGCCCGGCCCCGTCGGCGAGCCCGGCCGCGAGCTCGTGCCAGTACGCGGTGGGCAGGTCGAGCACGGTGATCCCCCGGTCGCGGCAGGCGTCCAGGAAGATGCGCGGGGAGTCCAGCATCTCCTCGGTGCGCAGCTCCAGGCGCGCCCCCGCGAGGAGCGCCGGCCAGATCTCCTCCGCGCTGGCGTCGAAGGCGATGGACGCGAACTGGAGGACGCGGTCCTCCGGCCCGATGCCGTACGCTTCCCGTGCCGCCGCCACGAACCCCGCGAGCGCCCCGTGCGGCACCACCACCCCACGCGGCCGGCCGGTGGACCCCGAGGTGTAGACGACGTACGCCGCGCCCTCCGCGTGCACCTCCACCTGCGGCGGCGTGTCCGGCCACGCCTCGATCGCCGCGCGGTCCGCGTCCAGGAACACCGCGTCCGCCGCGGCGCTCCCGGGAAGGCCGGCGAAGAGCCGTTCCTGCGTCAGCAGCACGGAGATCCCGGCGTCCTCCAGCATCAGCGCCAGGCGGTCGCGCGGGGAGCGCGGGTCCAGCGGGACGTACGCCGCCCCCGCCCCCAGCACGCCCAGGAGCGCCACCAGCATCTCCGGCGAGCGCTCCACGCAGATCCCCACCCGCGACTCCGGCCCCACGCCGCGCGCCCGCAGGTGGTGCGCGAGCCGGCCGGCGGCGCGGCTCAGCTCCCGGTACGTGAGCGCGCCGTCGGCGGAGGCCACGGCGACGGCGTCGGGCGTGCGCGCCGCCTGCGTCCGGAAGAGCGCGTGCACGGGCGCCGTGTACGGCGCCGCTTCGCCGCCGGCGCTCCACGCGTGCAGCACGCGGGTGCGCTCCTCCGGGCGGACCAGCGGCAGCTCCGAGAGCCTGCGGTCGGGGTCCTCCGCGACCGCGGCGAGCAGGACGAGGAAGTGGTCGGTGAGGCGGACGACGGTGTCCCGGTCGAACAGCTCGGTGCTGTACTCCCACCCGCCGAGGATGCCGCGCTCGGTCCCGAACAGGGTGAGCGCCAGGTCCAGCTTGGACTTGCGGTGCTCCAGCCCCAGCGGGTGCACGTCCAGCCCGGTGAAGCTCGCCTGCGAGCGAGGCGCGTTCTGGTGGACCAGGAGCACCTGGTAGACGGGGTTGTAGCTGAGGCTGCGCTCGACCCGCAGCTCCTCCACGATCTTTTCGAAGGGGAGGTCCTGGTGGGCGAAGTCCTCGAAGACCGCGTCGCGCACGCGCCCGAGCAGCTCGCGGAAGGTGGGGTCGCCCGACAGGTCCACGCGCACGGCGAGCGTGTTGGCGAAGAGCCCGACGACGTCCTCCAGCTCCGGCCGGGTGCGGCTGGCGATGGGCGAGCCGACGACCACGTCGTCCTCGCCGGTGTAGCGGCCCAGGAGCGCGCTCATGGCCGCGAGCGCCGCCATGAAGAGCGTGGCGCCCGCGGCGTGCGCGAGCGCGCCCAGCCGCGCGGAAGCGTCTTCCGGGACGGCAAAGTCGTAGGCGGCGCCGCGGTAGCTCTGCTCGGCGGGCCGCGGGCGGTCGGTGGGGAGGGCGAGGAGGACGGGTGCGCCGCGGAGCCGCTCCTTCCAGTACGCGAGCTGCCGCTCCAGCGCGCCGCCGGCCAGGTGCTCCTGCTGCCACACGGCGAAGTCGCCGAACTGCAGCGTCGGCGGCGGGAGCGGCGAGGGGCGCCCCTCGCGCGCGGCGTCGTACAGCGCCTGCAGCTCGCGCCAGAAGACGCCCTGCGACCAGCCGTCGGTGACGATGTGGTGCACGGGGAGGAGGAGCGCGTGGTCGTCCCGGCCCAGGCGCAGCAGCGTGGGGCGCAGCAGCGGCCCCCGCGCCAGGTCGAACGGCGCGGCGGTGACCTCGTCGGCGATGCGGCGCACCGCCGCCATGCGCTCCTCCTCGGGGAGGCCGGACAGGTCGCGGACGTCCAGGCGCACGGGGTGGTCGTCCAGCACCACCTGCACCGGCTCGCCCGCCTCCTCCACGAACACGGTGCGCAGCGCCTCGTGCCGCCGCACCACGCCGTGCAGCGCCGCGTCCAGCGCCGCCACGTCCAGCGCGCCCAGCAGCCGCCGCCCGAACACGTCGTTGTAGATGCGCGTCTCGGGCTCCAGCTGCTCCAGGAACCAGAGCCGCTTCTGCGAGAAGCTGAGCGGCACGCGCGCGCCGGGCGGCCGCGGCCGGATGACCTCCGGCCCGGCGTCCTCGATTCCCGCCTCCTCCAGCAGGAGCGCCATCAGCTCCAGGTCCTCGGCGGAAAGCCCCGCGCTCCCGCTCACCGGGAAGCTCCGCAGTCGGTCGTCGTCGTCATGCAGCGGTCCTCGCGATAGCTCCGCGCTCGCCTCGCCGCGGCCCGAAGGGCCCTCACCCGGCTCGCTTGAGGCTCGCCACCCTCTCCCTTCATCCGGTTCACGCGCAGCGTGAAGCGCCATTCTGGGAGAGGGGGCAACTGCTGGATCTTGAGAACGGGCCAGCAGTTGCGTGAGGGATTACGGCCCGAAGGGGCGAGACCGCGCGGCTGTTTGCGCGGGCTCGACTCCGTTAGCGAGCGTTGTTTGCTCGCTTACGGAGCCGAAGCCCGACCCCGGCGCCAGCCGGGGGCACGCCCGAACCCGGCAGTCCAGTCAGAACAAGTATCGGCAGCTCAGACCGGAATCCCCATGGCGGACCGGATCACGGCGCGCACGGCCCGCGTGACGTCGGCCGCCAGGTGGTTGAGGAAGAAGTGCCCGCCCGGGTAGATCTTGAGCTCGAACGGCCCGGTGGTGTAGGCGGACCACTCGGCGATCCCGTCGGGGGTGGCCTCCACGTCGTCGGCGCCGCCCATGGCGAGGAGCGGCAGGTCGAGCGTGGCCTCCGGCCGGTGGGTGTACGCCTCGTTGACGGCGAAGTCGGCGCGCAGGAGCGGGACGAGCATCTCCATCAGCTCCTGGTGCTCCAGCACCGCCTCGGGGGTGCCCTCGAAGCGGCGCAGCCGGTCCACGAACTCGTCGTGCGGGAGCGGGTGCATGAGCGGGTCGCGCGGGGGCAGGTGCGGCGCGTTGCGCCCGGACGCCACCAGCGCCACCGGGAGCGGGCGCCCGCGGCGGCGCAGCTCGCGCACCAGCTCGAAGGCGATGAGCGCCCCCATGCTGTGCCCGAACACGGCGAAGGGCCGCCGCTCGGGCGCCGCCTCCAGCACGTCGGCGAGGGCGGTCACCAGCGGCTCCACGCGGTCGTACGCGGGCTCGCGGAGGCGCATCTCGCGCCCGGGGAGCTGCACGGCGGTGACCTCCACCTCCGCCCCCATCAGGTCGCCCCACGACCGGTAGGCGGATGCCGCGCCGCCCGCGAAGGGGAGGCAGAAGAGGCGCACCTTTGCGTCGGGCTTGGGGCGCGGGGTGATCAACCAGCGGGCGGGATCCATGCTGAGCTGCATGCTTTTCGCGCGTTCGTGGAGGGTTGCGGTGGCGCGGCCGGCGGGGCGGCCCGGTCCGGACGCGGAAAGCGCTCCGGCGTGTCGCAATGTATTCGATCGCGGGCGGAACGGAAGTGCGGGAGTGCGAAAGTGCGGGAGTGCGAGAGTGAACGGCGACGGCGACCCCCCTCCCCCCGGCCCCCTCCCCCGCAAGGGGGGAGGGGGAGAACGGACGGTGTGGGGGCGGGATCGGCGCGTGGGTCTACCCATCACCCCCCGGCCCCCTCTCCCACAAGGGGAGAGGGGGAGCACGACACGTCGGAGATCGAGGGTCAGGAAGCCCTCCCCCAGAATTGGGGGAGGGTGGCGAGCCTGAGCGAGCCGGGTGGGGGCCCCGCCGTCGACCCCGACTCCGCCGCGTACGTCATCTACACCTCGGGCTCCACGGGGCGTCCCAAGGGCGTGGTCGTCACGCACGCCAACGTGCTGCGGCTCTTCGACGCGACGCGGGAGTGGTTCGGCTTCCGGGCGGAGGACGCGTGGACGCT
>JBEVLE010000826.1:0-4984 GCA_040509335.1 Longimicrobiaceae bacterium | reverse complement strand
GAGGAGGACTTCTTCGAGCTGGGCGGGCACTCGCTGCTGGCGACGCAGGTGGCGTCGCGGGCGCGGGAAGCGTTCGGGGTGGAGGTGCCGCTGAGGACGGTGTTCGAGGCGCCCACGGTCGCGCGGCTGGCCGGCCGCATCGAAGTGCTGAGGGGCGCGGGCGCCTCTCCGGCGCCGCCGATGGAGTGGGTGCCGCGGACGGGGCCGCTGCCGCTGTCGTTCGCGCAGCAGCGGCTGTGGGTGGTGGACCGGCTGGAGCCGGGGAGCGCCGCCTACAACATGCCCTTCGCGCTGCGGCTGAGCGGTGAGCTGGACACGGCGGCGCTGCGGGCGAGCCTGGACATGCTGGTGGCGCGGCATGAGACGCTGCGGACCACGTTCTCCGAACAGGGCGGCGTGCCGGTGCAGGTCATCCACCCGGCCGCGCCGGTCGCGCTGCGGGAGCTGGACCTGCGCGACCTGCCGGAAGCGGATCGCGAGGCCGAGGCGGAGCGGCTGGCGTCCGACGAGGCGCTGCGGCCGTTCGACCTGGCGCGGGGCCCGCTGCTGCGGAGCACGCTGCTGCGCGTGGACGAGGAGGACCACGTGCTCCTCTTCAACATGCACCACATCGTCAGCGACGGGTGGAGCATGCAGGTGCTGGTGCGCGAGGTCTCCGCCCTGTACGGCGCCTTCAGCCGCGGCGAGGAGCCGCGTCTGCCCGATCTGCCGGTGCAGTACGCCGACTTCGCCGTGTGGCAGCGGAGCTGGCTCGGCGGCGAGACGCTGGAAGCGCAGATCGGCTTCTGGCGGGAGCGCCTGGCCGGCGCTCCGCCGCTGCTGGAGATCCCCACGGACCGGCCGCGCAGGGCGGGGCAGAGCGCCCTCGCGGCGACGCATCACTTCACCCTGTCGCCCGAGCTTTCGCGGCGGCTGCGGGAGCTGTCGCGGCGGGAGGGGGCGACGCTGTTCATGACGCTGCTCGCCGGCTGGCAGGCGCTGCTGGGCCGCCACGCGGGGCAGGACGACGTGGTGGTGGGCACCCCCGTCGCGGGGCGCGGCCGGCGCGAGACGGAGGGGCTGATCGGCTTCTTCGTCAACACGCTGGCGCTGCGTGCCCACCTGGCGGCCCCCACCTGGAGCGGGCTGCTGAGGCAGGTGCGGGCAGAGACGCTGGGCGCGTACGACCACCAGGACCTCCCCTTCGAGCGCCTGGTGGAGGAGCTGGGCGTGGAGCGCAGCCTCACGCACACGCCCGTCTTCCAGGCGATGTTCACCCTCGCCCACGTCGCGGGCGGGGGCGGCGACAGGCTGGAGCTGGGAGAGCTGGGGCTGGAGCCGTTCGGCGAAGGGGAAAGCATCGCCAAGTTCGACCTGGACCTGTCCTTCGCCGACGGCGAGGAGGGCCTGCGCGGAGCACTCCTGTACGTGCCGGCACTCTTCGACGCCTCGACCATCGCGCGCATGGTCGGGCACCTGGGCCGCCTGCTGGAGGCCGTGGCCGCGGACCCGGAGTGCCGCCCCGCCGAGGTGGAGCTGCTCGCCCCCGCCGAGCGGGCGCAGCTCCTGGCCACGGGCCGCGCTGCCTCCGCCGCCGCGCCTGCCGCGGAGCCGTGCCTCCACGAGCTGTTCCAGCGCCAGGCCGCGGCCACCCCGAACGCGCCCGCCGTCCTGCACGGCGCGGAGGCGCTGAGCTACGGCGAGCTGGAGCGCCGCACCGCGCGGCTCGCCACCCTGCTCCGCGACCTCGGCGTGGGGCCCGAGGCGCCGGTGGGCGTCTGCCTGGAGTGGAGCCCGGAGCTGGTCGCGGCCGCGCTGGGCGTGATGCGCGCCGGCGGCGCCTACCTCCCGCTGGACCCCGCGTACCCGCCGGAGCGCCTGGCGTACATGCTGGAGGACGCCGGCGCGCGGGTGCTGCTGACCCGGCAAGGGCTGCTGGAGCGGTTCGGCTCGTTCGGCGGGCGGGCCGTCGCGCTGGACGCGGCTCCCCCCCCGGAGCCCGACGCCGCCGTGGACTCGCTTCCGCGCTCGCCGTCCCCCGACAACGTCGCGTACGTCATCTACACGTCCGGCTCCACCGGCCGCCCCAAGGGCGTGGCGGTGGAGCACCGGGCGGCGGCGGCGCACTTCCTGGCCTTCCGTGAGTTCATGGCGCTGGAGCCGGCGGACCGGGTGCTGGCGTTCGCGTCGCCCGGGTTCGACGTGGCGCTGGACGAGCTCTTCCCCACGCTGTTCGCCGGCGCGGCGCTGGTTCTGCGCGACGCCGAGCTCTGGAGCCCGGCGGAGCTCCTGCCGCGGATCGCGGAGCTGGGCGTCACCGTCGCCAACCTGACGCCGGCGTACTGGCTCGCGGCGGCCGAGGAGTCCGCGGGCGCGGCCCCGGCCGGGCTGCGGCTGGTGATCGTGGGGGGCGAGGCGGTCCCGGCGGAAGGGGTGCTGCGCTGGCGGGAGAACACGGGCTCCCCCGCGCGGCTGCTGAACGCCTACGGTCCCACGGAAACGGTGGTCACCGCCACCGCGTGGGAGGTCCCCGGCGGCTTCCCGGGCGCCTTCGCCGGCGCCGTGGTCCCCATCGGCGGGCCGTTCGGCGAGCGGACGGCGTACGTGCTGGACGCCGCGGGCGGCCTCGCCCCCGCGGGCGTCGCCGGCGAGCTGCACCTGGGCGGCCCGGTGCTGGCGCGCGGCTACCTGGGCCGCCCGGAGGGGACGGCCGCCGCGTTCGTGCCCGACCCGTTCTCGACGGAGGCCGGCGCGCGCATGTACCGCACCGGCGACCGGGCGCGCTGGCTCCCCGGCGGCGCGCTGGAGTTCCTGGGCCGGACGGACCAGCAGATCAAGGTGCGGGGCTTCCGCATCGAGACGGGGGAGATCGAGGCGGCGCTGCTGGATCACCCCGGCGTGCGCGAGGCCGTGGTGGTGGCGCGCGAGGACGTGCCCGGGCGGAAGCGCCTGGTGGCCTACGTGGTCCCGGAGGCCGGCGCGGAGCCCCCGGCCGACGACCTCAAGGCGGGCCTGGCGTCCCGGCTGCCGGAGTACATGGTGCCGGCGGCGTTCGTGACGCTGGCGCAGCTGCCGCTGAGCGTGAGCGGCAAGGTGGACCGGCGCGCGCTGCCCGCCCCGGAGTTCGGTGCGGGCGAGGACCGCTACGTAGCGCCGCGGACGCCCGCGGAGGAGGTCCTGGCGGGGATCTGGTCGGAAGTGCTGGGGGTGGAGCGGGTGGGCGTGGAGGAGGGCTTCTTCGAGCTGGGAGGCCACTCGCTGCTGGCGACGCAGGTGGTCTCCCGCGCGCGCCGGGCCTTCGGGGTGGAGGTGCCGCTGCGGGCGCTGTTCGAGGCGCCCACCGTCGCCGGGCTGGCCGGGCGCATCGACGAGCTGCGCGGCACCGGCGCGATGACAGCGCCGCCGATGGAGCGGGTGCCGCGGACGGGGCCGCTGCCGCTGTCGTTCGCGCAGCAGCGGCTGTGGGTGGTGGACCGGCTGGAGCCGGGGAGCGCCGCGTACAACATGCCGTTCGCGCTGCGGCTGCGGGGCGCGCTGGACGTGGCCGCGCTCCGGGCGAGCCTGGACGCACTGGTGGCGCGGCACGAGACGCTGCGGACCACGTTCTCCGAGCAGGGCGGCGTGCCGGTGCAGGTCATCCACCCGGCCGCGCCCGTCGCGCCGAGGGAGCTGGACCTGCGCGGCCTGCCGGAAGCGCAGCGCATGGCGGAGGCCGGGCGGCTGGCCTCCGAGGAGGCGCTGCGCCCGTTCGACCTGGCGCATGGCCCGCTGCTGCGGAGCACGCTGCTGCGCCTGGGCGAGGACGACCACGTCCTGCTCTTCACGCTGCACCACGTGGTCAGCGACGGCTGGAGCATCGACGTGCTGGTGCGCGAAGTGTCCGCGCTGTACGGCGCCTTCAGCCGCGGCGAGGAAGCGCATCTCCCCGATCTGCCGGTGCAGTACGCGGACTTCGCGGTCTGGCAGCGCGCCTGGCTCGCCGGCGAGGTGCTGGAGGAGCAGATCGGTTTCTGGAAGGAAGCGCTGGGCGGCGCGCCCCCGCTGCTGGAGATCCCCACGGATCACCCGCGCGCCCCGGGGAAGAGCCCGCTCGCCGCGAGCCACCGCTTCGCCCTTTCTCCCGAGCTTTCGGAAGGGCTGCGGACGCTGTCGCGGCGCGAGGGCGCCACGCTGTTCATGACGCTGCTGGCCGGGTGGCAGGCGCTGCTGGGCCGCTACGCGGGGCAGGAGGACGTGGTGGTCGGCAGCCCGATCTCGGGGCGGACCCGCCACGAGGTGGAGGGGCTGATCGGCTTCTTCGTCAACATGCTGTCGCTGCGCGCCGACCTGGGCGGCGACCCCACGTGGACGGAGCTGGTGAGGCGGGTCCGGGCGGCGGCGGTCGGCGCGTACGAGCACCAGGAGCTGCCCTTCGAGCGCCTGGTGGAGGAGCTGGGCACGGAGCGCAGCCTGGCGCACGCGCCCGTCTTCCAGGTCACGTTCGCCCTGGACCGCTCGGCCGCGAACGAGGCGCTCGCGCTGGGCGAGCTGGCCGCCGAGCCGTTCGGAGCCGGAGGGGGCGCCGCCAAGTTCGACCTGGCCCTGTCTCTCGATGACGGCGGGGACGCGCTCGCGGGGTCGCTGACCTACCGCGCGTCGCTGTTCGAGGCTGCGACCATCGAGCGCATGGCCGGGCATCTGGAAGCCATGCTGGAAGCGCTGTCGGCCGGGTCGGGGCGGCGCGTGTCCGAGGTGTCGCTGCTGCGCGCGGCCGAGCGCGAGCAGGTGGTGGAGGCGTGGAACCGGACGGCGCGTCCGTGGCCCCGCGGTGTCTGCATCCACGAGCTGTTCGAGGCGCAGGCCGCCCTCCGCCCCGACGCTCCGGCGCTGGTGTGGGGCGACGTGGAGCTGACGTACGCGCAGCTGGACGCGCGTGCCAACCGACTTGCGCGCCACCTCGGCGGTCTCGGCGTGGGGCCGGAGAGCCGCGTGGGCGTGCTGCTGGAGCGCGGCGTGGAGCTGATCG
>JBEVLE010000825.1:0-3964 GCA_040509335.1 Longimicrobiaceae bacterium | reverse complement strand
GACGACGTGGTCGTGGGCAGCCCGATCGCGGGACGCACGCGGGCCGAGACGGAGGGGCTGATCGGCTTCTTCGTCAACATGCTCGCCCTGCGCGCCGACCTGGACGGGGATCCCACCTGGCGCGAGCTGCTGGGGCGGACCCGCGAGACCGCGCTGGGCGCGTACGCGCGCCAGGAGCTCCCCTTCGAGCGGCTGGTGGAGGAGCTGGGCGCGGAGCGCAGCCTGACGCACAGTCCCGTCTTCCAGGTCACGTTCGCGCTGAACCGCGCCGCGGCGGCGGCCGAGGGGCTGCGCCTGGGCGAGGTGGAGCAGGCGCCGTTCGGGGCCGGAGCAGGGGCGGCGAAGTTCGAGCTGGAGCTGGCGCTGGCGGACACCGGGGACGGGCTGGCCGGGGAGCTGATCTACCGCACGGCGCTCTTCGAGGCCGCGACGGCCGGGCGCATGGCGGGGCATCTGGAGGCCCTGCTGCAGAGCATGGCGGACGATCCGGGCCGGCGGCCCGCGGAGGTGTCGCTCCTCTCGGGCGCCGAGCGTACGCAGGTGCTGGAGGGGTGGAACGGCCCCGACGTGGAAATCCCGCAGGGGAGCGTGTACGACCTGTTCGCGGAGCAGGCGGCGCGCACCCCCGGCGCGGTGGCCGTCGTTTCCCGGGACGAGGCGCTGACGTACGCGGGGCTCGAACGGCGGGCCGGGCGGCTGGCGCACGTGCTGCGTCGGCATGGGGCCGGCCCGGAGCGCGTCGTCGGCATCTTCATGGAGCACTCCGCCGACGTGGTGGCCGCCCTGCTGGGCACGTTCAGGGCGGGAGGGTGCTGTCTCCTCCTGGATCCGGAGCACCCCCGGGCCCGCATCGCCTCGCTGCTGGAGGACGCCGGGGTGGAGCTGGTGCTGGCGCAGGCGCACCTGCGTGGGCGGCTCCCCTCGGGCGCGAACCTGCGGGTGGTGGAGCCGGACGGGGAGGGCACGGACGGCAGCGAGGCGCTGCCGCCCCTTCCCTGCATCGCACCGGAGAGCGCCGCCTACCTCGTCTACACCTCCGGCTCCACCGGGCGGCCCAAGGGCGTGCTGGTTTCGCACGGCGCCGCGGCGGCGCACCTGCGGGAGGTCGGGCGGACGTACGGGCTCTCGCCCGCGGACCGGGTGCTGGTCTTCGCGGCGCAGAGCTTCGACCCCTTCCTGGAGCAGGCGCTGGCTCCGCTCCTGGCGGGGGCGTCCGTGGCGCTGCGGGACCCGGTGGTGTGGACGCCGGCGGAGTTCGCGGAGCAGGTGGGGAGCCGGGGCGTGACGGTGGCGAACGTGCCGCCCATGTACTGGGGGCAGCTGGTGAGCGAGCGCGCCACCGTGGCCGCGCTGAAGCAGGCGCTGCGGCTGATGATCGTGGGCGGGGAGGCGCTCGCCCCGCCGACCGTGCGGGCGTGGGAGGAAGGGGGCGAAGGCGCGGCGCGGCTGCTGAACGCCTACGGTCCCACGGAGGCGGTGGTCACGGCGACGGTCTACGAGGCAACGGGCGGTGGCACGTGGGGCGGAAGCGTGCCGATCGGGCGCGCGGTGGCGGGGCGGAAGACGTACGTGCTGGACCCGCGCGGCGAGCCGGTGCCGGTGGGTGTGCCGGGAGAGCTGTACCTGGGAGGGCGGGTGCTGGCGCGGGGCTATCTCGGGCTGGCGGAGCAGACGGCGAGCCGGTTCGTGCCGGACGCGCTCGGGGGCGAGTCGGGTGCGCGGCTGTACGCCACGGGCGACCGGGCGCGCTGGCTGGCCTCGGGAGAGCTGGAGTACCTGGGCCGCCTGGACGCGCAGGTGAAGGTGCGCGGCGTTCGCATCGAGCCCGGCGAGGTCGAAGCCGCGCTGCGCCGCCACCCCGCCGTGCGCGACGCCGCGGTCGCCGTGCGCGAGGACCGTCCGGGGCAGCGGATGCTGGTGGGCTACCACGTCTCCGGCAGGGAGCAGCCCCCGGCCGCGGCCGAGCTGCGCGCGGTCCTGCGCGCGCAGCTCCCCCCGCACCCGGTGCCGGGCGCGTTCGTGGCGATGGACAGGCTCCCGCTCACCCCCAGCGGCAAGCTGGACCGGCGCGCCCTCCCCGCGCCGGAGCCGGAGACCGCGGCCTACGTGGCGCCGCGCACGGCGGCGGAGGAGGTGCTGGCGGGGATCTGGGCGGACGTGCTGGGAGTGGATCGGGTGGGGGTGGAGGCGGGCTTCTTCGACCTGGGCGGGCACTCGCTGCTGGCCACCCAGGTGGTCTCCCGCGCGCGGCATGCGTTCGGGGTGGAGGTGCCCCTGCGGACGCTGTTCGAGGCGCCCACCGTGGCGGAGCTGGCCGGGCGCATCGAGGCGCTGCGCGGCACGGTGGCGCCGCCGGCGCCGCCGATCGAGCGGGTGTCGCGCGATGAGGCGCTGCCGCTGTCGTTCGCGCAGCAGCGGCTGTGGGTGGTGGACCGGCTGGAGCCGGGGAGCGCCGCCTACAACATGCCTGCGGCGCTGCGGCTTCGCGGCGCGCTCGACTCGGCGGCTCTGCGGGCCAGTCTGGACACGCTGGTGGCGCGGCACGAGACGCTGCGGACCACGTTCGCGGAGGAGGGCGGCGTGCCCGTGCAGCTGATCCACCCGGCCGCGCCGGTCGCGCTGCGGGAGCTGGACCTGCGGCACCTGCCCGGAGCGGAGCGCGAGGCGGAGGCCGAGCGGCTTGCATCCGCGGAGGCGCTGACGCCCTTCGACCTGGCGCGCGGGCCGCTGCTGCGGAGCACGCTGCTGCGCGTGGACGAGGCGGAGCACGTGGTGCTGTTCACGCTGCACCACGTGGTCAGCGACGGCTGGAGCATGCAGGTGCTGACCCGCGAGGTCTCCGCTCTCTACAGCGCCTTCAGCCGCGGGGAGGAGCCGCGGCTGGCGGAGCTGCCGGTGCAGTACGCCGACTTCGCCGTCTGGCAGCGCGCCTGGCTTGCCGGCGAGGTGCTGGGGGAGCTGATCGGCTACTGGAAGGAGCGCCTGGCCGGTGCGCCGCCGCTGCTGGAGATCCCCACGGATCACCCGCGCGCGCCGGGGCAGAGCCCGCTCGCGCAGAGCCGGCGCTTCACGCTCCCGGCGGAAGTGACGCGGGGACTGCGGACGCTCTCCCGCGAGAAGGGAGCGACGCTGTTCATGACGCTGCTTGCCGGGTGGCAGGCGCTGCTGTGGCGATACGCGGGGCAGGAGGACGTGGTGGTGGGCACGCCCATCGCCGGGCGGACGCGGCGGGAGACGGAGGGGCTGATCGGCTTCTTCGTCAACATGCTGGCGCTTCGCGGCGACCTGTCGGGCGATCCCACCTGGACCGAGCTGCTGGGGCGGACGCGTGAAACGGCGCTGGGTGCGTACGAGCACCAGGAGCTGCCCTTCGAGCGCCTGGTGGAAGAGCTGGAGGTGGAGCGCACCCTGGCGCACGCGCCCGTCTTCCAGGTCACCTTCGAGCTGGAGCGCGCGGCCGCGCACGAGGGGCTCGCGCTGGGCGAGCTGGCTCTCGAGCCGTTGGGGGCCGCGGAGGGTGCCGCCAGGTTCGACCTGGACCTGGCGCTTCAGGACACGGGGGAGTCGCTCGCCGGCACGTTGACCTGTCGCGCGGCGCTGTTCGAGGCCGCGACGATCGAGCGCATGGCCGGGCACCTGGAAGCCGTGCTGGAGGCGCTGTCGGCCGGGTCGGAGCGGCGCGTGTCCGAGGTGTCGCTGCTGCGCGCGGCGGAGCGCGAGCAGGTGGTGGAGGCGTGGAACCGGACGGCGCGCCCGTGGCCCCGCGGCGTCTGCATCCACGAGCTGTTCGAGGCGCAGGTCGCCCTCCGCCCCGACGCCGCGGCGCTGGTCTGGGGCGACGTGGAGCTGACGTACGCGCAGCTGGACGCGCGTGCCAACCGACTTGCGCGCCACCTCGGCGGTCTCGGCGTGGGGCCGGAGAGCCGCGTGGGCGTGCTGCTGGAGCGCGGCGTGGAGCTGATCG
>JBEVLE010000824.1:0-2927 GCA_040509335.1 Longimicrobiaceae bacterium | reverse complement strand
CGGCGCCGCCGCGGCCCGGGCCGCCGCCCCGGAAGCGCGCCGCGGCGCCGGCCGCGCCGGCTCCGGCGCCGGGCGCCGCGCGCGACGAGGAGGCGGTGCTCGCGGTGGTCCGGAAGGCGGGCGGGGCGTTCCGGCGCGTGGTGTTCACGCGCAACCGGCGGGTGATGGCGTCGGTGGCGGAGGGCGGCGCGGCGCTGCGGCTCAACGCGGCGTTCGCCGGCGCGCCGGAGGCGGTGCTGGCGGCGGTGGCCGTGCTGTTCTCGGCGCGGGAGCGGCGGCGGCGGGCGGCCGCGCGCGAGACCGTGCGGCGGTTCATCCGCGAGTTGCCGGCCGCTCCCGCGGGCGCGCGAAAGGCGCGCCGCGTCCCCGCCGGCGACCGGCCGCACCTGGAGCGCCTGCGCGCCGAGTTCGACCGCGTCAACCGCGAGCACTTCGGCGGCGAGCTCCCCGCGGTGCCCCTCTTCCTCAGCGGGCGCATGAAGAGCCGCAACGGGCACTTCTCGTCGCACCCGCTGGAGATCGTCATCTCGCGCCGATTGTGCACCCACGCCCAGGACGGCGAGGCCGAGCGCACGCTCCGCCACGAGATGATCCACCTGTGGCAGCACGCCGCCGGCGGCCGGCCCGACCACGGGCGCGAGTTCCGGGCGTGGGCCCACCGCCTGGGCGTCCATCCCCGCGCAACACGTCCCGTCGCGTGGAAGCGCGGCTCGTAACCGCCGCCTTGCCGCGCCGCGGCGGCAGCGGCTACCTTGCGCCACCGCGATCCCCCCTGACCCGGAGCACACGAATGTCGCGAAGGCTCGGCGCCGCCGCAGCAGCACTCCTCGTCCTGCTGCCGGGGTGCGCCGCCCCCCGCAGCGCCCCCGTGCCCGCCCGCATCGGCATCGCGGCGGAGCCCGCGGCGACCCTCGCGCCCGGCGCCCCGGCGCGGCCCATTCCGTCCGCCGTCGTCCCGCCCGCCGCCTTCCAGGAGGCCGTCGCGGCCGGCACCCGCACCGCGACGGGAACGCCCGGGCCGCGGAGCTGGAGTCAGTGGGCCGACTACTGGCTCACCGCATCGCTCGACACCGGGCGCAAGCGGCTCTCCGGCACCGCGCGGATCACCTACCACAACCGCTCGCCCGACACCCTCGCCGTCGTCTACCTCCACCTGTACCACAACTACAGCGCCCCCGGCGCCGTCCGCAACGACGCCGCCGAGGACCCCGTGGGCGGCGTCACCCTCGCCCGCTTCGCCGCGCAGGGGCAGACGCTGCGGGAGGACGAAGGCTACACCGTGAACGGCACCACCCTGCGGGTGCGCCTCCCGCGCCCCCTGGCCCCCGGCGACACCCTGCCGATGGAGGCCGAGTGGTCGTTCCCCATCTCGCAGAACCTCGCCGAGCGCGCCGGGTGGGACGCCGACAACCTGTTCTTCCTGGCGTACTTCTACCCGCAGGTGGCGGTGTACGACGACGTCGCCGGTTGGCACACCGACCAGCACCGGGGGCTCGGCGAGTTCTACGCCGGCTTCGGCAGCTACGACGTCACGGTCGACGCCCCCGAGGGGTGGGTGATTGCCGCCACCGGCGACCTCCGCAACGAGGCCGAGGTGTTCCCCGCGCCCGTGCTCGAGCGGCTGCGGCGGGCGCGCGGCAGCGACTCCGTGGTGCACGTGCTCACCGCCGCCGACTTCGGCCCGGGGCGCGCCACCCGCGACGTCCCCGGCGACCGGCTGCGCTGGCGCTTCCGGGCCGACAGCGTCCGCGACTTCGCCTTCAGCGCCACCCGCGAGTCGCTGTGGGACGCCGTGCGCGCCCCCGTCGGCGGCGGGCGGGGCGGCTACACCCTCGCCTCCGCCCTGTACCGCGCCTCCGCCACCCGCTGGGTCAACGCCGCCCGCTACGTCCGGGACGGGGTGGAGTTCGGCGCGCGGCTCACGGGGTACCCGTACCCCTGGCCGCACATGACCTCCGTCGAGGCCGAGGGCATCATCGGCGGGGGGATGGAGTACCCCATGATGACCCTCATCGGCGCGCTCGGCGCCCCCAACGACGAGCCGCTGTACGGCGTGACCGTGCACGAGGTGCTGCACATGTGGGTGCCCATGATCGTCAGCACCGACGAGACCCGCTACGGGTGGATGGACGAGGGGCTGACCAACTACGGGGAGACCCGGGCCACCACGGCGCGCTTCCCCCGGAAGACTGGGCAGTCGCAGCTCGCCGGCGAGCAGGCCTCGTACCTGGCCCTCGCCGGTGACGAGGGGGAGGGCGAGATGATGCGCTGGTCCGACTTCCACTACTCGGACCAGGCCTTCAACGTCGCCTCGTACCCCAAGCCCACCGCCGTGCTGTTCGCGCTGCGCGAGCTCCTGGGCGCGGAAGTCTTCGACCGCGGGTACCAGGCCTTCATCCGCGGCTGGGCGTTCCGGCAGCCCACCCCGTGGGACTTCTTCAACGCCATGGAAAGCGCCGCCGGCCGCGACCTGGACTGGTTCTGGACCCCCTGGTTCTACACCACCTGGACGCTGGACCAGGGCGTGGCGGCGGTGACCCGGGACGACGCCGGGACCACGGTGGAGATCCGCGACCTGGGGGGCGTGCCCATGCCCGCCCGCGTGCGCATCACCCGGGAGAACGGCGAAACGCTGGACCGCGAGGTCCCGGTGGAAACGTGGCTGGGGGGCGCCCGCGCCGCCACGGTGCGCGTCCCCGCCGGCTCCCCCGTCGTCCGGGTGGAGATCGACCCCTCCGGCGCCTGGCCCGACATCGACCGCCGGAACAACGTCTGGACCGCCAGGTAGCACCCGGCGGAAGCACGCCCCCCGCGGGGCGGCCGCCGCGGCCGCCCCGATTTCCCGTACACCACCCCGGAGCCCCGAAACCTGGGCCAACACAGCCTCGCGCGGTCCGCGGACCGCCCTCCCGCTCGCCCTGCTCGCG
>JBEVLE010000823.1:0-4880 GCA_040509335.1 Longimicrobiaceae bacterium | reverse complement strand
GTGGAGGGGCTTTCTCGTGCCGCGGCGGCGGCACGGTGCCGCCCTGCTCTCAGCGCGCCGCGCCCGCGCCGCAGAGCCGCTCGATCCTTTCCCGGAGGGCCGCGGGGGTGAAGGGCGCGACGATGTGGCCGCTCACCCCCGCGTCGGTCGCGGCCAGGATGTCCTCCCGGGAGCTGCGCGTGGTCACCATCAGGATGGGCACCATCCTCCCGTCCGGCCGGGCGCGCAGCTCGCGGGCGAGGCCGGGCACGCCCGGGTCCGGCAGCTCCCGGTCGGTGATGACGAGCCCCACCGAGGCGTCGAACCGCTCCAGCGCCTCGCGCCCTCCGCGCGCTTCCACCACGTCCGTGAAGCCGATGCGCTGGAGCGAGTTGACGACGATGCGGCGCCGGGTGGCGGAAGGGTCCACGACGAGAAGCTTCATGGTCCGGCTCCTTGCTGTGAGACGGTGGGGGCTACAGGTCGCCGCTCCGCAGGATGGCCTCGGCCACGCGGCCCGCCACCGCGGCCGAGCCGTAGGCCCCCTCCAGGACGCGGCGCCGCACCTCGGCGATGCGCTCCCGGCCGGCCCCGGTGAACGGGGCCTCCGCCGCACGCGCTCCCCGGGCCTCCCCGGCGCGGGACGGCTCGCCGTCCCAGTCGTTGAATCTCATGGGTTCTCTCCTCCTCTTACGGAAGGGTATCGGCGGCGCGGGGACGCGACTTGAGCCCACGTCGGGCCGCCTCAGCGGAGGAGGTCCAGCGGCGCCCGCCCGGGGGGCGCCGCGTACGCGTCCCCCGCCCCGGAAAGGCTCGTCCAGTCCAGCTCGCGGGTCCTCCGGGCGCGGATCTCCGACAGCCGCTCGGCGAGCCGCACGTCCGCCTCCTGCACCGCCAGCGCGGCGGACACCACGCCCGCGACCTCGGCCTCCGCGAGCCGCGGCCCGCCAGCCGCGCCGCGCGCCCGTCCCAGGTCGCCCACCAGCGGCGCCAGCCGCCCGGCGACGCGGTCGCGCTCGTCCAGCACGCGGCGGAGCGCCACCTCGTCGCCGCGCTCGGCGGCGGCCAGGGCGTCCCCGGCCAGCGCGCACATGCAGTCGAAAAGGACGCGCGCCTCCTCGGCGGTCGCCCGCAGCAGGGGGAGGGGAAGGGCGGGGCTCATCTCGCCTCCTGCGGGCGTCCTGCGTGCTCGGCCTGCTGGCGGGTGCGGCTCATGGGAAACCTGCTCCGGTTGGCGGTTGCTGTGCTCCGACGGCGCCCGGCCGGTCGGCGAACCACGTCGTGATGAGATTATCGGCACCCTCGGGGTACGGGTACACTCCGGGGAAGCCGCTCCGCCTCGGACGCGGGTCGCTGAGGGGGTTTGCTTCTTGCGAGGAAGGTGACTATGTTTCATGGTCACCAGAGGAGGCAGCCATGGCAGATCCCTCGACGAACGATCCGGCCGGCGAAGTGCCCGGCCAGGAAGTGCCCGGCCAGGAAGTGCCCGACGCCGAGCAGCACTCCTACCGGATCCCCGCCGGCGACTTCAAGGCCACGTGCCTGAAGCTGATGGACCGCGTGAGGGAGACCGGGGTGGAGTACGTCATCACCAAGCGGAACCGGCCGGTCGCGAAGCTCGCGCCCGTCACGGACGACGACCTCCGCCCGTTCGTGGGGCGGTCGCGCGGCGTGATCACGGCCACCCGCGAGGACCTCGTCGCGCCCATCGGAGAGGACTGGGAGGTCGATGCTGACCTCTGACCTGGCCGCGCGGGACCGGCTGGTGATGGACACCCACGTGTGGGTGTGGGTGAGCGGGGAATCCGGAGGTCCGGGCCAGCTCCGGGCGGACGTGCTCCCGGCCATCGAGGGCGCCGCGCGCGGCCGGCGCCTGTTCGTTTCCTCCACCTCCGTGTGGGAGATCGCGCTCAAGGCCGAGCGCGGCAGGGCCCTGGTCTCCGGCGACCTGCACTCCTGGGTGCGCGACCAGCAGCGGTTCCCGGGAGTCCGGGTGATGCCGGTCGACTCCCGGCTTTCCGTGGACTGCACGCACCTCCCCCCCTGGATCCGCAGGAACGACAACAAGGAGCACCGCGATCCCGCGGACCGCTTCATCGTCACCACCACGCGCCGCCTGAACGGAGTCCTCGTCACCTGCGACGAGGAGATCCTGGAGTACGCGCGCCAGGGACACGTCGCCGCCTTCGACGCCCGCTGACCCGGGCCGGCACGCGGCGGTTGCCGGAGGGCGATCGGCGCGCGTATGTTGGGGCGTGCCGGACGCACCTTTCCGGAATATCGACGTCCGCGCGGTCCTCCCTTCCCGCTCCATGGCCACCATCCTCCACGTCGACGACGAGCCCGCGGTCGGCCTGATCCTCCAGGACACGCTCGAGCGGGCCGGCCACGCGGCGGTGGGCGCGCGCGGCGTTCCCGAGGCGCTGCAGGTGCTCGCCCGCGGCGGGGTGGACCTGGTGATCTCGGATTACCGCATGCCGGGGCTCACCGGGCTGGAGTTCCTCGCGCTGCTGCAGCGAGAGGGGTTCGACGTCCCGCTCATCATGCTCACCGGGTATGCGAGCATCGAGCACGCGGTGGCGGCCATCAAGGCCGGCGCGGTGGACTACATCACCAAGCCGGTGCGCCCGGAGCAGCTGCGGCTGGCGGTGGACCAGGCGCTGGAGTTCGTGCGCCTGCGCCGCGAGAACGAGGCGCTGCGCCGCGAGGTGATGGAGTTCCGCAACGAGCGCCAGATCATCGGCGATAGCCCCGCGCTGCGCCGCATCCTCCAGACGGTGGCGATGGCGGCGCCCACCCGCGCCACGGTGCTCCTGCAGGGCGAGAGCGGCACGGGCAAGGAACTGTTCGCGCGGGCGATCCACGACCAGAGCGACCGCCGCGACCGCCCCTTCATCAAGCTCAACTGCGCGGCGCTCCCGGAGGGGCTGGTGGAAAGCGCCCTTTTCGGCCACGAGCGCGGGGCGTTCACCGGCGCGGTGAAGCGGGTGGAGGGCGCCTTCGAGCGGGCGCACCGCGGCACCCTGCTCCTGGACGAGATCTCGGAGATGCGGCTGGACCTGCAGGCCAAGCTCCTGCGCGTCCTCCAGGAGCAGGAGTTCGAGCGCGTGGGCGGCACCACCCCCATCCGCGTGGACGTGCGCGTGGTGGCCACCACCAACCGCGACCTGGCCGCCGAGGCGGCGGCGGGGCACTTCCGGCAGGACCTGTACTTCCGCCTGAGCACCATCCCCATCCAGATCCCGCCGCTGCGCGCCCGCCCCGAGGACATCCCCTCGCTGGCGTCCCGGTTCGCCATGCGGACCGCGGCGGAGACCGGCAAGGAGGTCAAGGGGATCTCCCCCGCGGCGCTCCTCGCGCTGCAGCGCCACCCCTGGCCCGGCAACGTCCGCGAGCTGCAGCACGCCGTGGAGCGGGCGGTGATCCTGTCGCCGGAGCCGGTGCTCCAGCCGTACGCCTTCGAGGGGCACCGCTTCGGGCTGGCGCAGACGCTCCCCGAGGTGCGGCTCCCCGCCTACGCCGCGCCGGGCGCCTTTTCCGCCGCGGCGTACGCGGCGGCTTCCGGCGGTGTAGCCTCCCCCGCGGAGGACGCCGTCGTCCTGCACTCGCTCAACGTGGACGAGGCGGAGCGGGTGCTGATCGGGCGCGCACTGGAGGTGTCCGGCGGCAACCGCACGCGCGCGGCGGAATTGCTGGGGATGAGCGTGCGCACGCTCCGCAACAAGCTCAACGGCCCCGGGCGCGACCTCGACGACGAGTAGCGCCGCTTTCCGCGCTCCGGGAGAAACCCGCCCATGTCCTGACGGGGCGAAGGGACCGCCGTCGCCGTCGCAGGCTCGTTCCTGTTCCCTGTCCCCTGCCGTTCCTCACTCCACCAGCTCGAACTCCTCCAGCGCGTACCCCTCGCCCAGCCCCACCCGCGCGATGCGGAAGCGGCGCCCGCTCCGGTCCGTCTCGTCCTCCCACTCCAGCTCGCGCTCCGCGTCCTCGCGCGCCCGGCCCTCGGCGCGCTCCCGCGTGGCGAACACGCCCAGCGTGTCGCTCGCCATGTCCGTCTGCCAGCTCACCAGAACCCAGACGCGCATCGGTGTATTCCTCGTGTGGGGGGAATGGCGGGGGTGCCCGACGCAGGCCTGCAAGACGCCGACCGCGGGGCTGGCCGCCAACCTGCATCCGGGCCCGTCCGCCCGGACCCGAGCCGACCGACGAAGCGAAGGAGATGCAGATGAGCGAGAGAAGGGAAGTCGCCACCCTCGCGGGGGGGTGCTTCTGGTGCCTGGAGGCGGTGTACGACGAGCTGCGCGGGGTCACGGACGTGGTGTCCGGGTACGCCGGCGGCTCCGTGCCGCGCCCCAGCTACGAGGCGGTGTGCTCCGGGACCACCGGGCACGCCGAGGTGGTGCAGGTCACCTTCGACCCGGAGGAGGTGTCCTTCCGGGAGATCCTGCAGGTGTTCTTCACCATCCACGATCCCACCACCCTGAACCGGCAGGGGCACGACGTGGGGACGCAGTACAGGTCCGCCGTGTTCCCGCACTCGCCGGAGCAGGAAGCCGTCGCGCGCGAGGTGATCGCGGAGCTGGAGCGCGAGGGGGTGTGGGACGATCCCATCGTCACCACGATCGAGCCGCTGGACGAGTTCTACCCGGCCGAGGCGTACCACCAGGAGTACTTCCAGCGCAACCCGTACCAGCCGTACTGTCAGGTGGTGGTGAAGCCGAAGGTGTCCAAGTTTCGCAAGCAGTACCTGGAAAAGCTGAAGAAGTGAGGTTCGGGCGTGCCCCCGGCTGGCGCCGGGGTCGGGCTTCGGCTCCGTAGCAGACGAAACGACCGTCTGCAACGGAGTCGAGCCCCGGCGGAAACAGCCCCGCCGGGTCTCGCCCCTTCGGGCCGAAATCCCT
>JBEVLE010000822.1:0-5662 GCA_040509335.1 Longimicrobiaceae bacterium | reverse complement strand
CCGGCCGCGCCGCTCCCCGCGGCGGCGCCCGCCCCGGCGCCGCTCGCGGCCGGGCTGTCGCTCCGCGACGAGGACGCGCGCATCCGCGAGATCGTGGCGGCGTCCTCGGCCGCGCGGGTGGAGCGCGACATCCGCACGCTGGTGGGCTTCGGGACGCGGCACACGCTCTCGGACACGACCTCGCGCACGCGGGGGATCGGCGCGGCGCGGCGCTGGATCTACGACGAGTTCCAGCGCATCTCGCAGGCGTGCGGGGGGTGCCTGGAGGTGACGTACCAGTCGGACGTGGTCAAGGCGGGCACGCACCCGCGCATCCCCGGCGACGTCAAGGTGGTGAACGTGGTGGCCGTCCTGCGCGGACAGCGGGACCCCAACCGCTACGTGGTGATGAGCGGCGACATCGATTCGCGGGTCACGGACGTGCTCAACGCCACGGCGGAGTCGCCGGGGGCAAACGACAACGCCTCGGGGATCGCGGGGACGCTGGAAGCGGCGCGCCTCCTTTCGCGCTACCGGTTCGACGGCTCCATCGTCTTCGCGGCGCTCTCGGGCGAGGAGCAGGGGCTCTTCGGCGGGGCGGGGCTGGCGGCGTACGCCAGACAGCAGGGCTGGCGGATCACGGGCGTGATCAACAACGACATGATCGGCAACACGCAGGGGATCACCGGGGTCACGGACAACACCACGGCCCGCGTGTTCGCCCCGGGGATCCCGCCCACCGCCACGCGCGCGGAGCTGCAGCGCATCCTCACCACGGGCGGCGAGCTGGACACGCCGTCGCGGCAGCTGGCGCGCTACATCGACCGGGTGGCGGACACCTACTTCCCCAGCCTGGACGTGTTGATGATCTACCGCCTGGACCGCTTCGGGCGGGGCGGGCACCACACGCCGTTCTTCAACGAGGGGTTCCCGGCGGTGCGGCTGATGGAGACCAACGAGAACTACGACCGCCAGCACCAGGACCTGCGGGTGGAGAACGGCGTCCGCTACGGCGACGTGATCGAGGGGGTGGACTTTCCCTACGCGGCCAAGATGACGGCGCTCAACGCGGCGGTGCTGGCGTCGCTCGCCTGGGCGCCTCCCGCGCCGGACAGCGTCACCATCGCGGGCGCCGTGCAGCCCTCCACGCGGCTCCGCTGGCAGCCCGTCTCCGCGCCGGACCTGGCGGGCTACCGCGTGTACTGGCGCGAGCCCACGGAGGCGCGGTGGACGCGCTCCCGCTGGGTGGGCAACGTCACCGAGACCACGCTGGAGAACGTGATCATCGACAACTACTTCTTCGGCGTGGCGGCGGTGGACCGCGAGGGGCACGAGAGCCTGGTGGTGTTCCCGATGCCGGGGAGGTAGAACGGAAGTGCGAAAGTGCGGAAGTTGAACGGCAGTACGAAGTACGAGACGGCGGAGCGCGGGATGAAATGGGGGGAGCGGCCATCGTGGCGGCTCCCCCTTTTCGCGTGGTGGGACATGGATGGTACACGCGTCCGCCGAACGTTCCGGAAATCGTCCTCTCCTGGAGACAGGCGAGGGCTGGCCGGATCGGCGAGCGCAGCGGCTAACGCGTTCGGGCGCATCGGACTGCGTGGCGCGCCGGAAACAGGCTGCGGCCTTGCTTTCCCGGGAGGCGCCGGATGGAAGCGCCGGCGAGCACGACTTCATGCGGTCCCACCAGACAGTGACAGGCCAGATTCACATGCGAGCGAACAGCATCCAGTGGAAGCGCAGGGCGGGCAGGATGGCGGCCCTTGCAGTTCTTGCCGCGGCGGCGGCGTGCAGCGGCGACGCGGGGCCCACGGGTCCCGGCGGCGGGACCCCGCCCCCGGCGACGAAGACGGTGGCGTCGGTGGAGGTCGCGCCCGGGGCGATCGCACTCCAGGTCCACGAGACCCGGCAGATCTCGGCTACGCCCCTGGCCGCGGACCGGACGCCGCTGACGGACCGGGCGGTGCAGTGGACCACCAGCGACTCGGCGGTCGCATTCGTGACGGAGCACGGGACGGTGTGGGCCGGGAAGGTAGGGACGGCCGTGCTCACCGCGACGGTGGACGGCAAGCAGGGCCAGGCGAGCGTGGAGGTCCTCCCTCCCCCGCCGCCGGCGGCCGTCGCCTACGTGCGGATCACGCCGGGCGACGTGATCATGTCCGAGGATCCCGCGACGTGGAGGCTCACCGCGAAGGTGTACGCGGCGAACGGGACGGAGCTGATCGGTCGCGCCGTCGCCTGGGCGAGCGGCGACAGCGCGCGCCTCCGGGTGTACGACGGCATGCTCTCGCCGAACGGGCCCGGCACCGTGACGGTGACCGCCACCAGCGAGGGGAAGCAGGCGCAGGTCCGGGTCACCATCCCCGAGTGGCAGAGGGCGCTCGCCCTCAAGGGCGCGGCCGGGCTGCCGCTGCCCGCGCCCTTCGACGCGGACACGTACGTGGACGACAAGGGGGTCACCCACACGGTCCGGCGGGTGGTCACGGACGGGGCGCTGCGCTTCTCCTTCACCGGCGGGCGCTACGAGCAGCGCTACACGGTGCAGACGTACCAGGACGGCGTGCTGGTGGGGACGGACGCGTACTTCGACCGCGGCACGTACCTGTACGACGTGTTCGTGGGGACGCCGGTGTTCACCTCCACGCTGTATTCCGGCCTCACCTTCCGGTCCGCCCCCGCCGGCGACGGCGGGCTGGCGGTCACGCAGCGCATCCGCGGCGAGGGAGCCCCGGCCACCTTCCTGTTCGGCAGGTCGTAGCGGACGGCGGACGGTCGGGCGAAACGTCGAGGGGGCGCGGATTCCGTCCGCGCCCCCTCGCGATTCGTGCCCGCCGACCAGGCCGGCGCCCTACGGCAGCCCCCAGGCCAGCCGCCGGGCCGCGTACTCGGCGCGGGGGAGCTGCACCAGCACGGGAGCCGCGTCCGGATCCAGCCAGCGGAGCACCCCGGCCACGGCGGCCTCCGTCATTGCCGTGCAGCCGGCGGTCCCCTGCCCCGGGCCCTTCCACACGTGCAGGAAGATGCAGGAGCCGTCGCCCGGACGGGTCTGGTCGCCCCAGTTGTGCTCCACGATGGCGCCCAGCCGGTACTGGCCGTCGGACAGGCGCATCCGCTCCACGGTGCCGCTCCAGTCCTTGCGCACCCCGGCGCTGTCCACCACCTGGTTGTAGTACGCGGACTTCACGTCGTCCACGCAGCGGAAGGTTTCGGTGGAGTGGATGTACGGCATGCGGATCCAGCGCACGCTGCTCGCCGTGGCGTACCCGAACGCGGAGCCGATCCTGAACACCCCCGCGGGCGCGCGCCCGTCCCCCTCGCGCTTGACGGGGTCGCCCGCGGCGGGGGCGGCCGCGTGCAGCCCCCTCCCCCACCCCAGGCCGCTGCGTCCCACCACCACCGCGACCGGCCCGCCCGCCTGGCGCCAGGCGGCGCCGGGCGCGGCGCGCTCGAAGCGCAGGAGCGTCCCCGGAACGGTGTCCCACCCCTCGGTGGTCACCACCAGGAGCTGTCGGGCGCCGTTCACGGGAGGCGCCTGCGCCGCGGCCTGCGCGCGCGCGGCGGACGAGGCGCCCGGCAGCGCGGCGAGCGCGAGCAGGGCAAGCAGGACAAGGGTTCGCATGGGTCCGGGTGGAGCGTCGAGAAAATCGTCGGGGGCGTGCGGCGGGGGACGGCGGCGCGCCCCTATTTCTCGCGCTTCATCTCGCGGGCGGCGCGGCGCAGCGCGAGCAGGACGTCGTCGCCGTACGCGATGGCCTTGCCGATGCGGATCTCCACCGCGCTGGGGACGGCGTCCTCCAGCTGCTCCAGCGCGCGCCAGATCATCCCGGCCCGCCCCTCGCCCCGCGTGCGGGGGTTCGCGGCGGCCCTGCGGCGCGCGACGCGCGTCTCGGCAAGCCACTCCTGCCCGGCGGCGGTGACGTAGACCCACCCGTCGCGCTGCTGGAGCAGTCCGCGCTCCAGGAGCGGGCGCGTCACGCGGCCGTCCAGGTGGTCGGCGAGCGCCGGGGAGCCGCGGCGCGCCAGCGACCAGATCAGGTCCTGCTGCGCGTCGCTGAGCGCGGAGGACTCCTCCTCCTCCAGCACGGCCTCCCCCGGCGACACCCTGAGCATCACCCGGGCGGCGGCGGTGGGGATCACGTGCCCGCCCCGCACCACGACCAGCTTGAGCGCGCGCAGCGGCCGGAGGACGCGGCCGTCCACCTCGTCCGCGGCGACGGGCTTGCCGGCCGCGAGCAGCTCGCGGAGAAGCTGTTCCTGGTGGGGCTTGAGCGTGGGATTCGGCATGGATGCGGAAACAGGGAAATCGAGGCGACGCGCAAAGTTGGCGATTCCTACCCCCGGCGCGCAAGACGGTTCGTCCACCGATTCGGGAAAATCCTCCCCGCCCGGGCATGCCGCGCAGGCTCGCACATTCCGCCGCTCGCCGCGGACGCCGCCCACATGCACCCGGCGCAGCCGGGACTTGCCCCCTCACGGGCAAGCCGCGGGCTACTCCTGCACCACGGGCGCGATGCGGTCCTGGTCGGTGTCGATGGTGCGCTCCACCCACAGCACCTGCACCACCGTCCAGAAGAAGATCACCAGCGGCAGCGCCAGGAAGATCCCCAGGAACCCGAAGAGCCCGCCGAAGAGGAGCAGCGCGAAGAGCGTGACGAACGGGTGCACCTCGGCCTCGCGCGACATGGCCCAGGGGGTGATGACGTTGGCCTCGATCTGCTGGATGGCGAGCGCCGCGACCGCGACCCATGCGCCCTTGACCGGGTCGGCGATGAAGGCCACCAGCGTGGCCGCGGTGCCGCCGATCCAGGGGCCGAAGATGGGGATGAACTCCACCAGCCCGTTGAGCAGCCCCAGCGCCAGCGCGTTGGGAACGCCGATGAGGTAGAAGGCCACCGTGCTCAGCGCCCCCACCGCCAGCATGGCGATCCCCGTCCCCTTGAGCCACCCCACCAGCCGCTTCCCCAGCAGGTCGAGGATGCGGTACACGGCCGGCCGGGCGCCGCGGGGGACGGTGCGCAGCAGGGGCGTCAGCAGCCGCTGGTTGGGGGAGGCCAGCGCGTACAGCCCGCCGAAGAGCACGATCAGCACGAGCAGGATCACCTCCAGCAGCCCGGCCGCGCGGCCCAGCACCGCGCCGCCGCTCAGCTGGGGGAGGGCGCGCTGCGCACCGCCCCCGCCGCCGGGCATCCCGAGCGGGAGGCGGATCCCGGTCTGCTGGTACACCCAGTCCGCCCACTGCTTCAGCTGCGCCTGCATGCGCGGCAGGTCGCCCGCCAGGTCGCGGAACTGCGCCACCACCGCCGGCGCGCCGAACCACAGGAGCGCGACCACCCCGCCGAGGAACGCGATGCCCGTGATCGCCGCCACCCACTTGCGGTTCAGCGGGAGCCGTGACGTGGCCGCGTTCAGCGCCACCGCGAGGATCGCCGCGGCATAGGCGAGGAGAAGGGTCTCGGCGATGGTGCCGAAGAAGTGGAAGAGCAGCGCGAGGAGAAAGGCGAGCCACACCGCCCGGTACAGGTGCCCCGGGCGGAGGAAGACCGCGCCCCCGGGCGAGGGCGGCGCCGCCACCGCGTCGGCCGGGGGCGCGGTGGGATGCGCGGCTGCGCGCTGCTGGGGTGCGTCGGCCATGGGCTCGCTCGGGTGCGGGAAGGGGAAGCGTCAGCCGCCGCGGGGGGCAAGT
>JBEVLE010000821.1:0-2951 GCA_040509335.1 Longimicrobiaceae bacterium | reverse complement strand
CGCTCCGGCGGCCGCCTCCACCTCCACCTCCACCGGCCGCACGCCCATGGACGCAGTGGCGGAGGCGTACGTCAGGCTGGCGCTCGCGCTGGGGGCGCACGACCCGGACTACGTGGACGCGTACTACGGGCCGCCCGAGTGGCGCCCGGCGGATTCCACGCGCGTGCCGCTCCCGGCGATCCGCGCGGAGGCGGCGGCGCTGCGGGCGCGGGTGGCGGCGGTACCCGCGGCGGGGCTGGAGCCCGTGCAGCGGCTGCGGCGCGAGTACCTGGACCGGCAGCTGCGCGCCATGGAGGGGCGGGTGGACATGCTGGGGGGGAAGCGCTTCCGCTTCGACGAGGAGTCGGACGTGCTGTACGACGCCACGGCGCCGCACGAGACCGAGGCGTACTACCGCGGGCTGCTGGCGCAGCTCGACAGCGCGCTCCCCGGCACCGGGCCGGTGCCCGCGCGCTACGAGGCGTGGCGCAGCCGCTTCGTCATCCCCCGCGAGCGGCTGGACACCGTCTTCAAGGCCGCCATCGCCGCGTGCCGCGAGCGCACCGTGCGCCACCTGGAGCTCCCCGCCGGGGAAAGCTTCACCGTGGAGTACGTCACCGACAAGCCGTGGAGCGGCTACAACTGGTACAAGGGCGGCTTCCGCAGCGTCATCCAGGTCAACACCGACCTCCCCATCTTCATCGACCGCGCCGTGGACCTGGCCTGCCACGAGGGATACCCCGGGCACCACGTCTACAACGCGCTGCTGGAAAAGAACCTGGTGCGCGACCGCGGCTGGGTGGAGTTTTCCGTGTACCCGCTCTTCAGCCCCCAGTCGCTGATCGCCGAGGGGAGCGCCAACTACGGCATCGCCATGGCGTTCCCGGGCGGCGAGCGCGTCGCCTTCGAGCGCGAGCGCCTGTTCCCGCTCGCCGGGCTGGACCCCGCGCGGGCCGAGGAGTACTACCGCGTGCAGGGGCTCGCCGACCGGCTGGCCTACGCCGGCAACGAGGCCGCGCGCCGCTACCTGGACGGCGAGATCGACGCCGCGGCCGCCGCCGACTGGCTGACCCGCTACGCCCTCATGGAGCCCGCCCGCGCGCAGCAGCGGGTGAGGTTCTTCGACAAGTACCGCAGCTACGTCATCAACTACAACCTGGGCAAGGACCTGGTGCGCAGGTACGTGGAGACGCACGCCGGCGCCGACCCCGCCCGCCGCTGGGACGTGTTCGGCGAGCTGCTCTCCTCCCCGCGCCTCCCCTCCGGGCTCCGGTAGCCCGCCCGGCTCCCGCCCTACGCCGCGGCGGGAGCCCGGCAGCCGGGGTCCGCCGCCACGGCGAACGGGCTCCCGCCCGGGTCCCGGAGCCCCGGGAGCGCGCCCGCCTCCTCCGCGCCGCGCAGCAGCGGGTCCAGCATCGCCGCCGTCGCCGAGTCCACCGGCACCGGCGACCAGAGCATCCCGTCCAGCTGCCGCGCCATCCAGGTGCGTCCCGGGCGCCCCGCCAGGCGCTCCGCCTGCTCCAGCGCCTCGCCGCGGGCGCGGGCCCGCGCGGCCAGCCCCTCCACCCGGGCCCGGAGCGGGTCCTGCCGCAGCACCGCCCCCGGGGCGCACGCCGCGGCCGTGTCGCGCGCCCAGGCGACCGTGCCGTCCCGCGGGTTGGCCAGCACGTCGCGCACCGCCTCCGCCACCGGGGGGAGCCGCCCCGGCCCGAAGCGCCCCACGAACCAGCGCAGCTCCTCGTCCGGCACCGGCGCCACCTCCGCGAGGATGCGGGCGACCGCCGCCGCGGCGCGCCCCTCCGGGTCCGGCGGCACCGCCCCCGCGTACCCGGCGATGTAGGCGTCCTGCACCGCGCTCAGGTAGCCGCTGGAAAGGCCGCGCCGGGCCAGCGACGCCGCCACGAACCAGTCCACGCTGCGGGCGAACGCCTCCGCGGGGCGGCGGTCCGGGTCCGGCCGCCCGCCGGCGCCCGACGCGGGCGATGCCAGCGGTTCCGGGGAGAGCGCGCGCACCGAGGCCGCCAGCGGGTCGCCGCGGAAGCGCACCGCCCGGTCGGTGCGGTACGCCCCGCGCACCCCCGAGCGGGCGCGCGCCGCCTGCCAGTCCAGGTCGTGGGCCAGCTCGTGCGCCAGCGTCCCCGCCGCCGAGGCCGGGGGGAGCGTCAGCCGGCGGGGGCCGGGGTCGTGCGTCGCCAGCGCCTCCTCGCGGTCCACCTCGCCGAAGCGCACCCGCAGCCCCTCCACCGTGAAGGCGGGGAACACCCGCGCCAGGTCGCGCAGCGAAAGCTCCAGCATGCGCAGGTAGAAGGGGCGCCACGCCCGCGGGACGCTGTCGGCGAAGGTCACCGAGCGCAGCCCGAAGGCCACCTGCAGCTCCCGCTCCGTGGGCGCCGGGAAGCCGGGGAACCACACCGGCTCCTGCGCCAGCGAGCGCAGCGCCACCCCCACCGCCAGCGCCACCCCCTCCGGCCCCGGCCCGGCCGCCACGCGCCGCAGCAGCGCCAGCTCCGCCACGAAGCGCTCCTCGCCCGTGGCCCGGCGCAGGAAGCGGCTGCGGGGCTCCGCCGCCGCGCCCTCCGCACCGGCCAGCAGCACGCCGCGGAACGCGCGCACCGTGACCGCGACCGGCGGCTGCGGCGGCATTCCCGCCATGGCCACCGCCGCCAGGCGCGCCGCCGCCCCCGGCCCCAGCAGCCCCAGGTGGCGCGCCTCCGGCGTGGCGTTCCGCTCCGGCCGCCGCAGCGCCGCCTCGCGCAGGCGCTCCGCCAGCTCCAGCGCCGCCTCCATGGCCTCACGCTCCCCCTCCGCCCCGGGCGGCAGCAGCAGCGGCGCCTCCACCGCGAAGCGGCGCGCCGCGCGCCACGCCGGCAGCAGCGTCGCGATGACGATGGTGGCGAGCACGATGGCGAGTGCGCGCACGAACGACACGGTATCGGTCGCGCTGACGCCGTAGAGCGCCGAACGGAGCAGAG
>JBEVLE010000820.1:0-8393 GCA_040509335.1 Longimicrobiaceae bacterium | reverse complement strand
GAAAAAGGGGCGGGCGGATCGCTCCGCCCGCCCCCGTGCGGTCCGTCCGCCGCCGTCAGCCGCGCCGCCGCCGTCCCCCGCCCCGCCCCCCGCGCTTGGGCGGCTTCGGGCCCGCGTGCGCCGGCTTGCCGCCGCGCCCCCGTCCCTGCTGCCCCTTCCGCCGCGGGCGGTCGCCCACCACCTCCATGAACTCCTGGTCCTTCCACGCCTGCGCCTGCTCCGCGCGCGCCTCGTCCAGGCGGATGCGGGCCTCCTCCACCGTGGCCGCGCGGATCGCCTCCTGCTTGCCGCGCGTCACCGTCCAGTGGATCGGCCGGTCCAGCTCCGGCAGGTCGTCGTCGTCCATGAAGCGCATCGCCTTCGCCGGCACCCGCACCCGCACCACCGGCTGCTGCCCCTCGAAGCCGTAGTCCAGCGGGTACTCCACGTCGTGCAGCGTCACCGTCCCCGGCAGCGCCATCCACCGCTCGCGCTCCGCCGCCGGCGCGAACTCCTCCGGGTCAATGCGCAGCTCCGCGTCCATGAACGCCGCGTACGAGTCCATTCCCCCCATCCGCTCCAGGAAGTACGCCGCGAGCTCCTTTTCGCTCGCGTCGCGCGTCGCGCCGGACGAGCGGCGGAACACCTCGCGCAGCTCGCGCACCGTTTCGCGGTTCGCCTTGGCCGAGGGGTGGTACGAGCCGCCCGCCGCCATCGCTCCCGCCAGCGTGCGCCGCGCCGCGTCCGCCAGCTCCGGGGGGAACACGTCCAGCGCCTGCACCTCCGAGTCCAGCTCGAAGCCGTGGAAGCTCCTCACCCGCTTCGCGCGCAGCGGCGTGCGGCGGTGCCCCGGGTCGTACAGGATCTCCGGCTCCCCCTGGTCCGCGAACTCCCACAGGAAGTTGTACGGGATCTCCGTCCCCTCGATCGCGCCCCGCGCCCGCCCCGCCCGGTCCGAGAAGTAGCGCAGCTCCCCCGCGATCGCCCCGTACCGGCCGCACACGCTGCTCTGCGACACCCGCACCTCCTCGCCCCAGCTCGTTTCCTCGTCGATCACCAGGTCGAAGGGCATCACCTCCGCCAGCAGCCGCTGCCACCCCCGGTGCAGCTCGTCGCTCATGCGGGGGAGGTGGCGCGGCAGCTCCAGGTCCAGCGAGCGGTAGATGGAGGCGATCGCCAGCGCCGCGTCCTCGATGGACCTCACCAGCACCCCGCGCTCCTCCGCCCACGCCGCCAGCGCCTCGTCGTCGAACACGTGCCGCGGCAGGCCGTACACGCTCCCCAGCGCGCCGCAGCTGCGCAGCGCGTCCTCGTAGATGCGGTACGCCGTCAGGTGGTCGCTCCCCGGCACCACGAACGCGGCGATGTCGTTGTCCGGGCGGAGCATGCGGTGCAGCGACTCGATGCTGGAGCACGTCGCCACCACCGGCACCAGTCCCTCCGGGCTCTTCACCAGCAATTCCCCCCAGGGGCGGTCCACCGGGAGCACCTCCACCCGGCGGCCGTAGTCCGTGAGCCGGTTCCCCGCGATCAGCCCGCGGCGCTCCAGCGTTTCCACCGCCCGGCGGTAGGCGATGCGGTCCAGCGGCACCGGCAGCTCCAGCTCGTCCGCGCGCACCCCCATGTCCGCGCAGGTCATCGCAACCCGCTCCGGGTCGCCCGCCAGCTGGAAGTTGGGCGCCGTCGGCTCCAGCTTCGCGAAGTCGATCGCCCGCTCCGACAGGATGTACACCTCCCCGTTCTCCACCCGCCCGTGCACCCGCCCCGCCATCTGCAGGATCTCGTTGGCACCCAGCGGCAGGCGCGTCAGCACCCGCTTCCCCTTCTTGACCAGCGTGGTGAACTGCGCGTCCTCGATGATCACCGTGTCCAGCCCGCGGATGTTCAGCGCCGACTGCCCCGCCGCCGTCATCGCCAGCACGTACGGCTTCGGCGCGTCGCCGCCCAGGAAGGGCGCCAGCTTCGCCACCGGCTCGCCGCCGTGGTAGTACTCCGCGAAGATCCCCGGCCACTTGTCCCCGATCTGCTTCGCCACCTGCTCCGTCCCCGCCCGCGTGGGAACGAACACCGCCACCCCGCGCCGCTCCTTCTTCACGTGGCGGAGGAAGCGCTCCGCCAGGAAGTCCAGCGGGCTCGCCGTGTTGGACACCCGCACCCGCGCCGCCCGCGCCGGGTCGTACGCCGACGACGCGATCACCGTGGACGACTCCAGGTACTCCGCGTAGAAGGTGGGGTCCACCGTCGCCGACAGCCAGATGAAGCGGCACCCCGCGCGCTTCGCCAGCGCCAGGCACAGCTCCAGCTCCGCCGACGTCTGGTGGATCTCGTCCACCACCACCACGTCGTCCGCCGTGATCAGGTCGTCCTGCAGCCAGCGCCGCGCGATCCCCGTGGTCACGATCACCACGTTCCAGTTCGGCGTGTCCGGCGTCGCCTCGCGCTCCCGGTTCACCACCCCCACCCGCAGCTCCGTCCCCACAATCTCCTGCGCCATGCTCCTCACCGCCAGCGTCTTTCCCGTCCCCGTCCCCGCCACGATCCCGAAGCCCTTGCCCTCGCGCGACAGCTGGCGGATCTCCGTGCCGTGCTCGCGCTCCAGGATGGTTTCCACGTCCGTCAGCTGCACCCCGATCTCGATGGTCTCGCACGACGCCCGCGTGGGGGCGATCACCACCAGGCGCCCCTCGGGTGGGCGGCCGGGGTAGCGTTCGGAGGGGGGCGTCGTCGAGACTTCGACCATGGTCGGGATTCCGGTCTGGCGGTGGGGGGCATGGCGGACATAGCATGTAGTCCGCCCCGTGTCGGAATTCGCAAGAACTCCGCCAGGTGGGGATTTTCGTGATATCCGTGGGGCGGGGGCCGCTCCGGAACCAGGCCAAACTGCCGGCCTGTTTCCTACGCGGGCTCCGGGAGCCCCGCCAAACTGCCGGCGGGTCTCCCTCCGCCGGAGTGAGCCTCGCCAAACAGCCGGCGAGTCTCCCTCCGGACAGATTCTGGGGGGTAGAGCGGAACAGCGAACGGCAACGGCCCCGCCCGGCAGGGGTGGTGGGGTGCCCCCGCGGGGATGCCCGCCGGCGAGGGTGCGGGGGTGGTCGGAGGAAAGAGGCGGGGGTGTGGTGGGGGGAAGGGCATTGACTCTTTCCGGAGACCAGCCCCGCGCCCGAGCGCCACGCACCGGACCCAGACACAACCTTCGACAGCGCATACGATGCCCGAATCCGACGCCGCCACCCTGCTGTTCACGAACGCCGCCCAGGTCGCCGCCTGCACCGGCCCCACCTCCTCCGCGGAAGACCGCGACCCCGCCGCCGTGCAGGAGGGCGCCGCCGTCGCCGTGCGGGACGGCCGCATCGCCGCCGTGGGCGCCCAGGCCGAGCTGCTGGCGCGCTGGCCGGGCGCGCAGCGCGTGGACTGCGAGGGCGGCGTGCTCACCCCCGGGCTGGTGGACTCGCACACGCACGCCGTGTTCGGGCGGTGGCGCGCGGACGAGTACGTGCACCGCTGCACCGGCGTGCCGTACATGGAGATCGCCCGGCGCGGCGGCGGCATCAACGCTTCCGTGCGCGACCTGCGCGAGCGCAGCGAGGACGACCTGGTGCGCATGGCGCTCCCCAGGCTGCGCGAGATGCTGCTGAACGGCACCACCACCGCCGAGGTCAAGAGCGGCTACGGGCTGAGCACCGCCGACGAGCTCAAGACGCTGCGCGCCATCCGCCGCCTGGGCGAGATGCAGCCCATCGAGCTGGTCCCCACCTTCCTGGGCGCGCACGAGTTCCCCCCCGAGTACCGCGACCGGCGCGACGCGTACGTCGACCTGCTGGTGGAGGAGTCCATCCCCGCCGTGGCCGGGGCAGGGCTCGCGCGCTTCTGCGACGTGTTCATGGAGCCCGGCGTGTTCGACCGCGCCCAGACCGAGCGCATCCTGCGTGCCGGGCTGGACCACGGCCTGCGCCCCAAGCTCCACGCCGACGAGCTCGAGGGGAGCGGCGGCGCCGAGCTGGCCGCCGAGCTGGGCGCCGCCTCCGCCGACCACCTCGGCGACATCTCCGAGGCCGGCATCCGCGCGCTCGCCGCCTCCGGGGTCGTGGCCACCCTCCTCCCCGCGACCCTGTTCTTCCTGGGGCGGCCGAAGTTCGCGCCCGCGCGGGCGCTGCTCGAGGCCGGCGCCACGGTCGCGCTCGCCACCGACTTCAACCCCGGCTCCTCGCCCACCCCGTCGCTGCCGTTCGCGATGACCGCCGCCTGCTCGCGCATGGGGATGAGCCCCGCCGAAGCGCTGCGCGCCGCCACCGCCGGCGGCGCCGCCGCCCTGGAGATCGCCGACGGGCGCGGCACCCTCGCCCCCGGTGCCCCGGCCGACCTGGCGCTCTGGCGCGCCGGGAGCGTCGCCGAGATCCCGTACCGGCTCGCCGCGCCCATCTGCGCCGGCGTCTGGAAGCGGGGACACCGGGTGGTCTGACCCGCCGCGGGGCCCCTTGCTTGTTCGGGTCCCGCAAAGCCGTTATTTTGCGGAGCTTGCTCACCGCGAGCGCGCCGCCCGGGCCATGCCCCGGCGGCGCCGCTGTTCCCGGCTCCCCGCCCCCGCGGGCGGGCCAGTCCCCGTCGTTCCCCCCCTTCGTCCATTCATGGCGAACGTCGCACAGCTCAGGGAGCGCGCCCGCACCCTCGAACAGAGGGACCAGTGGAAGGAGGCGCTGGACGTCTACCTCCAGCTCGTCGAAGCGGCGCCCGAAGAGGTCGAGGTCGGGCTCTGGAACCGCATCGGGGACATCCACATCCGGCTGGGGCAGGCCGAGCGCGCCGTAGAAGCGTACGACCGCGCCGTGGACGCGTACTCCGAGGCCGGGCTCCACAACAACGCCATCGCCCTGTGCCGCAAGGTGCTGCGGATCGCCCCCGCCCGCGCCTCCGTGTACCTGAAGCTGGGGCAGATCAGCGCCGCCCACGGCTTCCTCGCCGACGCCCGCCAGAACTTCCTGGAGTACGCCGCGCGCATGCAGCGCGCCGGACAGCTCGACGCCTCCTTCGCCGCGCTCAACGAGTTCGCCGACCTGTCGCCCGACGACACCGAGGTCCGCGTCCTCCTCGCCGAGCAACTCCTCGCCCACGGCCACCAGGAGCAGGCCGTCGGCCAGCTGCTCGCGCTGCGCGACCACCAGCGCGCGCGCGGCGACGAGGCCGCCGCCGAGGCGACCCAGCAGCGCGTCCTCGCCATCGACCCGTACGCCGACCTGTCCGCCCGCGCCGCGCCGGCCCCCGCCGCAGCCGCCGAGCCCGAGGACTTCAGCTACGCCGAGCCCGAGGACGAAGGGGACGGCGACGACGCCTTCGCCCTGGAGTTCAGCGGCAGCATCGAGCCCGCCGCCGACGAGCCGGTGGACGCCACGCCGGTCGCCGGGCTGGACCTGCCGGTGACCGCGGACGCGGCGGGCGCGGCGGAGTTCGGGGCGCTGGAGGGACTGGAGACCGCGGAAGGATATTCCTCGTGGGGCGGGGAAGCCGGGGCAGAGGAGGAGGACCAGGGCGGTGCGCTCCCGATGCTGGACTCCGGGCTGGAGATCGAGCACACCTCCCTTTCGCCCCGGCCCGCCGCGCCGCTCCCCGCGCTGGACGACTTCCCGGCGTCCGACGACCCGGACGAGCTCGTGGAGCTGGAGCCCCTTCCCGGCTTCGGCGACGAGGACGACGACGACGGGGCGGACGGGGAGCCGCTCCCGTTCCTGGACGTGGACGCCGGTTCCACGCCGCACGACGCCTCCGCGCTCCTGGACGTCGGCTTCGACCTGGCCCCCGGGCCGGCCGCCGCCGCGCGCGAGACGGTGGAGGCGCTGCGCGAGCGCGTCGCCGCCGCCCCCGACGACACCGCCGCGCTGCACCGTCTGGTGGACCTGCTGGAGGACCGCGGGCAGGGCGCCGAGGCCGAGGAGGTGCTCGTCGCCGCGCACCGCGACCTGGCCTCCCGCGGGCTGTACCGCGAGGCCATCGGCGCCGTGCGCTCCCTCCTGGCCCGGCGCCCCGAGGACACCGCCGTCTACCAGAAGCAGGTGGAGTACGCCTTCCGCGCCGCCGACACCGAGTCCATGGTGCGCGCGTACCTGGACCTGGGGCGGCACCTCGGCTCCCCCGCCGAGAACCCCAAGTCGCGCGCCGTCTACCAGCGCGTGCTGGAGATGGACCCCGCCAACGAGGAGGCCCGGCGCGTGCTCGACGTGCCGGCCGTCCCCACTGCCGGCGCCCCCGCGGCCGCCCCCGCCGAGGAGTACGTGGACCTGGGATCGCTGATCCTGGACGACGAGCCCGCCGAGCGCACCACCCGCTTCGTGGTGGAGGAGGAGGAGCCCACCGGCGACGAGGACCGCGACTTCGCCGACATGCTCGCCGTGTTCCGGCAGAAGGTCAACGAGAACATCTCCGCCGAGGACGCCGCCAGCCACTACGACCTGGGGCTGGCCTTCATGGAGATGGGGCTGGTGGACGAGGCCATCGCCGAGTTCCAGGTGGCGCTGCGCGCCGGGGCCAGCCCGCTGGCGACGCTGGAGCTGCTCGGCCGCTGCTTCGTGGACAAGGGGCAACCCGCCGTCGCCGCCCGCGTGCTGGAGCGGGCGCTCCAGATCCCCGGCACCGGCGAGGCCGACGTGGTGGGCGTGGTCTACCAGCTGGGGCGCTGCCACGAGGCCATGGGCAACTCCGCCGCCGCCCAGGAAGCCTACGAGCGCGTACTCGCCTTCGACATCCGCTTCCGCGACACCCTGGGACGCCTCGACGCGCTCCGGCGCGCGTCCGCCGCCTCAGGTTTTTGACAACTCGCGGGGCCCACGGTTAGGTTTCGCGCTTCCCAGCGCTCCCAGCACGATCGTACGATGCTTCGCACCGCACCGCCGAGACTTTCCGAGATCCAGGCCCCCGTCCGCGAGCGCCTGGACACCGTGTTCGAGGAGATCCGCCGCATCGTCGTGGCGGACTTCGGCATGGTCGCGGAGGTCAACGACCACCTGCTCAAGGTGCGCGGCAAGCTGTTCCGCCCCACCCTCACCCTGCTGTGCAACGAGGTGGGCGGGCGCCCCGGCCCGGACGCCGCCACGCTGGCCGCCGTGCTGGAGCTGGTGCACCTGGCGACGCTGGTGCACGACGACGCCGTGGACCACTCCGTCCTCCGCCGGGGGATGCCCACGGTCAACGCGGTGTGGAGCCACCAGGTGGCCGTGATCATGGGCGACTACCTGTATACCCGCGCCCTCACCGAGATCACCCGGCTGGGCAAGGTGGAGCCCATCCGAGTCCTCGCCACCGCCGCCAACGCCATGACGGTGGGCGAGATGCGGCAGCTCGCCTCGCACGACGCGCTGGACTTCGGCCAGGACGACTACTTCCGCCTGATCGACTCCAAGACCGCCTCGCTGATGTCCGCCGCCTGCGAGCTGGGCGCGCTCGCCGGCGAGCCGGAGCTGCGCGAGCCGCTGGCGCAGTTCGGGCGCGAGCTGGGGATGGCCTTCCAGATCGCCGACGACCTGCTGGACTACACCGCCGACGAGGCGGTCACCGGCAAGCCCACCGGGCTGGACCTGCGCGAGCACAAGGTGACGCTCCCGCTCATCGCGGTGCTCCCCTCGCTCTCCGCGGCCGAGCGGGACGAGGTGGACGCGCTCTTCCGCGACCCCGAGCCCAGCGACGCGCGCATCGCCGCGACCGTGCGGATCGTCCGCGCGCGCGGCGGCTTGGATTATGCGAGGGGCACGGCGCTTGAGTACGCCCGTCGCGCGGAGGAGGCGCTGGAGGGGCTCCCCGAGGGGCCCGCGCTGGACGCACTGCGGACGAGCATCGCGTACGCAATCGAGCGCCGCCGCTGAGCGGCGTCTTCACATGGGTCGGGAGGTGAGATGAACGTCGCCGTACGCCGCCGTGTCGGTCGCCTGCTCCTGGTCATCCTCGTCGGAATGGTCCTCGGTGCCCTCCTCACCGAGCTCGCCGTCGGGTTCATGCCGCAGAGCGCGGCGCGTACCTTCTTCACCACCTCCGTCGCGGCGGCCTTCGGCCCCCTGGTGATCGACCTGGTGGCCGTCGGGGTGACCCTCGGCCCGCTGGTCTTCCACCTCAACTTCCTGAGCGTGATCGGAGTTTTCATCGTAGCCCTAGGCGCCCGCACCTGGCTGTAAGGCGGCTCGATAAATCGCTCAGCTCTGCGTTGGGCTCCGGGCGGCTCCCTGCGGCGTGAAACAACCACGCCTCAGTCGCCGTCCTCGCCCGCCTCCGGGGACCCGCTTGCGGGTGGCTGAGCGATTTCTCTTCGCCTTCATCTCCCGGTTCACCAACGGCAGCGCGACTGCGTCGCGCGGGGATCCTGTCGCCGCAGACGAGGCTATGACCTGCGGGAAAGCCCTCCCCCAGACCTGGGGGAGGGTGGCGGCTCTCAGGCC
>JBEVLE010000819.1:0-8225 GCA_040509335.1 Longimicrobiaceae bacterium | reverse complement strand
GCACCGCCGCGGCGGTGCGCCCCTCCGCCGTCCGTCCCGCGGCGCCGCTCTTGCCGGGGCTGGCGGGAGGCGATATCACCATGCGCACCCCGTGTCCGCGCCAAGCCCCGTCACGCGCACCCCGGCCCCGTGTCTTCCAACGATCCCGATCCCCGCCCGGACTGGTGGGCGGACTACTTCGACCGCGAGTTCGTCCGCATCTACCGCGACTTCCTCACGCCCGAGCGCACCGCGCGCGAGGTGGAGGGGATCCTGGAGATGCTGGAGCTGCCGGAGGGAGCGCGCGTGCTGGACCTGGCGTGCGGCTGGGGGCGGCACTCCATCGAGCTGGCGCGCGCCGGCTTCCGGGTGACCGGCCTGGACCTGTCGGAAACGCTGCTGGCGCGGGCGCGGAAGCGCGCCGGGGCGGCCGGCGTGGAGGTGGAGTGGGTCCGCGGCGACATGCGCGAGCCGGGCCGGACGGCCGAGTTCGACGCGGTGCTCTCGCTGTACTCGTCGCTCGGCTACTTCCTGTCCGACGCCGAGGACCTGCGCGTGCTCTGCGGCGCCCGGGAGGCGCTGCGGCCCGGCGGGCTCCTGCTGCTGGAGACCATGCACCGCGACCACGTGCTGGGCGACTACGCCGACCGCGACTGGTGGGAAACCGCCGACGGCGCCACGGTGTGGGTGGAGCGCGAGTTCGACGCGGTGGAGGGCGTGAGCCGCGAGTGGCTGCGCTGGCGCAGGGGGGAGGACGCCGGCGAGAAGTTCCACGCGCTGCGCATCCGCACCGCCACCGAGTGGGACGCGCTGCTGCGCGCGGCGGGGCTGGAGCCTCTGGAGTGGTACGGCGACTGGGAGCTGGCCCCGTTCATCCACAGCTCGGAAGTGCTCATCGTGGCGGCGCGCCGGCCGTCCTGACGGGGCGCCCCTCGCTTGCCGCCCTTCCGGGGCGCTGGTATGTTGAGGGGCTCCCCGCCGGGTGCGGGAAGGTGCGCCACCGTATCATTTTCGAAATCATTTTCGAACCTCGGAACGATGCCTGAACGGAAGATCCGCGTCCTCGTCGGCAAGCCCGGGCTGGACGGCCACGACCGCGGCGCCAAGGTGATCGCCGCCGCCCTGCGCGACGCGGGGATGGAGGTGATCTACACGGGGCTCCACCAGACCCCGGAGATGATCGTCGCCGCCGCGATCCAGGAGGACGTGGACGTGGTGGCCATGTCCATCCTCTCGGGCGCGCACATGACGCTCTTCCCGCGCGTCCGCGAGCTGCTGGAGGCCGAGGGCGCCGACCACATCCTCCTCACCGGGGGCGGGATCATCCCCGAGGAGGACATGGAGGCGCTCCGGTCGCAGGGGATCGGGCGCCTCTTCGGCCCCGGCACCCCCACCTCCGCGGCCGTGGAGTACATCCGCTCCTGGTTCGCCGAGAACGGCCGCGACCGCGAGCCGGCGCAGTCGTGAGCACCGCCGTGGGGGCGAAGCCCGCGGCCGCGCACGGCGCCGGCCGGGCGGAGGCGCTCGTCGCCGAGCTGCGCGAGCTGGAGGCGCGGCTCCGCGAGGGCGGGGGCGCCAAGCGCATCGCCAAGCAGCACGCCGACGGCAAGCTGACGGCCCGCGAGCGCATCGGCCTGCTGCTGGACCCGCGCACGCGCTTCCAGGAGGTCGGGCTGCTGGTGGCGTACGACCGCTACGAGGGGCAGGCGCCCGGGGCGGGGGTGGTGACCGGCTTCGGGACGGTGGCCGGCCGCGAGGTGGTGGTGGTCGCCAACGACGCCACGGTCAAGGCGGGCTCCTGGTGGCCGGAGACCATCACCAAGATCCTGCGGGCGCAGGAGATCGCCATGCGCTGCCGGGTGCCCATCGTGTACCTGGTGGACTCGGCGGGGGTCAACCTCCCGTACCAGGGCGGCGTCTTCCCGGGACAGTACGGCGCATCCCGCATTTTCTACTACAACTCCATCATGCGGCGCTACCTCAAGGTGCCGCAGATCGCCGCCGTCATGGGGCCGTGCATCGCCGGGGGGGCGTACCTCCCCGCGCTCTCGGACGTGATCCTGATGGTGGAGGGGACCTCGTTCATGGGGCTGGGCGGGCCCAACCTGGTGAAGGGGGCCACCGGGCAGACCACGGACAGCGAGACGCTGGGCGGGGCGTGGACGCACAACGCCATCTCCGGGGTGGCCCACTACCGGGTGCGCGACGACCGCGCCTGCATCGGGCGGATCCGCGAGCTGGTCAGGGAGCTGCCGCGCCAGGGCACCGCGCTCCAGCTGCGCGAGCCGGCGCCCCCCGCGCGCCCCGAGCGCGACCTGTACGCCCTGCTCCCCGAGGACCACCGCCAGCCGTACGAGATGCGCGAGGTGCTGCGCTGCATCCTGGACGGCGGCGAGTTCGACGAGTTCCAGGCGGACTACGCCCCGGAGATGATCTGCGGCACCGCCCGCGTCCAGGGGATCCCGGTGGGGGTCATCGCCAACGCGCGGGGGATGCTCAAGGACCCGCACGGCGGGCGCCCCAAGTTCGGCGGCATCGTCTACGCCGACAGCGCGGAAAAGGTGGCGTACTTCATCGAAACGCTGAACCGCCACGGCACGCCCATCCTTTTCCTGCAGGACGTGTCCGGCTTCATGGTGGGCACGGACGCCGAGCACAGCGGCATCATCCGCTCCGGCGCGCACTTCGTGGAGGCCATGGCCACCGCCACGGTGCCCAAGCTGGTGCTGACGCTCAACCACGCCTCCGGGGCGGGGTACTACGCCATGGCGGGGCAGGGCTTCGACCCCGACTTCATCTTCACCTGGCCCACCGGCCGGATGGGGGTGATGGAGGGCGACTCCGCCGTGATGGCGCTGTTCAGCACGCAGCTGGAGGAGCTCAAGCGCGAGGGCAGGCAGCCGGACGCCGAACTCCAGGCCAAGATCGACGCCGTGCGCGCCGACTACGACCGCCAGCTCGACGCCAAGCACGCCGCGGCGCGTGGCTTCGTGGACGCGGTGGTGTGCCCCGAGGACACCCGGGCGGCGCTGGCGCTGGCGCTGCGCACCTCGATCAACAACCCTGGTCCCCACCTGGGAGCCTTCGTGCTGCCGCCGCACCTGTGAGGGACCAGGGACTGAGCGCGCGAAGCGTGCGAAGCACCCCTGGTCCCCACCTGGGCGCCTTCGTGCTGCCACCGCACCTGACCTGATCTTCGGCTGACCGAATGAAAGACAAGATCCGCATCGCCTCCGGGCAGGGTTTCTGGGGCGACCAGCTGGACGCCCCCAAGCAGCAGGTCGAGGGCGGCCCGATCGACTACCTGATGCTCGACTACCTGGCCGAGGTCACCATGTCGATCATGCAGAAGCAGCGCTCGCGCAACCCGCAGGCCGGGTACGCGCGCGACTTCGTGCCGCTGATGGGCGACATCCTCCCCGCCGTGGTCGAGCGCGGCATCCACGTGGTCGCCAACGCCGGCGGCGTGAACCCGCAGGGGTGCCGCGACGCCGTGGTGGAGGAGGCGCGAAAGGCCGGTCTCGGCGGGCGGGCGCGCATCGGGATGATCTCCGGCGACGACATCCTGGAGCGCCTCCCCGACCTGCTGGAGCGCGGCGTGGAGCTCCGGAACATGGAGACCGGCGAGCCGCTCTCCACGGTCATGGACCGCGTGCAGAGCGCCAACGCCTACATCGGCGCGCGGCCCATCGTGGAGGCGCTGCGGCAGGACGCCCACGTGGTGATCACCGGGCGCTCCACCGACACGGCGCTCACCTACGCGCCCATGATCCACGAGTTCGGCTGGTCGTACGAGGACTACGACCGCATGGCCGCCGGCGTGGTCGCCGGGCACATCAACGAGTGCGGCGCCCAGGCCTCCGGCGGCAACTGCCTGGTGGACTGGCGCAGCATCCGCGACCTGGCCGGCATCGGCTACCCCATCATCGAGGCGTATCCGGACGGCTCCTTCGTGGTCACCAAGCACGAGGGCACCGGCGGCTGCGTGACGCTCCCCAGCGTCAAGGAGCAGCTCGTCTACGAGATGGGCAACCCGCGCAGCTACATCACCCCGGACGTGGTCGCGGACTTCACCACCATCCGCCTGGAGCGCGAGGCCGAGGACCGGGTGCGCGTGTACGGCGTGAAGGGGCAGCACGCCACCGACATGCTCAAGGTCAGCATCGCCTACGCGGACGGCTACAAGGCCGTGGGCACGCTGGTGTACGCCTGGCCCGACGCAGTGGAAAAGGCGCAAGCCGCCGACCGGGTGCTGCGCGAGCGCCTGGACCGCCTGGGCCTGAAGTTCGACGAGGTGCTCACCGAGTACGTGGGCTGGAACGCCACCCACGGCCCGCTCGCCGGCCCCATCCCCGCGGACCTGCCGGAGGTGACGGTTCGCTGGGGCGTGCGCGGCCAGGACCGGGCCGCCGTGGAGCGCTTCACCAAGGAGATCGCGCCGCTGGTGCTGGCCGGTCCGCCCTCCGTGACCGGCTTCGCGGGCGGGCGCCCGGCGGTGCAGGAGATCATGGCCTACTGGCCGGCCCTGATTCCCAAGACCGAGATCGAGCCGCACCTGCGGGTGGAGGTGGTGACGGCGTAGCCGTTCGCCGCTTCGTCGGTGCTGGCGGGCCGCTCCGGAGCCGGACGATACAGCCGTCCATCTCCTGCGCGGGCTCCGGGAGCCAGCCAAACTGCCGGCTGTCTCCCTGCGCACGGGAGGAGCCTCGCCAAACAGCCGGCGAGTCTCCTCCCGTACAGCTTCTGGGAACTGTAGGAAACGGCAACCGCAACGGCCCGCGCACCGGCGGAGCCGGTGCACACCTTGCGTCACGCACTGAACCCGCGTGAGGGATTTCGGCCCGAAGGGGCGAGACCCCGCGGCAGTTTGCGGGGGCTCGACTCCGTTACGCACAGTTTTATCGTGCGTTACGGAGCCGAAGCCCGACCCCGGCGCCAGCCGGGGGCACGCCCGAACCCGTCGTTCAGAGCTTTTCAAAGCCGGTACCGACTTACACGAATGCGGATCACCTTTCTCGGGACAGCAGCGGCCCGCCCCACCGTGGGGCGCAACGTTTCCTCCATCGTCGTCCAGCGCGAGGGCGACGTGATGATGTTCGACTGCGGCGAGGGCACGCAGCGCCAGATGATGCGCTACGGCACCGGCTTCGCCCTGCGCGAGATCTTCTTCACGCACCTGCACGCCGACCACTTCCTGGGCGTCATCGGGCTGCTGCGCACCCTGGGGCTCCAGGCGCGCGAGGAGCCCATCGACCTGTGGACGCCGCGTGGCACCGAGGCCACCCTGAAGCAGGCCGTGGAGCTGGGCGTGGAGCGCGTCCCCTTCACGGTGAACATCAACGGGCTGGAGGCGGGCGAGGCGGTGGAGCGCGGCGCCTACTCCGTCGTCCCCTTTCGCACCCAGCACGCGGGGCGCAGCCTGGGCTACGCGGTGGCGGAGCACGACCGGCTGGGGCGCTTCGACGCGGGCCGGGCGCGGGAGATGGGGATCCCCGAGGGGCCGCTGTGGGGGAAGCTCCACCACGGCGAGGCCGTGGAGGTGGACGGGCGCGTGTTCCGCGCCGAGGACCTGGTGGGGCCGCCGCGCCCCGGACGGCGCGTGGTGTACAGCGGCGACACCCGCCCCTGCGGGACCACCCGCGAGGCCGCCGCCGCTGCCGACCTGCTGATCCACGAGGCCACCTTCGCGCAGGACGAGGCGGACCGCGCCCAGGCGACCGGGCACTCCACCGCCCGCGAGGCCGCCGAGATCGCGGCGCAGGCCGGGGCGCTGCGCCTGTGCCTGACGCACTTCTCGCCGCGCTACGCCGACGACCCGCGCATCCTGGAGCGCGAGGCGCGCGCCGTGTTTCCCGAGGTCGCCACCGCCTACGACGGGCTCGTGCTGGAGATCCCGTACAGGGAGGGCTGAGCCGCGGCCGGGCGGGCCGGCGGGTCTGGCAGCCCCGCTGTCGATCTGGCCGGCAGGGGATCCGCGAAGCCTGCCCTTTGGGCCGGACCGTCGGGCACGCGGCGTGCAGCGGTCCCGCGCCCGTGAGCGCCCCTTGACACTGCGGGGGTGGCGCCCCAATTTGCCAGCTCGTTAGCACTCGGCGATGGTGAGTGCTAACAGGCGTTACCCAACCCATCCAGATACCGGAGGATCCAGATCTATGGCCACCGCGACAGACGTGAAGGTGAAGCCGCTCTCGGACCGTGTCGTCGTCAAGGCGACGGAGGAAGCCGAGCAGATGCGGGGCGGGCTGTACATCCCCGACACGGCCAAGGAAAAGCCGCAGCAGGGCGAGGTCATCGCCGTCGGGCCCGGCAAGGTGAGCGACGACGGGACGCGCATCGAGCCCGAGGTCAAGGTCGGCGACAAGGTCCTGTACGGGAAGTACAGTGGCACCGAGGTGACCATCGACGGCGAGCAGTACCTGATCCTCCGCGAGTCGGACGTCCTCGCCATCGTCGGCTGAGCACGCGGCTCCATCCGGTACCGGTCAAGCTCATCTCACTCACCAGGAGTTAAAAGGATATGGCAGCCAAGGAGCTTACGTTCAGCGTCGAGGCGCGCACCGCGCTGAAGAAGGGCGTCGACAAGCTGGCCGAGGCGGTCAAGGTCACCCTCGGGCCCAAGGGCCGCAACGTGGTGATCGACCGCAAGTTCGGGTCTCCGCTCATCACCAAGGACGGCGTCACCGTCGCCAAGGAAGTGGAGCTGGAGGACGCGATCGAAAACATGGGCGCGCAGATGGTCAAGGAGGTCGCCACCAAGACCAGCGACCTGGCCGGCGACGGCACCACCACCGCCACCGTGCTCGCGCAGGCCATCTTCCGCGAGGGCCTCAAGAACGTCACCGCCGGCGCCAACCCCATGTCGCTGAAGCGCGGCATCGACAAGGCCGTCGAGAAGGTGATCGCCGAGCTCAAGAGCCTGTCGGTCGAGACGGCCGGCAAGAAGGAGATCGCGCAGGTCGGGACCATCTCCGCCAACAGCGACGAGGAGATCGGCAACCTGATCGCCGACGCGATGGAGAAGGTGGGCAAGGACGGCGTCATCACCGTCGAGGAGGCCAAGGGGCTGGAGACGACGCTGGAGACCGTGGACGGGATGCAGTTCGACCGCGGCTACCTGTCGCCGTACTTCATCACCGACCCGGACCGCATGGAGGCCGTGCTCGAGGACGCCCTGATCCTCATCCACGACAAGAAGGTCTCCTCCATGAAGGACCTGCTCCCGGTGCTGGAGAAGGTCGCCCAGATGGGCCGCCCGCTCCTGATCATCGCGGAGGACGTGGAGGGCGAGGCGCTCGCCACGCTCGTGGTCAACAAGCTGCGCGGCACCCTCAAGATCGCCGCGGTCAAGGCGCCGGGCTTCGGCGACCGCCGCAAGGCCATGCTCCAGGACATCGCCGTCCTGACGGGCGGGCAGGTGATCTCGGAGGAGGTCGGGTTCAAGCTTGAGAACGCCGTCCTCAGCGACCTGGGCCGCGCCAAGCGGATCGTGGTCGACAAGGACAACACCACCATCGTGGACGGCGCCGGCGAGACCGACGCGATCCAGGGCCGCATCAAGGAGATCCGCGCGGCGGTGGACAAGAGCACCTCGGACTACGACCGCGAGAAGCTGCAGGAGCGGCTCGCCAAGCTGGCCGGCGGCGTGGCGGTGATCAACGTTGGCGCCGCGACCGAGACGGAGATGAAGGAGAAGAAGGCCCGCGTGGAGGACGCCCTCCATGCGACGCGCGCGGCGGTGGAGGAGGGGATCGTCCCCGGCGGCGGCGTGGCGCTCCTTCGCGCCCAGGCCACCCTCAAGGAGTTCCGCCTGGACGACGCGGACGAGAACATCGGCGTCCGCATCATCGAGCGCTCGCTGGAGGAGCCCATCCGCCAGATCGCGCAGAACGCGGGTGTCGAGGGCTCCATCGTGGTCGCCAAGGTCCGCGAGAACCAGAGCCCGAGCTTCGGCTACAACGCCCGCACCGACGTGTACGAGGACCTGGTGCAGGCGGGCGTCATCGACCCCACCAAGGTGACCCGCACCGCGCTCCAGAACGCGGCGTCCATCGCCGGCCTGCTGCTCACCACCGAGACGGTGGTGGTGGAGAAGCCGGAGCCGAAGTCGGCGGGCGGCGGCGGCGGCGGCGGCGGGATGCCCGGCGGCATGGGCGACATGTACTAGTCGTCCGCTCTTCCGGCGGCTCCGGACAGGAGTCGCCGAGGATCGCGGGTTCCGTACGCACGACCGCCCGCGGGGGATGCTC
>JBEVLE010000818.1:0-9937 GCA_040509335.1 Longimicrobiaceae bacterium | reverse complement strand
TCGGGCGTGCCCCCGGCTGGCGCCGGGGTCGGGCTTCGGCTCCGTAACGCACGATAAAACTGTGCGTAACGGAGTCGAGCCCCGGCAAACTGCCGCCGGGTCTCGCCCCTCCGGGCCGAAATCCCTCACGCGGTTTTCGCGCTGGCGTCCGCGGGAGGGCCCTACGCCGGCTCGAAGTGGGTGACGCTCTCCAGGAACTCGCTGAACGGGAACATGTCGAAGCAGCGCACGGCGGCGGGGCGGTAGCCGGCGCGCCGGAAGGCGAGGGTGTCGCGCAGGTGGGCGTCGATGGAGCAGGACACCAGGCACACCCGCGCCGGGCGCCAGCGGGCCACGGCCTCGGGGACGCCCGGGCCGCAGCCCAGGCGGCTGGGGTTCACGAACACGACCTCCGGCGCGTCGAAGGCGTGCGCCGCGGCGAAGTCCTCCGCCGACTCGCGCACGTACTCCGCGCCGGACAGCCCGTGCAGCGCCGCGTTGCGGCGGGCGCTCTCGATGGCCCAGGGGTTGTTGTCCGCCCCCGCCACGCGCGTCGCGGGCGCGGCGGCCAGGACGGAGTGCAGGCCGGCGCCGCAGTACAGGTCCACCACGGAGGCGGGGCGCTCCAGCGGGCGCTGGATCTCCTCCACCATCTCCGGCACCAGGCGCAGGTTGCTCTGGAAGAAGGCGCGGTGGTGCGCCAGCACCGTCCGTCCGCCCAGGCGGTTGGCGAGCCATGCCTCCCCCACCTCCACCCCCTGCGACAGCACCGCGGCGCCGAGCACGCCCGGCACCCCCTCCACCAGCGCGCGGCAGAGCGATTCCAGCGGCACGCCGGAGTCGTGCGGCGCCGAGATCGCCACGTGCGCGCGGAGCGTGCCGTGCTCCAGCCGCAGCTCGAAGCCGAAGACCCCTTCCGCCCACTCGCCGCCCAGGACCACGTCGCGCACGCGCAGCACGGTGGGGCGGGCCTCCTCCGGAAGCACCCAGAGCGTTTCCTCCAGCGGGAGCCGCCCGCCCCGCGGCTCCACGCCCAGCACCCGCGCCGCGCCGTCCTCCCGCGCCAGGCGAAGGCTGACGTGCCCGCGGAAGCCCCCCTCCACCGGGCAGCGGCGGATCCCCGCGAAGAGCGCCTCCAGCCCGTGCGCGGCCAGCATCCCGCGGACGCGCGCCTCCTTGGCCGCCAGGTGCCGCCCGTACTCCGAGAAGAGGCCGCCCCCCGTCATGCCGGTCCGCCGGCGCCGCCCGCGCCGCGCACCACCCGCGCGGTGGTGACCACCTGCCCCGCGTGCCGGGCGGTGTGCTCGCCCACGTGGTACAGGAGCCCGCGCACGCTGGAGGGCAGCCGCCCGCGGCCCACCTCGCGCGGCTCGTCCAGCGCCGCCTCCGGTGTGGCGCGCAGCTGCTCCAGCGCGCGCTCGACCGCCGCCCGCACCCCGGCCAGCAATTCCGCCGCCCCCACCCCCGGCGCCTCCTCCTCCTCCTCCGCCAGGAAGGCGAGCTGCGCCGGGGCGAGCTGCTCCCCGTGGGCGTACGCCAGCAGCCGGTCCGTGCTCCCCGCCAGGTGCCGCAGGTGGAAGCCCACCGACGCCGCGCCGCCGGGGCGCGCCCGCAGCTCCTCCGGCGCGAGCGGCGCCGCGGCCCGCTCCACGTCCTCCAGCGCCTGCACCAGCGCGTGGGCCACCGCCTGGAGCTGCGTGGGAACGCCCTCCAGCGGGCCGCGCAGCCAGGCTTCGGGTCTGCTCATGCCGTCTCCTCCTCGGGTGCCGTGTTCAGGGGCATTGGACGCGGGCGTAGCGGAAGTCGCTGCCGCGCACGGCGCCGCCGCGCTCCCCCTCCACGCGGGCGACCAGCGAGTCCGCCCCCACGCGCCGGTAGATGATGCGCTGCGGGAAGTCGTGCGCCGGGTCGGCGAAGACCACGCGCCCCTCGCCGACCTCCACGGCGGGGAACTCGGCGGGCGCCTGGCCGGAGGGATGCGCCTGGAAGACCAGCCCCCCGCCCCGCTCCACGATCCTCATCAGCTCGTGCCCCGCCTCGCCCTCCGCGGTCACGGTGCGGCTCATCCCCAGCAGCGAGCCCCCGCGCGGGCGCATCCACTGCTCCTCCACCACCCCGCCGCCGGAGCGGGCTTCCCAGCACCCCGCCAGCCAGCCCAGCCGCCCGGCCGTGGTCGGGGCCTGCTGCGCGTGGGCCGCCGGCCCGGCGAGGGCGAGCAGCAGGAGGGCGAGCGTCGTGGCGCGCATCGGGTCCCGGAGTGGAGGGTGGATCGCATGTTGCCGTAGGGCGGCCGAGAGCGCTTTCCCGGAGGACGCACCCGAGCCACGCGCGCCCGCATGTTCCAGGACTTCGCATCCGCCGCCCACGCCATCACCCGCGCGTTCGAGATCGCGGGGATCTCGGTCATCGTCCTGGGCTCGCTCTTCGCGACGCTGGTGTTCCTGCGCCGCGCCGCGAGCGAGTTCGGGCCGGCGTACCACGGCTACCGCAGCCACCTGGGGCGCGCGATCCTGCTGGGGCTGGAGCTGATGGTCGCCGCCGACATCATCAGCACGGTGGCGGTGGAGCCCACCTTCCGCAGCCTGGGCGTCCTGGGGCTCATCGTCGTCATCCGCACCTTCCTCAGCTTCTCGCTGGAGGTGGAGATCAACGGCCACTGGCCCTGGCAGGAGAGCCGACGCGGCGACCCCGCCCCCCGCGACAAGCTCTGACGGCGGAACGGCTTTCGACGGCTCGTGGCTCGGGCGTGCCCCCGGCGGGGCGCCGGGGTCGGGCTTCGGCTCCGTAGCAGACGAAACAACCGTCTGCAACGGAGTCGAGCCCCGGCAAACTGCCGCCGGGTCTCGCCCCTTCGGGCCGAAATCCCTCACGCGGGTTGCGCTGCGTCCGTGAGTTCCCCCAAGCCTCACTTCCGCCGCCGGTTCTTTTTCCGCGACTCCTTCTGCTGCTTGCGCTTGTTCTTCTTCGCGCGGTCGCGGGTGCGCGGGGGTGCCGGCGGGGGAACCCAGCCACCCTCGCCGAACGGCTCCGACATCGCCGACCGCGGAGCCCTCGGTCCCCCGCTCTGCTCCCGCCGCTCCTCGATCAATCCAAGGTCCATCTGCACGTCTTCCCAGTCGCCGCGCAGAAGCAGGTCCACGCGGTCCGCGGCGAAGGCCTGCTCCATCAGAGGAGCGGCTTCCACCACACCCATCTCGGCGAGCGAGTCCACCAGGAACGCGTTCACGTCGTCGCTGTTGCGCTCCCATTTCTCCATCCGCGCCACGAGGAGCGGCACCACCTCGTCCCGCGTGGATTCGTCGCCCATCGCGATCTCTTCCAGGCCCCGGACGGCAAGGACGTGGAGCCCCTGGCGCTGCGAGTCGTCCGCGAGGACCCGCGCGAGCGGGGGGATTGCGGCCCGCCCGACCATCCCGAACACCAGGGCCAGGTCCGGCTCCGTGAAGAGCTCGTCCTCCAGCTTTCCTGCCAGCTCCAGCAGCGGCTCCACTGCCGATTCCGCCCGCAGCTGCCCGAGCGCCCGCCAGGCATGCATCGGCGCCCACATCTCCGGTCCTTCGTCGTCCGCCTCGTTGAGCTGCTCGTCCGTTGCCATGCGGACGAGGTCCGGCACGTGCTCCGGTCCCACACCCAGCTCCAGGTAGTCCATCCATCTCCCTGTGACGTCCTTTCCGCCGAGTTCCAGGAACCGGGCGACGGGCGGTGGATACGGGGTGCTCATGGGGCTGGCTCCTCCGGATGGATGCGTGGACAGTGCCCGCGGCGCTGCAATCTGCGCGGCGCAACTCGCGCACCACAAGCGCGCCCGCGGCACAAACGGAAAACCCCGCCGCCGGACGAGCCGGCGGCGGGGTCTGGACGGAGACCGGGGGACGGGCGTCAGCGCGCCGCGGCCTTGAGCCGGCGGAACTCGCGGACGAAGGCGCGGGCGTCCGCGTCGGAGAAGCTTTCCATCACGTCGGTGTCGTTCACGGTGACGTGGTCGAACACGCGCTCGCCGTCCTCGCCGGAAAAGACCAGCCGCCCGCCGCGGTATTCCACGTCGCGGATCTCGCTCACCGGGACCTCCACGCTGCGCTTCAGCAGGGTGGTCACCGAGCTGCGCACCGCGGCCTGGATGATCCCCGCCAGGAAGCCCTCCTCGTCGTCCGCGTCCTCGTCCATGTCGCGGCCGATCTCGCGCAGGCCGCGTTCGGTGAGCTGCATCGCCACCGCGTCGCGCGTGAGGAGCAGCGCCACCTTGCCGTCGCGCGTGGCGATGGCGGCGCGGGCGTCGCGCGGGTGCCGGCGCGGCCCGATGCGGCCGGGCGAGTCGTCGTCCGAGCCGGTGGACACGCTCACGCGCGTGCCGTGGTCCTGCGCCTCCACGGAGCGCGCGGGAACGGCGAGCAGGGGAAGCAGGAGAAGGGCGGCGGCGGCTTTCATGGTGGTCGTCCCGGGAAAGGTTCAGAGGGGCTGCTCCTGCCCGTACGGGGCGCCCCCGGCCGGGGTTTCACTCCGCGGGGCCGGCGACGCTCGCCCGCGCCTCGTCGCACTCGCCGCACCCCGCGCCCGCGGGGTGCAGGAACACGAGCGGGTCGCGCGCCAGCCGCTCCCGCGCCACGCGCACCACGTCGCGCGAGCGCGCGAGCCGGGCGGCGGCGTGCCCCACGACCCCCTCGCGCTGGAGGCCCCGCTCCCGCAGCCACCCGTCCGCCAGGGCGAAGCGCTCGCAGCAGTGGTCGTTCTCCCCATAGTCCAGCCGGACCGGGCGCCCGCCGCGCATCACCGTGACGTGCTTGGGAACGCGATACGGGACCCCGGCCAGGAGCTCCGCCAGGTGCAGCGTGGTGTCCGCGTCGTGGCCCACGCCCAGCAGGAGCACCTGTCCGTCCAGGTCGTGCACCCGGCCCACCGGGCTCGCCGGGACGTGCGGCGGGAGGGGAAGCGGCCCCGCCGTGACCTCCTCCGCCCGCGGGCCCGCCGCCGCGAAGGCGAACAGGTGGCCGCTGCGCACCGTCCCGGGGAGCCGCCAGAAGGTGTCGGCGACCACCCCCAGGTCGGGCGACGCCGGGGTGGCCGCCGGGTCGAAGGGGCGCTCGTCGTCGCCCGTCCACGACGGCATCACCAGCGTGCCCCCGAGTCCCAGCGCGTCCCGCAGCGCCCCGATCAGCCCCGCCGGTCCGCCCTCCACCGGCCGGACCGCGCGAAAGGAGGTGTGCACGAGCAGCACGCCGCCCTCCTCCACCCCGAGCGCGCGGAGCTGAGCGGCCATCTCGTCCCTGCCGATCTGTCTGCGGTCTTCCTGGCTGTCCATTCAGATCCTCGTCCAAGGCAAGGTACAACCACGAGTTCGGGCGTACTACCTGCGGCGGCTCGCCTCGTACTGGCGGATCAGCTCCTCGGGCGGGGTGGCGGCGATCGTCCGGCCCACCACGTCCAGCGGGAGGTCGTCCAGGCTGCGGAAGCGGACGCACGACTTGCCCATGTCCAGCTTCTTGCCGGCCGCGGCGAACGCCTCCCGGAAGGCGGCCTCCGTCTGCGGGTCCTGGTAGACGCACATCAGGTAGAGCGCGTAGTGGTTCTTCTGCGCGGCGAGGGCGGCGTAGGCGAGCGGCTGCTTGTTGTAGGTGTCGGGGTAGCGCTCCAGCGGAATGCCGTACCCGATCATCCCGAAGCTCATGCTCTCGCGGTATCCCTCGGGGAGGTTGCGGAGCACCACGTCGCGCAGCGCGGAAACCACCTCGCGGCGCTCCGGCGGAAGCTGCTGCAGGTACTCCTCGACGGTGGCGGCGCTGCTGCTCGCCATGGGCGGTCTCCGGGCGAAAAGGGTGGACGGGAGGAGGAGCGGGGCCGCGGGCGCTCAGCCCGCCAGGTGCCAGTCGAACACGGCGACCTCGGGCGGCGATCCCAGGCGGAAGGGGACCACGGAGGTGCCGATGCCGCGCGAAACGTACAGGTGCGGCCACGCGTCGCGGTACCACCCGGCGACGTAGCTCCAGGACGGCGCTCTCGTTCACCAGCAGCCTCACCCCGTGCCGGCCGTAGGCGCGGCGCAGCGCCGCCGGCTGCTCCGGCGACAGGTGCTCCCAGTTGCCGAGCACGGCGAAGGCGGCGTCCACCTGCGGGAGGAGCCGCAGGAAGTCCTCCAGCACGCCCAGCGTGTCCAGCCGGTCCACCGAGTCCCCGGTGAAGACGAGCACCCGCGGGCGCAAATCCGCCACGGTCGCGGCGACGCGCTCGGCGTGCCCGCCCAGCGCGCGCAGGTGCAGGTCCGCGAGCTGGACCACGCGCAGCGGGGGGACGGCGGAGCCGGGACCGGGGGTGCCCAGGACGTTGCGCGTGACGGTGACCCGCCGCGTTTCCAGCAGCGGCGCGGCTACCGCCGCCGGTGCCGGAGGGAGGGGACAACTGCCGGATCTTAAGTGCGGGCAAGTAGTTGCGTGAGGGATTCCGGCCCGGAGGGGCGAGACCCGGCGGCAGTTTGCCGGGGCTCGACTCCGTTGCAGACGGTTGTTTCGTCTGCTACGGAGCCGAAGCCCGACCCGAGCGCCAGCGAGGGGCACGCCCGAACCCGCCGCACCTACCGCTCCTCCTCGTCCTCGACGTCCTCCTCGTCGATCTCGTCCCAGTCCTCCGCGATGCCCAGGTCGTCGAACGAGAACTCGGACTCGCCGGCGCGGGCGCGGGCGGCGGCGATCTCCAGCGTGTCCAGCAGCGCCTCGTGGGCGGGCGAGCGCTCCATCTCGTACTCGCGCTTTTCGTACTCGCCGGCCAGGTAGCGGGCCATCAGCTCGTACATGGTGGCGCGGTCCGTCTCGTAGACGGGGGCCTCGGCGCCGGCCCCGCCGGTGTCCACGACGAAGTGGTGGAGCTCGCCCTCGCCGTCCATGGCGTCGTGGCACTCGTAGTGGCCGAGCGCGAACAGGTAGCGGGTCCCGCCCTGCGACTTCTCCTCGTGCTCGCTCTCGGAGCTCAGTCGGAACATGGGGGTGCTCCCGGGTGCGTGGTGCGTGCCTGCGGATGCCGGCGCGGCGCACGCACGACGCGGGCCGGTCGGGCGCCCGGCAGAGCGAAGCCCGGGGTCAGAACACCCAGGCGAGCACCGCGATCAGCCCGCCCACCACCACGGTGGCGACGTTGAGCGCCAGGCTGGCCGCGGACGCGTGCGCCTCCAGCTTGCGGGAGGCGGCCTCCTCCTCCTGGGCGCGGATGAGCTGCTGCCCCTGGCAGAAGGTCACGGTGCGCGCCTCGGCCTCGGGGAGGCGGGCCACGCCCTCGGCGGCGGCGCGCCGGAGGAGGGCCTCGCACTCGGCGGGGACGGCGACGGGGCGGGGCTCGTACGAGGGCACGGGGACCTCGTCGGGGCGGATCAGGCGGTAGCCGAAGCACCCCCCGAGCGGGAGGAGCAGCACCGGGACGAGGAGGAGGCGGAGGATGGGCACGGCGGAACCCCGGGAGCGGATGGACGGGCGAAGGCCCCGGACGCGACGGAGCCGGCGGCCGGGGCGCAAGCTAGGGGCGCGGTCCCGCCGCGGGCAAGGAGAACGGCCTAGGGCGCCGCGGAGGGGGAGGGGCGGTCGGCGGTGTTCTCGTCCACGCGCAGCCGGACGCCGCCCCAGTCGCGGTCCACGTCGATGGCGCCCTGCCACACCCGGGCGTACGGCAGCCCCACCGCGTACGGCGGCTGGTCCAGCCCGAAGCCGCTCCCCCCCGCGATCCAGAACGGCGGCGCATCCGCGCGCCCGGCGCCGGCGTACACGGCGCGGGCCGACGCGAAGAGCTGCGCCGCGTTGGCCTGGTGCGCGTAGGTGCCGGGGAGGTAGCGCCCGTCGCGCAGCAGCTCGTCCGTCCACGCGGCGTGGTACGCCAGCATGCTGTCGGGGACGGCGCGCATGCGCTCCACGTCCAGGAACACCACGCTGCCGGGCGCGAACCCCTCGGCCATGGCGCGGGCGACGGCGTCGCGCGCGTCGTCCCGGCCGCGCCCGGTGCCCAGCAGCGTCCGCGAGCACACCACGGGGCCGCCCGGCTGCTCGGCCCCGGCGACCGGCGCGTCCTCGAACGCCTGCTGCCCCACGTACAGCACGGCGATCCCCCACCCCTGCCCCTCCAGCGCCGCGCGGGTCCCGCTCCACGAGGCGTCGCGGTGGCAGGGCGAGGGGAGGTAGTAGCCGGTCCACCGGTACGGCGACTCGCGCCGCCAGGCGAGCATGGCCGCCTCGCCGGGGTACACGGCGGCGTCGAAGCCGGGGTGGACGCTGGCGGGGGCGGAGGGGCCGGCGGGCCCGGAGGGCCGGACCGCCGCCGGGGCGCACGCGGCCGCGAGCAGGAGCGGGAGGAGGGCGCGGAATGGTTTCATGGATGCCGCGCGGCGCAAGATCGGCGCCGGTCAGCCGGGGGACGCGGGGGCGAGGGCGGCCCACTCGTCGCGGAGCAGCGCGTACACGTACTCGTCCGACCAGCGCCCCTTGAACCACACGTGCTGGAGGAAGTGCGCCTCGCGGCGCATTCCCACGCGCTCCAGCAGCGCGACGGAGGCTGTGTTCTCGCAGTCGGTGGTGGCGCTGACGCGGTGCAGCCGCAGCGTCCCGAAGGCGTAGCCGAGCAGGGCGCGCACCGCCTCGGCGGCGTAGCCGCGGCCCTGCGCCTCGCGCGCGAGCGTGTAGCCGATCGCGCCCAGGCGCGGGTCCTCGTCGTGCACGTGCAGGGCGCAGTCGCCCGCCAGCGCGCCGGTGGACTTGACCTCCACGGCGAACTGGAACCACGTGCCCGGCGTCCCCGGCCGCAGCCCGTCCTGCTCGGCCAGAAAGGCCTCGGCCTCGTCGGGGGTGCAGTCGTCCCAGCTCTGGTAGCGGGCGACCTCGGGGTCGCAGCGGTACGCGACGAAGGCGGGGAGGTCCGCGGCGGTGAAGCGTCGCAGGCGCAGCCGCGGGGTCTCGATCACTTCGTCGCGGGCCGACGCGGGGGCGCTCACGGCCCACCCCGCGCGAAGCGCAGCCCGCAGTCGGCTTCCCCGCCCGGCGTCCGGCTCCCCAGCGACATCTCGCGCAGCCGGAGCACGCCGCCCCTCAACTCGGCCAGGCCGTCCAGGTCCAGTTCCGCGGGGACGTAGTTGCCCCGCTCCACCTCCAGCCGCAGCCGGCCGCTCCCGGCGTCGTGGCTGTACGTCCCCCAGTAGTCGGTGTAGCTCTCGAAGGGGAGCCAGGTGACGCTGAAGCGCCCGTCGCGGTGGAAGCGCAGCTCCCGGATGGGCTCGGCGGGGGCGGACTCGGCCGCGCCGGCGCCGCACGGCGTCCGGCCCACCTGCGCCCAGGTGCCCACCAGCGGGCTCAGCGCCGGGTCGACCACGCGGACGACGGTGCGGACCTCGCGCCCCGCGACGCGCGCCAGCAGCGGAAAGGCGACGCCGTCCGCCGCGCCGGCGGCGACGCGCAGCACTCCGCTCGCCGCGTCCACGCTCGCGGGCCCGCCCCCCGGGAGCGACCAGGCGGCGCGGCAGCCGGCCGGCAGCGGCTCGAACGCGCCGGGGTGGGTGGAGGCGAGCAGCCGGACCGTGTCCACCGCGCCGGGACGCAGCTCGTACTCGCCGAGCGAAACGAGGAGCGCGGCGTCGGGGAGCGTGCACGGCGGCGGCGCGGACGAAGCGCCGCCGCGGGCGCAGGCGGCGAGCCCGAGCAGGGCCGCGGGGAGGAAGGCGCGGAGCGCGCGAGCGACGTTCACGGTGGCATCGTAGGAGATAAGGGGAGAACGACGACGGCGGCCCTCACCCGGCTCGCTTGAGGCTCGCCACCCTCTACCAATTCTGGGAGAGGGGGCAACGGCGGGGATGTTGAGCACGGGCAAGCAGTTGCGTGAGGGATTACGGCCCGAAGGGGCGAGACCGCGCGGCTGTTTGCGCGGGCTCGACTCCGTTACGCAGCGTTGTTTGCTGCGTTACGGAGCCGAAGCCCGACCCCGGCGCCAGCCGGGGGCACGC
>JBEVLE010000817.1:0-5582 GCA_040509335.1 Longimicrobiaceae bacterium | reverse complement strand
GCCTTTTTGCTTTCGGTGGAGCGCCGGGGCGATCGGGGGAGCATCCCCCTCAGCCGCCGCTCGTGAGCTCGGCGCGGATGTCCCCCGGCGCCGGCTCGCCGCCGAGCAGCGCCACTGCGCGGGCCGCGACCCGCTCCATCTGCTCTTCCCGCTCGCGGGCCCAGCCGGGGAGCCGCGCCGCGTTGTAGCCCAGCGCCCCGCCGCTCATGGCGATCATCATGAGCGGGAGGAACAGCGACTCCGGGAGGGTGCCGGAAAGGGCGAGGACCATGAGCATGACGACGGCCATGAGCAGGCCGAGCGCGCCCACCCGGTTGAGGGCGACGCCGTTCCCCATGGTGGTCCCCAGGCGGAGGCGGTGGCCGGTCTCAGTGGGCTCCACTCGCGCGTGCAGGTTGCCGTTGCTCCACTCGCGCAGGCCGCCCTGCGACCGGTCCCGCCCGCGGGCGTTGAAGGTCTCGCGCAGCTCCGCCACCAGCACCTCCCACTCGCGGTCGGTGGGCGCGCGCGGCAGCTCCACGGTCCGCCGCACCGAGACCGGCATCCCCAGGTCGGTGCGGCGCGCGGCGCTGCGGCGCAATTCCAGCGCGGCGGCCGCGCCGGCGATGCGGTCCGCGGGGATCCCCACCTCGCTCCCGATCGCCTGGAGCTCGGCGAGCGTCAGCCCCTGGGCGGAGGTGAGGGCGTTCGCGCCCGGGGCGGGGTGGCGCTCGCTCGCGGCCGCCTCGAAGATCTCCGCGACCTCTTCTTCCCGGTACCTTCGCTCGTCCGGCATCTCTCACCTCGGGTGGGTGGCACTCGCGCCGCGTCCTCCGTTGAATATGGAGCCCGCGCCCCGCGCGTGAAAGCCGCGGGCGCGCCGCCACGCATGCGCCAGGGGACGACGAACGGCGAGCCGGGCGGAGGCCGGCGGCACCCGGCTCGGCGGCGGATCGGCGTTTCCCCGGGACTCGCGGCCTGTCTTTCCCCCGGCGGTAGACATAGTATACGCCAAAACTACCTCCTATCCCCTCACCGCGCGCGGCTTTCTGTTACCCTGGCGTAAACGGTGTGGCATGATTCCCACCTGGATTGCCCAATGACAGACATCGCACATTCCCGACCCCGCCCGGGCCGCCTCAGGTCGATCCTGCCGCCGCCCGACCCGCGGCGCTGGCCTGCGGAGATCGAGTTCCTGGAGGAGGTCCCTCCGGAGCTCGCGATCGCGCTGTGGCGGATGCTCCGCAGGACCCGCCTGTGGGCGGCGGTCCCGCCGTCGGCCCGGAAGGACCTCGCGCTGCCGGATGCGTCCGCGGCGGGCGAACGGCTCGCCGCGGCCTGCGCGCACGCTCCCAGGCTCCTGGAAGCGTTCGGCACCTTCGCGCTTCTCGGCCGCGATCCGGAAGCCGTCACCGGAGCACAGCTAGCGCAGGCTTGCCACCGGGTTCAGGCGTGGGCGGAGGAGCGTGTCAGCCTCGACATCGCCGCCCTCTTCGCGGAAGCCGCGGCAACCGCTGATCCTGATGCGCCAGTACGGGCCTTCGACGCCGGGCGGCTGTGCCGAAGCGCAACCCATCACGGGCGCGCGGCAGCCTGGTACCTTCGGGCATTCAGCCTCGCCGTTCGCCAGAAGAGCGATCAGGGCGTGATCAATGCACTCCTGGGGTACGGGAACCTGATGAAGGATCTCGGACGCCGCGATGAGGCTCGCGTCTACTACGAAAGGGCAGCGCGACGAGCAACGGGCTGTGGAAGACGCCGACAGGCCGCCGAAGCGCATCACGCTCTGCTCACCATTTCGGCTGAAGCCGGCATGTACCCATCCGCCTGCCGGCACGTACGGAAGGCGATCGAGAATTACCCGATCCGTCATCCTCTGGTACCTTACCTGATCGCCGACTTCGCGTACGTCCTGCTCCAGAACAGGCATTTCGGCTTCGCCCTCGCCCCGCTGGTACACCTTCTATCCATTCTTCAGAAACCGGCCGAACAGGCGATGGTATTCGCATCCGTCGCCCGTGCAGCCGGAGGGTTGCGCAACTTCCAACGGTACAGGGAAGCTGAGGAGTCGGCGCTGCGTCTTTTGGAACAGCACCAATATTACGCGCCGTCCGCATACAACAGCCTTGCAGCAGGCGCTTGGTCGCTCGGTGATTTGACCCGCGCAGAAATCTATTCAGCCGTCGCAATGACGACGGCCCGCCTGCGGCGAGACGGTCCGGCAGCACAGATTGCAGATGAAACCCTCTCTTCGCTGGCTGCGGGGGCGGCCCCGCCGACCGAGGTTGCTCCTGGCGACCCGAGCCGGCTGGATGCACTCGTCCAGCGCCTCATGGCTCGATTGCGAGCGTGGGAAGTCCCAGGCCGCCAGGTGCAGTCCGTGACTTCCCACGCCGCCACCGGTCCCGTAACCTCTTCCGAAGCGGCTTAGTGTCCCGTGCCGAACGTCGGCCCGGCCCGCTCGGTCGAGCCGTCGTCCAGGATCGTCGGGTCCGCCGAAGTGCTTGACGGCGTGGTGCTGCCGACACTGGTGGTGTCCGCCCGGTGGCCCGTCCCGATGGTCGGGCCGCTGTCGTAGTTCGGCGCGTCCGGGGAGGCGAGCGGCGTCTCGCCGCAGCCGCCGAGAGCGAGGGCGAGCACTGCGACGGCGGCCAGGATGCGACGGTTCTGCATGGGTCTGTCCTTGGTTGGGGTATACAGAGTTGACACTCCAACATTAGCCCGCCCGCACGGAATCCGCCAGAATCCCCCTCTAGCCGATTCACGACCTCCGCCCGCATCCGCAGCGGCTCCGGGGAGGCCGGGCATCCCCTCCCTGGTAGCGGACCGGCCGCGCGTTTAAGTTTGATCGCCGACCCGCATCGTTCCAGCCACGACACGCATAATTTCTCCGGAAGCGAGCGATGAAGACCCTCCTGACCTACCTCCTGCTGGTGGGGGCGCCGCTGCTGGGCCTGCTGGGGATCCTCCGCGCCGGGGAGCGCATCGTCCCGCCGCGGCACGTGGGCGGCGAGTGGGCGGCCGAGCCCGCGCTCGCGGCGGCCCTCCGCGCCGCGTGCCCCGACCTCGTCTTCCCGGCCGCGGGGCCGACGCTGGACGTGTCCCAGTCCGGCACCCGCGCCGTCGTCACGCTCAACGACCCGGCCGCCACCTCGCTGGACGCCCGCCTGGACGGCGTCGCCCTCGTCGCGGCGACCGGGGAAGGCTCCGCCGCGTGCGGGGGGCGGGGGCTGCGGCTGACGGCCATGCTGCACGCCGAGCCGGATCCCCCACGGCTGGCCGGCGCCCTGACGGTTCCGGGATGCCCCTCCTGCGCGCCGGTGCCTTTCCGCGCCGCGCGCCTCCCCGCCACGCCCGCCCGCTGAGCCGCCGTGCACCTCCTTACGCTCCTGGTCCAGATCGGCGTCGTGCTCGCGGTGGCGCGCCTCGTCGGGCTCGCCTTCCGCCGCATCCACCAGCCGCAGGTCGTCGGCGAGATGGTCGCCGGCATCATGCTGGGGCCCTCGCTCCTGGGGTGGCTCGCCCCCGGCGTGTCCGCCTGGCTCTTTCCGCCCACCAGCCTGGGCGCGCTGAACTCCGTGAGCCAGGTGGGGCTCCTCCTGTTCATGTTCCTGGTGGGGCTGGAGTTCGACACCCGGCTGCTGCGCGGCCGGGGGCACACCGCCGTGGTCACCAGCCACGTCAGCATCGTCGTCCCCTTCTTCCTCGGCTCGGCGCTCGCCCTGTTCCTGTACCCGCGCCTGTCGGACGCCAGCATCGGCTTCACCGGCTTCGCGCTGTTCATGGGCGCGGCGATGAGCGTCACCGCGTTCCCGGTGCTCGCCCGCATCCTCACCGAGCGCAACCTGACGCGGACGCGGGTGGGCGCCGTCACCATCGCCTGCGCAGCGGTCGACGACGTCACCGCCTGGAGCATCCTGGCGGTGGTGGTCGCGGTGGTGCGCGCCGGCGAGGCCGAGGTCCCGCTGTGGGTGACGCTCGCCGGCTCCGTCGCGTTCGTCGCCTTCATGCTGACGGCGGGGCGGCGCATGCTGGGGTGGGTGGGGAGGTACGCGCGGCTGCGCGGGCGGGTGACGCAGGACCTCCTCGCCGTGGTGCTCCTGGTGCTCCTCGCCTCCGCCTGGACCACCGAGCGGCTGGGGATCCACGCGCTCTTCGGCGCCTTCCTGCTGGGCGCGGTGATCCCGCGCGAGCGCGTGCTGGTGCACGGCCTGACGGAAAAGCTGGAGGACCTGACGGTGGTGTTCTTCCTCCCCATCTTCTTCGCCTTCACGGGGCTGCGCACCCGCATCGGGCTGGTGGAGGGGGCGGAGATGTGGCTGTTCTGCGGGCTGATCGTGGCGGTGGCGGTCGCCGGCAAGTTCGGCGGCTCCTTCCTGTCCGCCCGGGCCACGGGGCTGGGGTGGCGCGAGGCCGGCGCGCTCGGCGTGCTGATGAACACCCGCGGGCTGATGGAGCTGGTGATCCTCACCATCGGGCTGGAGCTGGGCGTGATCTCGCCCGCGCTGTTCACCATGATGGTGATGATGGCGCTGATCACCACCTTCATGACCACCCCGCTGCTGGAGCTGATCTACCCGGCCTGGCTGATCCGCCGGGAGCTGGCCGGCACCGCCGACCCCGCCGCCACGCAGACGACGCTGGTGGCCGTGTCGCTCCCCTCCGCGGGCCCCGGCCTGGTGCGCGCCGCCGCGGCGCTCGCCCCGCGCGGGGGCGGGGAGCGCATCTACGCCCTGCACCTGGACCGCGCCGCCGAGCAGCGGCTGGTGAGCCTCCCGCCCCACCCGGCCGCCGCCGTCGACGATTCGCTGCTCCCGGCGATGGAGACGGCGGAAGCCCTGGGCGTCGAGCTGCGCCCGGTGAGCTTCGCCAGCCACGCCCCCGCGCGCGACATCCTGGAGGTGGCGCGCGAAAAGGGCGCCGGGCTGGTGCTGCTGGGGTGGCACAAGCCGCTGATCGGCCGCGGGATCCTGGGGGGCACCGTGCAGGAGGTGATGAAGGGCGCGGGCAGCCAGGTGGCGGTGTACCTGGAGCGCCGCCCGCAGCCCTGGCGGCGGGTGCTGGTGCTGTACCGCGGCGGCGTGCACGACCGCGCCGCCGTGGAGATGGGGCGCCGCATCGCCGCGGGCGGCGACGCGGAGGTTCGGGTCCTGCACGTCGCGGGGCCCGGGGCGGGGCAGGCGGGGGAGCCGGAGCCCGGCTGGGCCGCCTCGCTGGCCGCCGACGGCGTCGGCCTGGAGACGGTGGAAAGCCCGTCGCCCGAGGAGGCCGCCGTCCTGGAGGCGCGCGACGGCTACGACCTGGTGGTGGTGGGCGCGTCCGGCGCGTGGGGGATGGACCCCGGGTCGACGGGAGTTCCCGGCGAACGCCTTGCCCGCGAGACCGCCGCGTCGCTGCTCATCGTCCGCGGCTACGCACCGCTGGAGGAGGCGCAGAGCGGGAGCGAGAGCGGGCGAAAGGCGGGCGCGGCGGTGTGACGGGCCGGCCCTGAGGGAAGAAGCCGCACCGGGCGGCGGTGGCGAGGGCGCTCCCGGGAGGTGGGGGCGCCCTCGCGTTCGTGCTTGTTACGTTGAAATAGAAAAGTCCGGGGTTTGGTTGCTTTA
>JBEVLE010000816.1:0-3549 GCA_040509335.1 Longimicrobiaceae bacterium | reverse complement strand
GGGGATCGGGATCCCCGGGGCGCCCCCGCCGACTCCGCCGGTGCCGCGGGCGGACTCAGCGCACGGTCACCAGCTTGCCGCCGCGGACCACGCCCATGGCGACCTCCTTGCCGGGAACGTCGCCGTTGCGGTCGAAGGCGATCCGGCCGGACACGCCCTCGTACGGGGCCACGCCGGAGCCCTCCACCCCCACCTTCGCCAGGTAGTCGCGGATCGCGCGGCGGTCGGTGCCCACCTCGCGGACCGCCTGCGCCACCAGCTTGATGGCGTCGTACGTCATGGCGCCGCGGTGGTCGGGGTCCTCGTTGTAGCGCTGCCGGTACGCCCGCACGAACGCCTGCGCCGCCTCGGAGGCGCGGTCGGGGAGGAAGGCGGAGCTGACGTAGATCCCCTCGGCGTCCGCACCCGCGTCCTTGACCCCGGTCATGCCGTCGGCGCCCACCACGGGGCCGGTGAACCCCAGCCGGCGCGCCTCGCGCACCACCTTGATTCCGGCGTCGGCCTGGCCGGCGATCACCAGCGCGTCCATGCCGGAGCGCAGGGCGCGCTGCAGGTACGGGTCCACCCCGGCGGCGTCCTCCACCGTCGCGGGGAGGTAGGGGTCCTGCGCCACCACGCTCCCGCCGGCGGTGCGGAACGCGTCGGCGAAGGTCGCGGCCACGCCGCGCCCGTACTCGTCGTTGGTGTACAGCACCGCGGCGCGGCGCTTCCCCAGCCGCGAGTAGGCGTGCTGCGCCACCACCGGGCCGTGCCGCAGGTCGCTGGGGCACACGCGGAAGGTCCAGTCGCCGGCCGCGGTCACCAGCGGGCTGCTGGACGCGGGGGAGATCTGCGCCACAGGCGAGCTCTCGTGGGCGCCCTCCTCCTCGTTGTAGATCTTGGCCGCCGCCAGCGTCGCCGCGGAGTTGAGGTGCCCGATCACGGCCACCACCGCCGTGCTGTCGCGCAGGAAGCCGGCGACGGGGATCGCCTTTTCCTTGTTCCCCTCGTCGTCCCGGAGCTCCAGCTCGAGCTTGCGGTCCTTGAAGTCGGCGCTCTCGTTGAGCTCCGCGACCGCCATCTCGGCGGCGAGCTTCATGGAGCGGCCGTTGGCGAGGCTGAGCGGGCCGGCCACGCCGATGGCGATGGGCTCCGAGGACGCGGCGTCGCACCCGGCCAGGAGGACGAGCGGGAGCGCGATCCACCGGGGGATCGGGCGGAGGAGTGGTGTCATGCGTTCTCCGGTGTGGTACACGGGCCGCGCGGCGCGGGCCCTGGAAACGGGGGCGGAACAGAAACGGGGGATGTGCCTGCGGAAGCGGGCGGCGTCAGCCGCGGTCGGGGTCCACCTCGCGGACCAGCTCGTCGAGCCACGGGGGCGGCGGCCCCTCGGCGTCGTACGCGGCGCGGACCTCCCTCACCAGGCGGCGCACCACGCCCCGGCGCCGGCCCGGCGAAAGCTCTCCCACCAGCACTCCCAGCGCGGCGGAGGCCACCTCGGCGCTCATCTCCGCCTCGCCGCGGGAAGCCTCGCAGACGTACCAGCGCTCCAGCTTCTGGCGGGTGGGGAGGTAGGGAACGGAGCCGTCCACGAACTTCTGCAGCCCGCTGGGGCTCATCCCCACCTCACGGGCGACGCCGCGGAGCGAAACGCTCGCCATGCGGGCCATGATCACCGCGCGGAGCTGGTCGAGGGGAACGCCGCTACGCACGGACATTGACTGGCCCGGAGCCTCGCGCTATCTTGGGTTGTCCACTCTGTCCACTTTCGGCGGGATTACACTATCAGTTTAAGGAACAGGAGGCGTCCGGGCAAGGAGCCGCCCGCCCGGACGGCCCCGTGGCGCGGCATGGCGGGGAGATCAGTTTCGTCCATTCTATTGCATTCGTGGACAGAGTAGCACAAATTGACGTTTAGCATTCGGGCGGGGTCCTGGTCAGCGGCCCCGTCCTGCAACGAACCAGACCCGGAGGAACGCCCATGAAGGTCAAGCTCGCCGCAAAAGAGTCGGTGCGGCCCCGCCGGGCGGGGCGCAGGTCTCCACCTCCTCCGGCCATCCTGCACGGCCCGGACGAGACGCTCGACGGCGTCTACATCCTGGACGAGATGCGCAACGGGGTCGGGGTGCTGCTCTGGCAGTCGCTGCACGACGTCATCCTGTGGGCGTCGGTGGCGCCCGGGGAGCGCCGCGGGCTGTTCCGGCCGGAGTCGGTGAGGCGGCGGCTGGAGGCGCTGGTGGCGCAGGGCGCGGACCCCGTGCTGGAAACGGCGCTCACCTCGCTGGCGGCGCTTTCCACCGACCCGGACACGGCGCGCCCGGAGGCGGTGGGCTCCATCTGCCTGCAGATCGCGCGCTGGGCGGACGCGCACGGCTCGGCGGCGACGGCGCTCGCCTTCGCGCAGGGGGCCGCCATGGCCTCGCCTTGCGACGCCTCGGCGGGCCTGCTGGCGGGGTCGCTGGCGCGCAAGCTGGGCGAGCGGGCCCGGGCGGAGACCTGGCTGCGCCGCACCATCGTGCTGGGGCGCCGCAACGGCGACCGCAGCTCGCTCTTCCAGGCGTGCCTCGCGCTGGGGGAGATGCAGGCGGAGCGCGCCGCGCTGGAGGCGCAGCGCGGCAACGCGGAGGCGGCGCGCGCCGACGTGGAGGCCGCGCGCGGCCTGTTCCTGCGGGCGTTCCGCGGCGCGCGGCGCAGCGGCTTCCGCGAGATCAAGGCGCAGGCGCTGCACGGGCTCTTCCGGCTGGCGGCGCAGGGCGGGCGCACGGACGAGGCGGACGTGTACGCCCGCTCCACGCTGCACGCCTACGGCCGCAGGCACCCGCGCGTGCCGCAGGTGGCCCGCGACATCGGCACCTTCTGGCTGGAGCGCGGCAAGTACACGGAGGCGCTGGCCGCCCTGCGGCTCCTCCTCCCCTACGCCCGGCGTCCCGCGGACCGGGTGGAGGCGCTGGCGGCCGTGGCCCGCGCCGCTGCGGGCGCCCGCAACGAGCAGGCCTTCGACGACGCGGCCGACGAAGCGCTCCAGCTCCTCCGCCGCACCCCGCCCGAGGAGATGAAGAGCAGCCCGCTGCTGGAGCTGGCCCGCGGCGCCGCCGAGATGGAGCGCTGGGAAAGCGCCGAGCGCGTCGCGCAGCTCGCCCTGGACACCGCGGTGCGCTGCGGCGAGGACCAGGTCACCAGCGGCGCCGAGGCCCTCCTCACCGCCGTCTGGACGCACGGCGGCGGCATGCGCCTGCAGCCCGCGCTCATGTAGCCAGCTCCCCCGCCGACGGAGAACCGGCCCTGCACGCCTCGCCGTGCAGGGCCGTTCTGTTGTCGGGGCCCTCACCCGGCGGCCTTATAGCCGCCACCCTCTCCCTTCATACGGTTCACGCGAAGCGTGAAGCGCCATTCTGGGAGAGGGGGCCAACTGCTGGATCTCGCGGCTACGTCCGAATTTGCGTGAGGGATTTCGGCCCGGAGGGGCGAGACCGCGCGGCTGTTTGCGCGGGCTCGACTCCGTTACGCAGCGTTGTTTGCTGCGTTACGGAGCCGAAGCCCGACCCCGGCGCCAGCCGGGGGCACGCCCGA
>JBEVLE010000815.1:0-4138 GCA_040509335.1 Longimicrobiaceae bacterium | reverse complement strand
TGGAGCAAGTCGCAGGTCCCCGTCTTCGTCTCGTCCGAAGAGACCGGCGTGTATGGGCCGGGCCCTAATTCCTTCACCGTCGACGAGCAGGGCCGCGACGTGTTGGTTTTCCTCGGGAGCGCGTCCAGCCCGTCCAGCAGCGGCGCCTCGCCCTCCGCGCTCCACAGCACGTCCTGCGGCGGCGCCCCCGCGGCGAGCAGCGACCGCGCCGCCTCGCGCCACCCGGCGAGCGTGCCGTCGAAGGGGGCGCGCCTCACAGCTCCCCCGTGGCGGCGAGCGCCGCGCTGGCGAACAGGTCCACCTGCGCGCGCTGCGGAAAGAGCCGGTCGCGCAGGTCGCCGGCGTCCAGCGCCGCCCGCGGGGTGTGGTCGGCCGTGGTGACGAAGGGCAGGGTCCGGCGCAGCGACACGCCCAGGCGCGCCAGGTCCTCCAGGCGGATCCGGTGCCAGGCGCGGATCTCCAGGATGCGCTTGACGTTGCGCACGCCGATGCCGGGAACGCGCAGCAGCGCCTCCCGGGGCGCGGCGTTGAGGTCCACGGGAAAGCGGTCGCGGTTGCGCAGCGCCCAGGCGGTCTTGGGGTCCAGCTCCAGGTCCAGGTGGGGCGCGCTCGCGGGCGCCACCTCCGCCGCGTCGAAGCCGTAGAAGCGCATCAGCCAGTCCGCCTGGTACAGCCGGTGCTCGCGCACCAGCGGCGCCCGCGCCGTGGGGAGCACCGCGCTGGCGTCGGGGATGGGCGAGAAGCCGGAGTAGTACACCCGCCGCAGCCCCTGCCGGTGGTACAGCGTGGAGGCCGCGGTCAGGATCACGGCGTCCGACGCGTCGGTGGCGCCCACGATCATCTGCGTGCTCTGCCCGGCCGGGGCGAAGAGCGGCGCGCGGGCGGAGCGCTTCCGCTCCTCCTTCGCGCCGTCGATCTCCGTCTTCAGCCGGTCCATCGCGCCGGTGATCTGCACCAGCTTCTTGTCCGGCGCCAGGCGGTCCAGCCCCTCCTGCGTGGGGAGCTCCACGTTGACGCTCAGGCGGTCGGCCCAGCGCCCGGCCTGCTCGATCAGCTCCGGCGCCGCGTTGGGGATGGTCTTGAGGTGGATGTAGCCGTGGAAGTGGTGCTCCTCGCGGAGCGTGCGCGCCACCGCCACCAGCTGCTCCATGGTGTAGTCGGGGGTGCGGATGATCCCCGAGCTCAGGAACAGCCCCTCGATGTAGTTGCGGCGGTAGAACTCCAGCACCACCCGCACCAGCTCCTCCACCTTGAAGCGCGCCCGGCGCACGCTGCTGGAGCGCCGGTTGATGCAGTACGCGCAGTCGTAGATGCACACGTTGGTGAGGAGCACCTTGAGCAGCGAGACGCAGCGCCCGTCCGGGGTGTAGGAGTGGCAGATCCCCATCCCCTCGGTGTTCCCCAGGCCCTTCGTCCCCCCGGCGCGCTTGCGGCTGGATCCGCTGCTGGCGCACGACGCGTCGTACTTGGCCGCGTCGGCGAGGATGGACAGCTTGGCTCGCAGCTCCGTCATGCCGCTCCTGGCGCTCGGGTGTCTCCGAATATAACCCGAACATCAGGAGCGCGGAACGTTTGTAGAATGCTGCGTCGGCGGACGCGGGACCGGCGGCCGTTCCGTCACGGCCCCTGCGGCGTGTTCCCCACCGGACGCGCCGGGGCGAGCAGGCGGCCTCCGATGTCTTCGATGGCGATGGAGGCGTTGGAGAGCACGACCACGTTGGCCCCGCTCGCCGAATCGAGTGCGATGAAGGCGGAGTAGCCCGCTGTCTGGCCGTTGTGCCAGGTAATGCTCCGCCCGTTGCGCTCCTGCACGTGCCACCCGAGCCCGATCTGGCTACCCGGGCGTTCCTTGGGGCGCCGGGGCTCCCTCGCCATGGCGAGCGCGCGGCCGAGCGGGCCCGGCGGGGGCGCGAGCTGCGCGGCCAGGAAGCGCAGCATGTCGTCCGCGGTGGAGTGCCATCCGCCGGCGCCCGCCAGCACCGCGAAGCTCCAGCCGCCCACCGGCGCGAGGCTGTCTCCGTGGCCGGCGGCGTGCCGCTCCCGCATGGAGGGAGTCGGCACGATCCGGGTGTCACGCATGCCGAGCGGGAGCAGGATGCGCTCGGCGACGAGCTCCTCGTACGGCTTCCCGGCCCGCAGCGCGAGCACGTGCCCCAGGAGCCCCATCCCCAGGTTGGAGTACTCGTACGCCGCGCCGGGATCCCGGGGCAGGGTGTACCCGGCGAGGAAGGCGTAGAGGTCGCGCGCCTCGTAGTGGGCGTACGGGTCGGCGGCCGTCGGGTCGAGGTTGCCGGGGAGCCGCGGCAGCCCCGACGTGGCGGTCGCCAGGTCGAGCAGGGTGATCTCCCGGCCGCCGCGCGAGGGAACGCGCACCGAGTCGGGGAGGAACTTGCGGACGGGGTCGTCGAGCGCCACCTCGCCGCGCGCCACCATCTCGGCGAGCAGCGTGGTCGTGAATACCTTGGACACCGAGCCGATCTCGAACACCGTCCGCCCGTCCGGCGCGGGCGACCCCTCGCCGCCGCGCCGCCCCGCGGCGACCACCCGCGGCCGGCCGTTCTCCACCACGCCCACCACGAGCCCCACCGCGCCGCCGCGCGCGACGCGCTCGTTCAGGACGCGGGCGATGCTGTCGCCGGGCGGCGCGGTCCACTGGGCCGCGAGGGGGGCGGGGAGCGCCGCGGCGAGGAGGAGGCACGCCACGGCCGCGCGGAGGGGCTGACGGTCAGTTCGCATCGGATGCTCCATTCAAGAGGGGTTCATCGGCGGCGGGCTCGTCGAGGCCGGCGAGCCAGCCTTCCAGCTCCTCCGCCACGGGCCGCAGCTCTTCGCGCGCGGCGCGCCGGTTCAGGCGGAGGAGCCATGCGGACAGCGCTACGACCGACGCGGCGTACGCGGCCCGGTACAGCGGCGGCCCGGAGCCGCCGGCCGTGGACAGGAGGAGGCCGAGGGAGATGGGCCCCACGTACCACCACGCCACGCTTCCCAGCAGGCGCTCCTGGGCGCGGATGCGGGCCAGCTCCGTCCGGAGGGCCGCCGCCACCGGCTGGCCGGGATCGGGGTCGCCGCGCCGGGCCGCCCACAGGCGGATGGGGATGAGCACGCACGCCGCGGCGATGATCGCCGCGCCCGCGGCGGCGAGCGGGTGCTGCGCCGTCGCCGCCCTCCAGGCGAAGACCGGGAGGATGGCGAGCGCGGCCCCGGTCTCCAGGAGGTCCCTGCGGCGCACGACGCGCGCGAGCTCGGCGGCCCGGGCGCGCACCGCCGCCACCTCCTCCGCCGGGCTCCGCCCGGGCGCCCCGCCGGCCTCCCGCCGCCAGACCTCTCCCAGCTGGTCGAAGTTCATGGGCTCGTCACTCCACGTAGCGCTTCGTGAACGTCTGCTTGATGCGGTGCAGGCGCACGCCCACCGCGCCCGGGCTGGACCCCACCACCTCCGCGATCTCCGGGTACGGGAGCCCCTCCATGTGGAGGAGGAGGACCGAGCGGTCCGCGGCCCCCAGCGAGCCCAGGAACTCGGCGAGGATCGCTTCCTCGCTGCGCGGCGCGCCGGCGCTCGCCGCCGGCCGGTCCCCCGCCGCCGCGTCGTCGCGGACGCGGCGGGTGATCCGCCGGCGCCAGGTGAGCGCGGTGTTGAGCGCCACCCGGTACAGCCAGGTCCCCGGCGCCGAGTCGCCCCGGAACGACGGAAGCCCCCGCCAGAGCTGGAGGAGGATCTCCTGGTGGAGGTCGTCCTCCTCGCCGTGGGCGCCGGCATGGACCCTCGCGATCCGCCGCAGGGCGGCCCCGTGGGTCGTGAGCATGGCGAGCAGCGTCTCCTCGTCGGTCACTCGGCTCCCGGGCGGATCGGGGGGGTGCGTACGTCGCTCGTATGGATTGGTAGCCGGCGGAGGGCGGAAATTACATCGGGCCCCGGTGGGCCCTCACCCGGCGGCTGTATCGCCGCCACCCTCTCCCGATTCTGGGAGAGGGGGCAACTGCTGGATCTTGCGGCTACGTTGGATGTTGCGTGAGGGATTTCGGCCCGGAGGGGCGAGACCGCGCGGCTGTTTGCGCGGGCTCGACTCCGTTACGCAGCGTTGTTTGCTGCGTTACGGAGCCGAAGCCCGACCCCGGCGCCAGCCGGGGGCACGCCCGA
>JBEVLE010000814.1:0-5249 GCA_040509335.1 Longimicrobiaceae bacterium | reverse complement strand
GCTTCGCCATCCCGCCCGTCCCCCCCTCACCCCACCGCCAAGCTCTCCTCCGACTCCTCGTCCGGCACCCGCAGCTCCTCCCCCGGGTTCACGAACAGGTCCTGCTCCCACGCGTACTGCCGGTCGTGAAGCTCCCGGTAGCGTCCGCCCAGCGCCATGAGCTGCGCGTGCGTCCCGCGCTCCACGATCTCGCCGTGCTCCAGAACCAGGATCTGGTCCGCGCTGCGGATGGTGGAGAGCCGGTGCGCGATCACGAACGACGTGCGCCCCTGCCGCAGCCGCCGTAGTCCCTCCTGGATCAGCGCCTCGCTCTCGCTGTCCAGCGACGACGTCGCCTCGTCCAGGATCAGGATGCGCGGGTCCGCCAGGATCGCGCGGGCGATGGCGATGCGCTGCCGCTGCCCGCCCGACAGCTTGATCCCCCGCTCTCCCACGATCGAGTCGTACCCCTCCGGGAAGCCGCGGATGAAATCGTCCGCGTTGGCGATGCGGGCCACCGCCTCGATCTCCTCGCGCGACGCGTCCGGCCGCGCGAAGCGGATGTTGTCCGCCACCGTGCCGTCGAACAGGAAGTTGTCCTGGAGCACCACCCCCAGCTTCGCCCGGTAGTCGCGCAGACGCAGCTGCGCCAGGTCCGTCCCGTCCAGGGTGATGCGGCCCTTGCCGGGGCGGTTGAAGGCCATCACCAGCGACACCAGCGTGCTCTTCCCCGAGCCGCTGGACCCCACCAGCGCCGTGGTGGTCCCCGCCGGCGCCTGGAAGTCGATCCCCTTCAGCACCGGAACGCCCTCGTTGTACTCGAACCACACGTCCTGGAAGGAGATGTCGCCGCGCACCGCGTCCACCGGGATCGCGCCCTCGCTCTCGTCGTCCTCCGTGGGCGTTTCCATCAGCTCGCGGATGCGGTCCAATCCCGCGAACGCCTCGCTGATCTGCGTGCCGATGGAGGCCATCTGGATCACCGGCGCCGCCAGCAGCCCCGAGAAGAACACGTAGGTCACCATGTCGCCCAGCGTCATGGAGCCGTTCAGGATCGCCCGGCCGCCCATCAGGATCATCACCGTGCCCACGATCCCGATCACCACCGTCGCGAACGAGCCCACCGCCGACACCCCGGTGATCGAGCTGGCGATGTTGCGGAACAGGCGGTGCACCCCGTGCGTGAACACCCGCTGCTCCCGCTTCTCCGTGCCGTACGCCTTGACCACGCGGATCCCGCCCAGCGTTTCCGTGAGGCGCCCCGTCACCTCCGCCTGGATCACGCTGCGCTCCTTGAAGATGGGGCGCAGGCGGTTGAAGGCGTACGCCATCCCCCCGCCGAACAGCGCCAGCACCGCCACGCTCACCACGGTGAGCTGCCAGTTCAGGTACAGCAGCACCGCCAGCGCGAGCAGCGCCGTGAAGATGCCGCCCACCAGCTGCAGGATCCCCGTCCCCACCAGGTTCCGGATCCCCTCCGCGTCGTTCATGATGCGGTTGATGAGGATCCCCGACTGCGTCGCGTCGAAGAATCGAACCGGCATGCGGGTGATGCGCTCCTGCACCGTGCGCCGCATGTCCGCGATGGCGCGCTGGGCCGCCACGCTGATCACCTGCGACAGCGTGAAGCCGGTCACCGCCTGCACCACCGTGGCCACCGCCACCGCGCCCGCCAGCGGCAGGAGGAGCTGCGTGCGGCCCCGGCCCACCACGTCGTCGATCAGCCACTTGGAGCTGAGGGGGAGCACCAGCGCCGCCAGCCGGCTGATCAGCATCAGCACGAAGCCCAGGCCCAGCGAGCGGCGGTGGTGCCACATCAGGCGCTTGGTCTCGGCCCAGGCCGCCTTGCGGTCGTACTTGGGCTTCTTGTCCTTGTCCTTTTTCGCTTCCACGGGCGTCGCTTTCCAGGGGAGTGGGCCGGCGGGAGGGCCGGTCGTCCGAATACACTGCTGATCGGGGTCGGGTCCGCAACGGCTTCCGGCCGGGGATTCGGGCGTGCCCCCGGCTGCGCCGGGGCCCGCGCTGGCGCCCGCGGGAGGGGAATCTCCACGCTGGCGTTCCCCGCCGTCCGCCGTGTCGTTCTCCCCCTCTCCCCCTGTGGGAGAGGGGGCCGGGGGGTGAGGGGTCGCTGTCGCCGTTGCAGGCTGTCCCCTGTTCCCTATCCCCTGTTCCCTGCCGTCCCCAGCAGAGCGCGCAGCGGCAGCCGCGGCGTGGGAGCCTTGTGCGTCGCGGAATCGCTCCGCGCCGGGAGGATCACGATCCCGAAGGCGTCGGGGAGCGCCGCGGGCGCGGCGCGGAACGGGCGCCGGCCGTCGTCGTCCCGGGTCGTCGTCGCGCGCGTCACAGGCTCGCCGCCGCGGCGCCGGCGCTGGCGCCGCGGGGGGCGTGGGCCGCGATGGAGCCGTCGCGGAACGAGTAGTCGGTGTAGCCGCGCGCGTCGCCGCCGTAGAAGGTGGCGCGGTCGGGGACGTTGAGCCGCGCGCCGGCGGCCAGGCGGGCGGGGAGGTCCGGGTTGGCCAGGAACGCCGTCCCGAAGGCCACCAGGTCCGCCGCGCCCGAGGCGATCGCCGCGTCGGCGGCGGCGCGGTCGTAGCCGCCGTTCAGCACCAGCGGCCCGCGGAAGACCTGGCGGAGCAGCGGGGCCACGCGGGCGGCCTCCGGCGTGTCCACCGGCTCCGTCACGTGCAGGTACGCCAGCCCGAAGCGGTTCAGCGCGTGCGCCGCGTAGCCGAAGGTGCCCGCCGGGTCCGAATCGCTCATCCCGTTGTACGCGCCGGTGGGGGAAAAGCGCACCCCCACCCGGTCGCCGCCCCACACGTCCGCCACCGCCGCCGTCACCTGCAGGAGGAAGCGCGCGCGGTTCTCCACCGGGCCGCCGTAGCGGTCGGTGCGCCGGTTGCTCCCGCTACGCAGGAACTGGTCGATCAGGTACCCGTTCGCCCCGTGCAGCTCCACCCCGTCGAAGCCGGCGCGGAGCGCGTTGCGCGCCCCCGCGGCGAACTCCTCCACCACGCCGGCCACCTCGTCCGTTTCCAGCGCGCGGGGAACGGGGTAGGGGAGCGGGCCAGCGGGGGTGTACAGCGCCCCCTCCGCCGCCACCGCCGAGGGCGCCACCGGGAGCCCGCCGTCCGCCTGCACCGAGGGGTGCGACACCCGCCCCACGTGCCACAGCTGCAAAAAGACGCGCCCGCCCTCGCCGTGCACCGCCTCCGTCACCCGGCGCCACCCCTCCACCTGGGCGTCGCTGTGGATCCCCGGCGTGCCCGGGTACCCCACCCCGCGGGGGGACACCTGCGACCCCTCGGTGACGATGAGCCCGGCGGAGGCGCGCTGGGCGTAGTACAGCGCGTTCAGCGCGCCGGGGACGTTGCCCTCGCCGGCCCGGTTGCGGGTCATGGGAGCCATGACCACCCGGTTGGCGAGGGTGTGGCGCGCCAGGCGCACCGGGGTGAACAGCGTCGGGGCCGCTCGGTCGTTCATGGAGTCCATCCTCCGCGTCGTGTCCGTGTGATGGGGAGATGCGCCGCGCGCACCGCCCTTGCCGTGGATCCGGCTAACTGCAACCTATGTAGTTACATATAGGGGCACGGGAATCCCGCCGCCCCGCGCCGCGCCCGCTACCTGCGCGCCGGGCGCAGGCGGAGGATCATCGCCTCGCGCTCTCCCGGCCCCACCTCCACCGCCTGCTCGCCCGGGGCGAACCCCTCGCGCTCGGCCCGCACCACCCACCGCCCGGACGGCAGCCCGGTGAGCTGGAACCCGCCGGTGTCCCCGGTGCGGGTGGTGCGCCCCAGCACCTGCGGGTCGGCGTGCCGCGCGCTCACCGCCGCGCCCGCCAGCGGGTTGCCGGCGGGGTCCGTCACCCGCCCCACGATCCTCCCCGCGTCCTGCACCCCCCGGAACCCCGCCAGCAGCAGCGCCGCCGCAAGCGCCAGCAGCAGGATCACCGGGCGCGAAGCCCTGTCCAGCCGGATGTCGCCCCTCATCTCTCCTCCCTTGCCCGTCCCGGCGAATGGCCCCGCCGGAACTGGAATCGTGCCCGTTGCGGTTGCCGTTCCGGGCGCAACATCTTCGCCGCGCCCTCCTCCCCTAGCCCGCGCGGCGCGCCCCCCCGCCGCAGCCGCCCGGCCCCGCCATCCCCGCGTGCAGCGTCCGCCACACGTCGGCGATGGTCACCCGGTCCAGCACCCCCTCCATGGCCGCGCGCGCGTCGCCGAACACGTCGGCCAGCGCGGCCTGGATGTTGGCCCCCACCCCGCAGTCCTGGCAGGGCGTCTGCGGGTGCATGGCGAACAGTTCCTCGCCGTCCTCCACCGAGCGGTACACCTCCAGCAGCGTGATCTCCTCGGGGACGCGGGCCAGCCGCGCGCCGCCCATGGCCCCGGGCGTCACCTCCACCAGCCCCGCGCGCCGCAGCGCGCCGATGATGCGGCGCACCACCACTGGGTTGGTGTTCACGCTGTGCGCGATCTGCTGCGAGCTGACCGCCTCGTCCCTGCGCCAGGTGAGGATCGCCAGCACGTGCACCGCCACCGCCACCCGGCTGCTCATGGTCGACATGTTCCCGCTCCCCGGTTCAATTGCAACCAGAATAGTTGCATTTGGCGGAGGTGTCAAGGAGCGTGGAAGGGACCGGGTGGCTGGCGCGCTTTTTCCAAGGCGGCGGACGCGCGATGAGTGTTCCCCCACGCCAGGAGGCCCCATGACTCCCCCCCTTCCGCGGCGCGACCGCTCCCCGGACCCGGTGCGCGACCACCTCAAGGAGGCGCGCCGCGGGCTGCTGCGCCTGCACAAGGCGCTGATCGACGCCGAGCGCGCGGTGTGGGAGCGCGACACCGGTCCCGTCTCCAACGGGCGCTTCCTGCAGGCGCTCATCGAGGACCCGTTCTTCGCCTGGCTGCGGCCGTTCTCCGGGCTGATCGTGGAGGTGGACGAGCGCCTCGCCACCGGCGAGCCCCTCCCGGGCGAGGAGGCGCGCGCCTACGTGGAGCGCATCCGCGCCCTGGTGCGCCCCACGGGCGAGGAGGCCGAGCGCTACGAGCGCGTCCGCCAGCGCGACGCGGGGGTGCTGCTGGCCCACGTGGAGCTGGAGTCCCGCATCGACGCGGTGCCGGAAGGGGCGTGACACGGCCGGGCCTTGAGAAAACCGGGGGCCGCCGCTATCCTATGCGGCCCGCCGGCAGGCGGGCAGGGGGCCGTAGCTCAGTCGGTTAGAGTGCCGGACTGTCACTCCGGAGGTCGCGGGTTCGAGTCCCGTCGGCCCCGCTCGC
>JBEVLE010000813.1:0-8019 GCA_040509335.1 Longimicrobiaceae bacterium | reverse complement strand
AGTCGAGCCCCGGCAAACTGCCGCCGGGTCTCGCCCCTTCGGGCCGTAATCCCTCACGCAGGTGCTCGCGGGGCCGCGCTACGGGTGCGCGGCCCCGCCTTCGTGCTCCGCCCTGCGCTCCACGTCGCTCGTCCGCCGGTCACCCGGAACGTCCGTCGCGGCCGCGTCGCCCGAGCGCCGGGCGTCGGGCTCCGCGCCGGCGTCGTCCGGCGGGGGCGGGCCGCCGCGGGGGAGCACCAGGGAAAAGACGCTGCCGCGGCCGGGGCCGCTTTCCACCTCGATGCGGCCGCCGATGAGGGCGGCGTAGCGGCCGGACAGGTACAGGCCCAGGCCGGTGCCCTCGTGCGCCCGGTTGAAGCCGCTCTGCAGCTGCTCGAAGGGGCGGAAGAGGCGGGCCTGGTCCGCGGGGGGGATCCCGGGGCCGGTGTCGGCGACGGACAGCACCACCTCGTCGGCGCGCGGCTCCACCGAGATGCGCACCTCGCCGCGCTCGGTGAACTTGACGGCGTTGCCGGCCAGGTTGATGAGCACCTGGCGGACCTTGTCCGCGTCGGTGGGGATCGTGGCTTCGCCCGGGCAGCGGTCGATGAAAAAGGCCAGCGCCTTGTCGCCGGCGAGCGGCTCGATCACCGCGGCCACCTCCTCCGCCAGCGCGCACACGTCCACCTCGGCGATGCGCACTTCCGTGCGCCCCGCCTCCAGCCGCGCAAAGGAAAGCACCTCCTCGATCAGCCCGCGCAGGTGCCGCGACGCCGCCCCGATGCGGCCCATGGCCTCGCGCTGCGCGGCGGTCACCGGGCCGTGCAGCTCCATCTCCAGCAGCTGCAGGTGGCCCAGCACCGCGTTCAGCGGGGTGCGCAGCTCGTGGCTCATGGTGGCGATGAAGTCCGACTTGGCGCGCGACGCCTCCTGGGCCGCCTCCAGCAGGCGCGCGTTGCGTAGCGCCACCGCGGCGTGGTCGGCGAAGGCGGCCAGCAGCGTGGCGTCGGCCGGGCGGAAGGGCTCGTCGCTCCGGGCGGCGGTGAGCACCCCCAGCGCCTCGTCGCCCACCCGCAGCGGGACGGACGCCTCGTAGCGCCCCTCGCGCTCCAGCGCCGGAACCGCCTCGTGCAGCGGCCCCTCCAGCAGCCGCTCCTCCACGGCGACCAGGGTGCCCACCGGGCTCCCCGCCGCGCCCGAGGTGGCCACCACCTCCAGCTCGCGCCCCTCGCCCTCGCCGCGCAGCAGCGCCACCGTGCACGCGTCCGAGCGGACGATGCGCCCCGCCTCCCGCGCGACCACCGCCAGCGTTTCCCGCAGGCCCTGCGCGGCCGAGATGGTGCGCGCCACCGTGCGGATCGCCTCGCTTTCCCGGGCGCGGCGGCGCTCGGCGGCCACCAGGCCGGCGTTCTCCACCGCGACGGCGGCGTGGCGGGCCAGCCGCTCCAGCAGGCTCAGGTCCGCGTCCGTGAAGCTGCGCCCGCCCGAGCGCGAGCGCACCGCCGTGAGCGTCCCCAGCGCCCCCGAGCGCCCGGTGAGCGGCGCCGAGATCACGGAGCCCACCTGCTCCGGGTCGATGTAGGCGCGGCGGATCCGCGGGTCCGAGCCCGCGTCGGGGAGGAGCACCGGGCTCCCCTGCCGCACCACCCAGCCGAGCACCGAGTCCTCCAGGGGAATCTCGCACCCGGCGGTGGAGGCCAGCAGCCCCAGCGCGTAGTCGGCGGCGCGCAGCGTCCGCCCGCCGGGCCGGAGCAGGGCGATCCCGCACCCGTCGGGGTCCACCAGCCGGTTGGCCGCGTCGGTGATGCGCCGCAGCAGCTCGTCCGCGTCCAGCGTGGAGGCCAGCGACCGGGCGATCTCGCCCAGCTCCACCAGCTCCTCGGTGCGCCCGGCCAGCGAGCCGGCCATGTGGTCGAAGGCGCGGCCCAGCTCGTGGATCTCCAGCGGCGCGGCCTGGGGAAGGCTCCCCACGCGCGCGTCCAGCCCGCCCGCGGCCAGCGCCGTGGCGGCCTCGCGCATGCGCAGCAGGGGGCCGGCGAGGTAGGCGGCCAGCACGTCGCTGATCCCCAGCGCCAGCAGCGTCACGCCGATGAGCAGGGCCAGCAGGCGCACGTACGACTCGGCGGCGAACGCCTGGATCCCGGAGTACGGCTGCTCCGTCCACACCCACCAGTCCAGCGCCTGGATGTGGGCGACGCCGGCCAGCACCTGCCCGGCGTTCTCCCCGGTGGAGGGAGCCGCTCCCCGCACCGGGTAGGTGGCGGTCCCGTCCTGCCCCACCACCCGCACGGCGGCGAACACCAGCGAGTCCTGCAGGGTCCGCGGGGCCTCGCCGGGCCGGTAGCGGGCGTAGGTGTCCAGCACCAGCGTCCCGCGGCCGTCCGCCACGCGCAGCCGGGCCGCCGGCACGGCGGGCGAGGCCGGGCGGGGGAGCGCCTTGAGGTCCAGCGCGCCCAGGACGAACCCGGCGAGCGTGTCGGCCAGGACGATGGGGTGGGCGATCACCACCAGCGGCTCGTCCACCCCGCCCCGCCCGGCGAACACCTCGGACACCACGGTGCGGCGGGTGTCGCGCAGCCTGCGGAAGTAGCCGCGGTCGCTGAAGTCCAGCCCCAGCAGCGAATCGCCGTGGGCGTTGACCGCCGGCTCGAACGCGAGGGTGACGGCGCGGGAGTCCGCGGCGTACATGTCCACGAAGCCGGGAAACTGGTCCTGCTCCGCCCGCACCAGCCGCTGCAATTGCGCCGGGTCGACCCTGCCCTCCAGCTCCGCCGCCTGGGCGACCGAGCGCACCGCGCTCGCGTGCAGCGCCACGTACTGGTCCAGCCGGGACGCGTACGAGCGCGCCGCCAGCGCCACGCGCTCCCGCGCGCGCTCCACGCTCTGCTCCCACTCCTGGCGCCCGCTCCAGATCCCGAAGCCCAGCGCCGGGGTGACGGCGGCGAGCGCGACCACCACCGCCAGCGCGGAGCGGAGCCGGGCGGCGGTCTTCACGCGCAGCGCCCGCCGCACCAGCGGGATCAGGTAGAGCGCCTCCGCCCCCAGGGCGTTGATCAGCCCGTTGAACGGCTGCTTGAGGAAGAGCACCGCGGCCGCGTCGCCGGAAACGCCCAGGACCAGGCCGTAGGTGAGGAACAGGAGGGGGATGCCCGCGAAGATCCAGTACAGGAGGTCGGCCACCAGGGGGCGGCGGCCGCGGGCGTGCGACAGGTACCCCACCGCCGCGCCCTCCAGGCTGAAGATCAGCCAGGCGTAGGGGTGGTTCCACAGGGTGAGGGTGCCCACCGAGGCGATGGCGGCGGCCAGGAACCCCGGGCCGGCGCCCAGCGCCACCGCGGCGAGCAGGTACGCCACCCCGCCGAAGAGCAGGTCCGTCCCCGGCGAGAGCGGGACGGGGTACAGGTTCAGCCCCCAGCCGGCGATCCCCAGGAGGACCGCGGCACCCCAGCGGAACGCGAGGATGCGGCCGCGCAGCCCCGGGTTCCGCAACGGGGCTACCCCGCCCTCCGCGTCTTGCGGCGGAGGAAGTCCTTCATGATGTACTGCCCCAGGGTGAGCGTGGTGGTGAAGTACGCCTTGCCCCGCGCGATCTCGGTGACCCGGTTCACGAAGGCCACCAGGTACGGGTCGCGGGCCAGCATGAAGGTGTTGATGAGGATCCCGGCCTTGCGGCAGGCGGCGACCTCCTGGAAGGTCTCGCGCAGCACCCGCTGGTCCAGCCCCATGGAGTTCTTGTAGACGCGCCCGTCCGGGAGCGTCACGGCGGACGGCTTGCCGTCGGTGATCATCACCACCTGGCGCATGTCCTTGTTCTGCGCCAGGAGGAGCCGCCGCGCCAGCTTGAGCCCTTCCGCGGTGTTGGTGTGGAAGGGGCCCACCTGCGCGTGCGACAGCCGCGACAGCGGGATCTCCTCCGCCCGGTCGCCGAAGGTGACCACCCGCAGCGTGTCGCCGGGGAACTGCGTGCGGATGAGGTGCGAGAGCGCCAGCGCCACCTTCTTGGCCGGGGTGAAGCGGTCCTCGCCGTACAGGATCATGGAGTGGCTGGTGTCCAGCATGAGCACGGTGGCGCAGCTGGAGCGGTACTCGGACTGGTGGACGTACAGGTCGCCGTAGTCCAGGTCGATCCTGCCGTCGTCGCGCAGGCCGTCGTGGGCGAGCGCGCTCTTGAGGGTGGCGGGGATGTCCAGGTTCAGGGTGTCGCCGAACTGGTACGGCCGGCTGGCGGACTCCGCCTCTACCCCGGTGGCGAGGTGCGGGGTGTCGTGCGAGCCGAAGGACGACTTGCCCATGGCGCCCAGCAGGCCGCGGAGGGTGCGGTACCCCAGGAAGTCGATCCCCTTGCCGGTCAGGTTGAACTCCACCTGCCGGGCGGCGGAGCGCGCCTCGTCCACCTTGCCCTCCCCGGCCTCGGGCGGCGGTCCGCCGGGCGCGCCGGGCTGCGTCACGTTGAGGTAGCCCTCCTCCACCAGCCGCTCGATCAGCCGGTCCAGCAGGTCGGCGATCTCCTGCCGCAGGGTGTCGTCCCCCTGGCCGTCGCCGCGCAGCTCCGCCAGCATCTCCGGCGTGAGCTGCCCGCTCTCGATGAGGGCGCGGAGGAGCGCGTCGCGCAGGGCGTCCATGGAGCGGTCGTCGTCGTCGCCGAACTCGCCCCAGTACGGGTGCGAGTGCGGCCCGCCGGCGAACCCGCTCTGCAGCAGGAAGTCCGAAAGGTGGTCGAGCAGCGCCTGCAGGTTGAGGGCGTCCGCGCGATTGCCGGTGTAGCGGGTATAGTTCGTGAATCGCATGCTCTCGCTCCCGGATGACGCCGCCGAACTGCGGGACCAGCACATCCCGGGCCATCCGGCCGCCGCGCGGATGGCCCGCTCTCGTTGCAAGCTACGGGGCCCGGCCCCACCGGAACAGGGAAACGAGCCTGAGCGAAGCACCCCTTCCGCGGAGCGATGCCGCCCGCGCCGGCTCCGGGGCGCCGCCGGCGCGCGGCACGTTCGCGGCGCTCCGGCACCGCAACTTCCGCCTCTTCTTCGCCGGGCACCTGCTTTCCATGGTGGGCACCTGGATGCAGACCACGGCGCAGGGGTGGCTGGTGCTGGAGCTCACCGACTCGGCGCTCCTCCTGGGGCTGGTGACGGCGGCGGGCTCGCTGCCGGTGCTCCTGTTCACCCTGTACGCGGGGGTGCTCGCCGACCGGGTGGACAAGCGCCGCGTCATCGTCGCGGCCCAGGCCGCCGCCGCCGTGCTGGCGCTGGTCCTGGCGGTGCTCACCGGGACCGGGCACGTCTCCGTGCCGCTGATCCTGGCGCTGGTGTTCCTGCTGGGGACGGCGAGCGCGTTCGAGATCCCCACCCGGCAGTCGTTCTTCGTGGAGCTGGTGGGGCAGGAGGACCTGACCAGTGCCATCGCCCTGAACTCGTCGGCGTTCAGCGCCTCGCGGGTGGTGGGCCCGGCGTTCGCGGGGGCGCTGCTGGGGAGCGTGGGGGTCGCCGCGTGCTTCTACGTCAACGCGGTGTCGTACCTTGCGGTGATCGCGGGGCTGCTGGCCATCCGCCTCCCGCCCTTTCTCGTGCCGGAGCGCACGGCGTCCACGCTGGACAACCTGCGCGAGGGCTTCGCCTTCATCCGCGGCGACCGCCCGGTGCGGACGCTGGTGTGGACCATCGCGGCGCTCTCGGTGTTCGGCTTTCCCTACGCCATGCTCCTCCCCGTGTTCGCCCGCGACGTGCTGCACGTGGGGGCCCCGGGGCTCGGCTGGCTGCTGGCGGCGAGCGGGAGCGGGGCGCTGGCGGGCGGGATCACCCTGTCCACGCTGGCCGGGCGGGTGCGCCGGGGCCGGCTGGTGCTGGGCGCCTGCCTCGCGTTCGCGCTGCTGGTGGGGGCGTTCGCGCTGTCCCGCTCCTTCGTGCTGTCGCTGGTGCTGCTGGCGGGGGCGGGGTTCTGCATGATCCTCACCAGCGCCAGCGTCAACGCACTCCTCCAGTCGCTGGTCCCGGACCGGCTGCGGGGGCGGGTGATGTCGGTGTACGTCTTCATGTTCCTGGGGATGGCGCCGCTGGGCTCGCTTCAGGCCGGGGCGCTGGCGCGCTGGCTCGGGGCGCCGGCGGGGCTGGCGGCCGGTGCGGCGGCGCTGGCGCTGGTGGTGGCGGGGGTCGCGTGGAAGGTGCCGGAGCTGAGGGAGCTGCGCTGAGGTCGCCGGCGGGCGTGACCCGGCGGGGCTTTTCGCCGTCCACCGGCGCGAGCCCGCAGTCCCCCTCGCCGGAATGGACGTATCTCCTTATATTGACGCGACCTCGCGTCCCGGTGGGACGCTCTTCCCCGGCGCTCCCTGGACGACCACGTGGATCGAAAACCGGTAATCCGGGCCGTCCTGGGCGCGCTGCTGGCGCTCGCGGCCGCCGGGCGCCCCGGGGCCGCGCAGACGATCGAGCGCGACGGCCAGCGGGTGGAGGTGCAGGTGTCCGCGAACTCCAGCGGCTCCACGGCGGTGTGCCTGGAAAGCCACCCGAGCGTCAAGGGACGGAAGAAGCTCACCGTGTGGTACGGGAGCGCCTCGGCCCGGCTCGGCACGGCGGCGGGCGACCGCGGCCCGCACTGCGCCTTCTTCGACCCGGCGGGGCCCCGCTTCACCGTGCGGCTGGAGTATTCGCACCTGGTGCTGCTGACGGCGATCCTGGCGGACCGCGAGTTCGACCGCGAGGAGATGCGCGGCAAGACGATCACCTTCCGCTGGGTCGCCGAGTGACCCACCCCCGCCCCCACGGCGGCCTTCCCCTCCTCCGCGAGCGCCTTCTCCGCTGGTACGACGAGCACCGCCGCGACCTTCCCTGGCGCGCCGCGCCGGGCGAGGCGCCGGACCCGTACCGCGTGTGGCTGTCGGAGGTGATGCTCCAGCAGACGCGGGTGGAAACGGTGCGCCCGTACTTCGAGCGGTGGCTGGAGCGCTTCCCCAGCCTCCCCGCGCTGGCCGGGGCCCCGCTGGACGACGTGCTCAAGCAGTGGGAGGGGCTGGGCTACTACTCGCGCGCCCGCAACTTCCACCGCGCGGTGCGCGAGGTGGCGGAGCGCTACGCGGGCGAGGTCCCGCCCGACCCGGAGGCGTTCCGCGCCCTGCCGGGGGTGGGGCGCTACACGGCCGGGGCGGTGATGTCCATCGCCTTCGGGCGGGAGGAGCCGCTGGTGGACGGCAACGTGCGCCGCGTGTTCGCCCGCTGGACGGACGCGCCGGAGCCCGCGGAGGCCGAGCTGTGGGCGCTGGCCGACGCGCTGGTCCCCGGCGAGCGGCCGGGAGACCTGAACCAGGCGGTGATGGAGCTGGGGGCAACGGTGTGCGTCCCGCGCGGGCCGCGCTGCGGGGAGTGCCCGGTGCGCGAGCACTGCCGCGCCTTCGCCGGCGGCACGCAGGACCAGCGCCCCCTGCCCCGCAAGGCGAAGCCCACCCCGCACGAGGACACCGCCAGCGCGGTGGTGGAGCACGAGGGGCGGCTGCTCCTGGTGCGCCGCCCCGTGGACGCGCGCCTGGGCGGGATGTGGGCCTTTCCCGCGGCGGTCCGCCGCCCGGGCGAGACGAGCGGCGCGGCGGCGGAGCGCGCCGTTCGCGAGGGGCTGGGGGTGGAGGTGCGGGCGGGGGAGGAGTTCGCCCGGGTGCCGCACGCCTTCACCCACGTGCGCGTGACCTACCACGCCGTGCGCTGCACGTGGGCCGGCGGCGCGCCGCGCCCGCTCGGCTACGACGCCTGGGCGTGGGCCGGTCCGGAGGAGCTGGATGCCTACGCGCTCCCCGTGGCGCAGCGGAAGATCGCCGCTCTGGCCACCGAGGCGACGCTGTTCGGCGGGCTCTGAACTCGCCGCCGGGCGCCCTCCCGACACACCGAAGCCCCCCGCGGCACCTGCCGCCGGGGGCTTTTTGCGTCGGGGCTCCATCCTAAAGGCGCGTGGGCGGAACGCCGTGCATGGCGGTCGGAGGCGGGGCTGGTCTCCGGAAACAAAGAACTCGCTGTCGCTCGGACAGCTTTGTTTCCTGCGACCACCCCCACCCCCTCCCTC
>JBEVLE010000812.1:0-5118 GCA_040509335.1 Longimicrobiaceae bacterium | reverse complement strand
GGCCCCTCCCCCGCAAGGGGGGAGGGGAGAACGACACGGCGATGGTGAGGATCGAAGCGTGCGCCCCCGCGGACGCCAGCGCGAGACCCGCTTGAGGGATTTCGGCCCGAAGGGGCGAGACCCGGCGGCTGTTTGCCGGGGCTCGACTCCGTTGGGCTGCGTTGTTTGCAGCCCTACGGAGCCGAAGCCCGACCCCGGCGCCAGCCGGGGGCACGCCCAAACCCAGTCGTTCAAAAAGCCGTTATTCCACGACCACGGTCGCACGCATACCCGGGTGCGGCTCGCAGTGGTACGGGAACCGCCCCACCTGGTCGAACGTCCGCGTAAAGGTGGTGTTCGGCGAGATCAGACCGGAGTCCCACGCGTCCGTGTCGGAGGTGCTGCTGTGGCTCTGGGAATCGCAGTTCACCCACGTGACCTGCGACCCCCTGGCGACGCGGATCTCCGTGACGCCGAACGCGAAGTTCTGGATGCGCACGGTGCCGGCCGTGGGGTTGGTGCACAGGTCCCCCGCCGGGGTCTCGGTGACGGTGCTGCGCTCCGAGAAGCACCCGGCCAGCGTGGTGCCGAGCACCAGGGCGGCGGGGACGAAGCGTCGGATGGGCATGGGGCTCCTCATGGCGCGCGGACCACGACCGTCCCCTTCATGAAGGGGTGCGGCGTGCAGGCGAAGGGATAGGTGCCGGGGGTGTCGAAGCGCCTGCGCCAGGTCGCGCCGGGCTCGACGGGGCCGGAATCGAAGCTGCGGTCCGTGGCGGTGACGGTGTGCGCCATGGCGTCCTCGTTCTTCCACTCCACCGTGGTCCCCGCCACCACCTCGATCTGACCGGGGGCGAAGGCGAAGCCGCGCATCCCCGCCTTGAAGGTGGCGGCGGGCTCGGCGGCGGGGGCGGACGGCGTGGCGGCGGCGGGCGCGGCCCCCGGCGCGGCGGGTACGCCCCCGGACGCGGCCGGGCCCCCGCCCCCGCCCCCCATCCAGCGGCGCAGCGTCAGCGGCACGGTGAACTCGAAGCCGTAGCGGACCTCGTCGCTCCCGCGCGAGATCCCCTGCAGCGTGGTGGTGGAGGTGTTGCTGGCCTGCAGCGACAGGGTGTGCGGGGTGTGGGGGATGGCCAGGTGCAGCCCGGCGCTCCACGCCATCTCCTCGCCTTCCTCGCGGTCCAGGAGCGTGGCCACGTCGCCCGCGACCGCCCACCAGCGTCCCAGGCGCAGCGTGGCGCCCCCCGCGGCGGCGAAGCGCGGGTTGCCCTCCTCGAAGGGGTCGGACATCACCCGCCCCGCGGCGAGGACGCGCAGCGGCCCCGTCCGCCGGGCCAGGGTGAGCTCCCCGTCCACCCCGTCGGAGGACAGGTTGTAGCCCACCTGCCCGGCCACGTCCACCGGGAACCCTGCGGCCTGCGAGAAGGGCTGGTGCCGCGCGAAGAACTCCCACTCGTTGGGGTAGCGCGGGGCGAGCTGGGAGTTGGTGGCGTAGTGGAAGCCCACCAGCGTGCGCGCGGGGAGCCCGGCGGCCACGGTGAAGGTGGGGGTGTTGGACACCTTCCGCTCGGGGGCGTCGCTGGCCGTGAAGCGGTGCATGAAGTGGAAGTACATGCTGCCGCCGTTCCCCACCCAGCTCCCGGACATGTTGGGGGGGCGGTCCAGCAGAGACTGGCCCCCCGCGGCGGCCGGGGCCGCCGCGAGGGTCAGGGCGCAGAGTCCCGCCGTGGTGACCCTCCGCCGTGCGCTCATTGGACGACCACCGTGCCCCGCATCCCCATGGCCATGTGGGGCATGCAGTAGAACGCGTAGCTCCCCGGCGCGACGCCGGCGAACGAGACGGTGTAGCTGTCGCCCGCCCTGGTGAGGAGGGTCCCGGCGAGCGGGGAGATCTGCCCGGGCATGCCGGCGGCGAGCGCCCGCTCGGCGGCGTCGGGGATCTTTTCGGCGTCGAAGGCCACGTTGTGGGGCCCGCCCGAGGTCATCACGAACCGGACCTGGTCGCCGCGCTTGATGGTGATGGTTGCCGGGGCGAAGCGGTACGTGCTCCCCTCCTGGACCATGCGCACCTGGTGCACGACGGGGGCCCGCTCGGGCGCCAGCATGTCCGCGAAGGACACGGGAAAGGCGAGGAGGAGCCCGCCGAGGATGGTGCGGCCGATCATCTGCATTCGTGTATCTCTCCGTCGTGGTGTGGGTGTGGGGTCCGGGCGGCGGAGCGGGTCACTGCACGACCACGCTCCCGTTCATCCCGCTGTGGCGGGTGCAGCTGTAGGGGTAGCTCCCCGCGGTGGAAAAGGTGCGCGACACCGTGCCCGAGCGGGTGTCCGGCACGTTCCCGCCGGTGGGGGCGGCGCCCTGGAAGGTGACGTTGTGCGTGGCGCCCGAGATCTCCCAGCTCACCGTGCCGCCGCGCGCGATGGTGACCGTGGCGGGGGAGAAGGAGGTGCCGGGGGTGGTGACCGTCGCCGAGCTCCCGGAGGGCGGCGGCGTCGCCGGGGGATTCGCCGGCGTGGACCCCTGGCCAGTGACGACGACCGTGCCGGTCTTGCCCTTGCTCTCGTGCCGGGCGCACCGGTACGTGTAGGTGCCCGGCGTGGAAAAGGTGCGCGAGACGGAAACGCCCTCGTCGGTCTTGGGGATGTTTCCGCCGGCGGGCGCCGGGCCGGTCCAGGTGATGTCGTGCTCGTCGTCCACCATCCGCCAGGTGACCGTCCCCCCCGCCGCGATGGTGACGGTGGACGGGGAAAAGGCGTGGTCGCCGGCGTCCACCGTGGCGGTGCTGGGCGCGGCGGGCGGGGGCGTGGCGGGCGGGGTGGCCGGCGCTCCCGGCGCCGCGGCGGCGGTCACCAGCACGGTGGCGCTCGCGGTCCGCGTCACCCCGGCGGCGGCCAGCGTGGCGGTGATGGTCACCTCGCCGGCCGCCTTGCCCGTGACCATGCCGTCCGGGGTGACCGTGGCGCGGCCGGGGTCCCCGGAAACGAAGACCGGGGCCGGGAGCCCGGAGAGCGGGTTGCCGCTCCCGTCCGTGGCGACCCCGGACAGGCGGACCGTGCCCCCGACCGGGAGCGAGGTGGAGGGCGGGTCGATGCGGAGTGCGGCGACCGCGGGGGCTTCCCCCGGGGTGGTCACCGCCGCCCCTCCGCCCCCGCACCCCGAAAGGGCGAGGCAGGTGAGCAGGAGGGCTGTCGCCCGGGAGGTGGTGGATGCTGCGGTCGCCATCTTCACTCCTTGGTGCTGGCCTGTGGCACGGGGATCGCGCGGGGAGGCCGGGCCGGCGGCCCTCCCGTGGCGGCTCGCCCCAAGGGCAACACGGGGGCCGGATCGGTGCGCAGGATGTTTTTTGCGCAAGCGGTTGGCGTGCGATGGTTTGTGGGCTTTGTGGAATTCATCCGGGCGGGCGGGCGGCCCGCGGGGATGTCTCGTAACGGGACATCCTGTTGCGTGCCGGGACAGGCGCGCACGGACAGGCCGGGGACCTGGGGCCGCGGCCTCCTTCACCCTTCTTCCCATTCCGGCCATGGAAGCTCGCTCCGCGCTGCTCCTGGGTGCCACGGGCCTGGTCGGCGGCCACGTGCTGGACCTGCTGCTGGACGACCCGGCGTACGGGAGCGTGCTCGTGCTGGGCCGGCGCGCCGCGCCGCGCGAGCACCCCAAGCTGCGCCAGGAGGTCGTGGACTTCGACCGGCTGCGCGACTTCAGCGGGACCGTGCGGGCGCAGGACGTGTTCTGCTGCCTGGGCACCACCATCCGGGCCGCGGGCTCGCGCGAAGCGTTCCGGCGCGTGGACCTGGACTACCCGCGGGCGGTGGCGGAAGCGGCAGCGCGCAACGGCGCGGAGCGCTTCCTCCTGGTCACCGCCATGGGCGCGGACGCGAGCTCGTCCGTCTTCTACAACCGGGTCAAGGGCGAGGTGGAGGACGCGGTGCGCACCCTCCCCTTCCAGGAGGTGGCGATCCTGCGCCCCTCGCTCATCCTGGGGGAGCGCGCGGAGCGGCGGCCGGCGGAAGCGCTGGCGCAGCGCCTGGCGCCGCGGCTCAACCCGCTGCTGCGCGGGCCGCTGCGCAGGTACCGGGCGGTGGAGGCGGCGACGGTCGCGCGGGCCATGCTGCGGCTGGCCAAGTCCGGCGGCCGGGGCGTGCGCATCGTGGAGTCGGACGGGATCCAGGCACTGGGGGGCGAGAAGCTTGCGAGCGGGTGATGGCGGGTGTACATTGTTGGTTGTGGATTCATGGTTGTAAAAAATCCGGGGAGAGATGATGGACGAGTACAGGCCGAAGGGAAAGCCGAAAAAGGTCCGGGAGGCACTGTTCGTCCCCGGCGCGGACGAGACGGTGGTGTCCGCGGCGGACTTCAAGACGCACTGCCTCCAGCTCATGGACCGGGTGCAGCGGGAGCGGACCGAGGTGGTGGTGACCCGCTACGGCCGCCCCGTCGCCCGGCTGGTGCCGTACGAGGCCGCGGAGGCGGTCTCTCCCTTCGGCGTGCTGCGGGGGACGGTCACCTTCCACGGCGACGTGGTGGAGCCCACCGGCGAGGCGTGGGAGGCGGATGCCTGACCTCCCCGCCCGGATCCTCCTGGACACGCACGTCTGGATCTGGACGGTGAGCGGCGAGACCGACCGCATGGCGCCCGCCGCAGTGGAGCAGGTCCGCCGCGCCGCGGCCCGCGGACGGCTGCTGGTGTCCGCGATCTCGGTGTGGGAGGTGGCGATGCTCCAGGCCAAGGGACGGATCGCGCTCGCCGTGGAGCTGGAGGAATGGGTGCGGCGCGCCCTGGCGGCCCCGGGCGTCCGTCTGGCCGAGCTGTCGCCGGAGGTGCTGGTGGAAAGCACGCGCCTCCCCGGCGAGGTGCACGGCGACCCCGCCGACCGCATGCTGGTCGCCACCGCGCGCCGCCTGGGCGCTTCGCTCGCCACCCGCGACGCCGCCATCCTGTCGTACGCCCGCGGCGGCCACCTCGCCGTCGTGGACGCCACCCCGTAAACAGCCACACCCCCCACCCCGCGTGAGGGATTACGGCCCGAAGGGGCGAGACCCGGCGGGGCAGTTTCCGCCGGGGCTCGACTCCGTTACGCACGGTTGTTTCGTGCGTTACGGAGCCGAAGCCCGACCCCGGCGCCAGCCGGGGGCACGCCC
>JBEVLE010000811.1:0-5419 GCA_040509335.1 Longimicrobiaceae bacterium | reverse complement strand
CGGCGCGGCGCACCTCCACGTGGTCGCTGATCCCCACGTCCGCGTTGACCCGCTGCAGGCCGTCCAGGCGGACGATGTCCAGCCCGTCGTCCTCGGGGTACGGCGGGAGCGCGATCACCGCCGTGCTGCGCTTCCCGATCACCTCCATCACCTCGCCCTCCCGCATCCCCAGCGCCTGGAGGATCTTGTGCCCCACCCGGGCGCCCCCCGAGCCCACGTCCTGCGTCTTCGCGCCCGCGACCTGCGCCCTCAGGGTGCGCTGCTCGCTTTCTGCCATTCCGCCCGTTCCTGTTCGGTTTGCGCGACCGTCCCTGTCCCTTCCGGCCGCGCAGCCGAGCAAGATCCATGCGTAAGCCCGGGTATGCATCCTGCGGCCCCGCGGAGCGCGGCGGTTCCGCGCGCGACGCCCGGGGAACTGCAACCCTGGCGGCGCTCGCGGTTATCTATTGTCGATGCATGGCGGGGCGCCGCGCGCGGCGGGGCGGCCCCGGTTCCACACGCTGCGGGCGAGGAGCGAAATGGCGAGGCAGAGCGTACGGAGGGCGGCCGGCGCCGCGGGGCTGGCGCTGACGGTGGGGGTGGGGATCGGGATCGGGCAGGGGCTGGTGGACGGCGGGGCGGAGCGCGACGTGGCGTGGGCGCGCCAGCAGGCGCCGGGGGCGGAGGCGCCCGGCGCGGCGGGGATCGCCGCGGCCCGGCCGCCCGCGCCGGCGTTCGTGCCGCAGACCACCGACGAGCAGAACGTGATCCGCGTGGCCCGGCAGGTCACCCCGGCCGTGGTGGGGATCGCGTCCGGGAACGCGTCGGGCTCGGGCGTGGTGGTGCGGCAGGAGGGCGTCATCGTCACCAACGCGCACGTGGTGGGGCGCTCGCGCGAGGTGGAGGTCAGCCTGGCCAACGGCGAGCGGGTGCCCGGGCGGGTGCTGGGGCGCGACGCCAACGTGGACATCGCCGTGGTGCAGATCCCGGCGCGCCGCTCCATCGCGGTCGCCACCGTGGGCGACTCGGACCGGCTCACCGTGGGGCAGTCGGCGATCGCCATCGGCAACCCGCTGGGGCTGGAGCGCACGGTCACCACCGGCGTCGTGTCCGCCGTGAACCGCAGCCCCCGCGGCATCGAGCTGGGCGGGCTGATCCAGACCGACGCCGCCATCAACCCGGGCAACTCCGGCGGGCCGCTGGTGGACTCGCGCGGGGCCGTCATCGGCATCAACACCGTCATCTACAACGAGGCGCAGGGGCTGGGCTTCGCCGTGCCCATCAACCTCGCCAACGACATCGTCCAGCAGCTCCTCGCCGAGGGCGTCATCCGCCGCGCCTGGTTCGGGATCAGCTACGACAACGTGGAGCCGGAGATGGCCGCGTACTACGGCCTGCCGGTGGAGCAGGGGATCATCGTGCTCCAGATCGACCCGCGCTCGCCGGCCGCGCAGGCCGGGCTCCGGCGCGGCGACATCATCACCCGCATCGACACGGACGCCATCCAGCGCGGCGGCGACTTCCAGCGGGTACTGCGCTCCAGGCGCCCCGGGCAGACCGTGGCCGTCACCGTGGCGCGTCCGGGCGGCGGCACCGCGCGCCTCAACGTGCGGCTCGGCGAGACGGAGGTGGCGGGGTAGGTCGGGTTTGACGGCTTACGGCAGGTTCGGGCGTGACCCCGCTGGCGCGGGGTCGTGCTGGCAGAACTCGACGATTTTCCAAGTGATTGCCGGACAGCAGCGGGCGCGAATTCGCGGCGTGAACCGACCACGTACTAGAAGGACCAGTCTGGTTGAACCGTTTGCCGACGCCTATGTTGGGCATACTACACACCGCTTTTCGGTGCCCAATCCCGCCCAGGAGACGATCATGGACCGCATCCGCCTGCCTCTCGCCGCCCTCGCCCTCCTCCTGCTGGCGGCCTGCCAGTCCGGGGCGCCCACCGCACCCGCGGCTCCGGAGCGGCCGGGCGCGGCGATCGTTGCCGTGGGCGATTCCGTCTTCACCGGGGTGGCCCGGGGGGGCAACATGTTCGGCTCCGGGACCTGAGCGAGATGGACGCGGGCCGGGGATCAGTCCCCGGCCCGCATCGCGGACAGGCTCTCGACCAGCCCCGCCGTCAGCGAGCGGCAGGCTCGCTCCTCCAGCGGACTCGCCGGTGCGGCCGGCGCATCGGCGTAGCGGTGCAGGCGGATCGATTCCAGCAGCGGCTCGATCGCCGCCCGCTGGTCCGCCTCCTGGCGCAGCTCCGCCACTTCCCCGGCCCGCGTCGCCGCCCGCTCCGCCGCGGCCCAGTGGCCGAGTGAAGCCTCCCCCCGCGCCAGGCACGTCCAGAATGCCGCGGGCGTTTCCGCCGCCGGCATGGCTTCCAGCATGGACCGGGCTTCGCCGGAATGCCTCTCGAAAGTGTCCACCCGGCCCGTAGCCCCCGCGGCGCGCAGCAGGTTCGTCAGCACGCGGGCGCGCGCCTCCGGGCCGCGGAAGTAGGGGAGCACGGCTTCGAAGACCTGGAGCGCCCGCCCGAAGCGCCCGCGCTCCATCCAGAGAAAGGCCACGTCGTGCGCCAGGAACGGGAGCCGCCGGGATCCCGCCCGCATCCGCTCGAAAGCCTCCGCCGCGTACCGCTCCGCCCCGGTGAGGTCCTGCACGTAGACGGAAACCATCATCAGGTCGTGCAGCACGTATCCCTCGCGGACGCGGAGCCGCTTCCGCCCCCCTTCCACCCGTCCGCGGGGACGCCGCGCCGCGGTGAGCGCCTTCGCCAGGTGGGCGCGTGCCTGGTCGAACTCGCCGTGCTGGACGTGCAGGTTTCCCAGGCTGTTGAGTGCGAGCACGAAGCCGTACCAGTTCCCGTTCCGCCGGGCCATGCTCCCCGCGTGCTGGAGCCACGCCTCGGCGGTGGAGTAGTCCGCCCGCCGGCGCGCCATGATCCCCACCCGGTACGCCGCGGCCACGTTGGGCGGGTACGCGCTCGCCGCCGCCCGCGCCCACGCCAGCGCCGTCCCCGGGTGCGCCTCGCGCTCCGCCCACGCCGAGACCGCGTCGCACGCCCGGCTCACCACGGCCGCACGCACCCGGCCGGGCTCCGCCCTCACCGCGCACAATTCCCGGATCGCGTCCGCCAGCTCCCGCGGGAGCGGGGCGTGGCCGCGCGGCGCGCCCAGCTCCCCGGCGCTCCTGCCGGAAAAGAGCGTTCCCCGCTCGGCGGCGGGAGTTTCCGCCCACAGGAGGACGCTGCGGAAGAGCACGAGGAGCGTTCCCCCCAGCTCGCCGGGCACCTCCTTGACGTTGGTCCAGCCGGGAAAGGGCTCCGGAGGGGCCGGAAGTAAAAGCGGCCGGGGTATGGGCATGGGAATGCGGGCCTAAGGGGACGGAGTTCGTGCCTGGCCCCAAGTATATGCACTGCCGGCGCGGGCGCAATAGTGAACAATGTGCACTCGCCCCCGCTCCCCGCGCGGGCGCAAAGCGTGGGCACAGCAACGCAATGTGCGCGAACGGGATTGTCATGTTGCGGGGTGGAAATATGTGGAGGCACCCCCACACAGGCGCCGTAGGCCGGCCGGCGAAACCCGGCGGTTTTCCAAGTGATTGCCGGACAGCGACGGACGCGAATTCGCGGCGTGAACCGACCACGTACTACAGGGACCGACCTGTTCGAATGCTTTGCCGATGCCTATGTTGGGCTCACCACACACCACTTCCGGTGCCCACCCCCGCCCAGGAGATCATCATGGACCGCATTCGCCTGCCGCTCGCCGCCTTCGTCCTCGTCGTGCTGGCGGCCTGCCAATCCGCGGCGCCTACCGCACCCGTGGCTCCGAGGCAGCCGGGCGCGTCGATCGACTCCGTCCTCGTCAACGAGGCGGCTCGTGGGGGGAACCTGTTCGGATCGGGGCATTGACAGGAAAGCCCACGGGCCGGGGATCACTCCCCGGCCCGCATCGTCGTCAAGGATTCGACCAGACCCGCCGCCAGGGAACGGGACGCGCGCTCCTCCACCTGGCTCGTGGGGGGCGGTGGTGAGTCCGCGTACCGGTGCAGGCGAACCGACTGCAGGAGAGGGGGGATCTCCGCCAGCTGGTCCGCCTCCTGCCGCAGCTCCGCGATCTCCAGGGCCCGCAGGGATGCCCGCTCCGCGGCATCCCAGTGGCCGAGGGAAGCCTCGCCCCGGGCCAGGCTCGTCCAGAATGCCGCGGGCGTTTCCGCGGCCGGCATCGCCTCCAGTACGGACCAGGCTTCATCGGAGTAGCGCCTGAACGCGTCCTCCCGCTTCGCGCCACCCGCGGCGCGCAGCAGGTTCGTCAGCACCCGGGTCCGTGCCTCCTGCCTGCCGAAGTGGGGGAGCACCGCGTCGAACACCTGGAGCGCGCGCCCGAAGCGTCCGAGCTCCATCCACAGCCCGGCCACGTCGTGCGCCAGGTACCGCAGCCTGTGGTGTCCCGTCCGCATCCGCTCGAAGGCCTCCGCCGCATACCGCTCCGCCCCCGCGAAGTCCCTCACGTAGACCGCGACCGTCATCAGGTTGTGCAGGATGTCGCCCTCCAGGAGGCGGAGCCGCCTGCGCCCGCCGTCCACGCGCCCGCGGGGGCGCCGCGCCGCGACGAGCGCCTTCGCCAGGCACGCGTGAGCCTGGCCGAACTCGCCGCGCTGGACGTACAGGTTTCCCAGGCCCACGAGCGACACCGAAAAGGCGTACCAGTCCCCGCTCCGCCGGGCCATGCTCCCCGCGTGCTGGAGCCACGCCTCGGCGGTGGAGTAGTCCGCCCGCCGGCGCGCCATGATCCCCACCCGGTACGCCGCGGCCACGTTGGACGGGTACGCGCTCGCCGCCGCCCGCGCCCACGCCAGCGCCGTTCCCGGGTGCGCCTCGCGCTCCGCCCACGCCGAGACCGCGTCGCACGCCCGGCTCACCACGGCCGGGCGCACCCGGCCGGGCTCCGCCCTCACCGCGCACAATTCCCGGATCGCGTCCGCCAGCTCCTGCGGAAGCGGGGCATCGCCGTGCGGCGCGCTCAGCTCCCCGGCGCTCCCGCCGGAAAAGAGCGTTCCCCGCTCGGCGGCGGGAGTCTCCGCCCACAGGAGGACGCTGCGGAAGAGCACGAGGAGCGTTCCCCCCAGCTCGCCGGGCACCTCCTTGACGTTGGTCCAGCCGGGAAAGGGCTCCGGAGGGGCCGGGAGTAAAAGCGGCCGGGGAATCGGCATGGGAATGCGGGCCTAAGGGGACGGAGTTCGTACCTGGCCCCAAGTATATGCACTGCCGGCGCGGGCGCAATAGCGAACAATGTGTACTCGCTCCCGCTCCCCGCGCGGGCGCAAAGCCCGCCCCCGGCAACGCAATGTGCGCGAACGGGATTGTCATGCTGCGGGGTGGAAATATGTGGAAGCGTCCCCGCCCCCGGATGCGCGAGACCCCCCGCGCCGGACCGTCCCGGCGCGAGGG
>JBEVLE010000810.1:0-9579 GCA_040509335.1 Longimicrobiaceae bacterium | reverse complement strand
AACGCGGCGGCGCCGTGGGAGCGAGCCGTGGATCAGCCCCCGCCCCCGTCCCCGACGCCGGCGATCAGGCAGGTGTACGGCATCCCGCCCATGTCGGGAGGAATGGCCTCGCACGGGTTGGCGGGCGGCGGACAATCGGACAGCGGTCCCCGGTACCGGGGGAGCACGGTGGGCACGGACCCGCCGAAGAGGCCGTAGTAGGCCGAGAAGTGGTGAGGGGTGAAGCCGGGCGCCGGCACCGGCTGGTGGTGCAGCGGGAGCGGCTCCGGCGGGAGATCTTGCGTGGTCTCGTGATACACGACCAGATTCACCCGCCCGTTCATGGGGAACAACGTGCCCAGCGCCTTCTGCTCGCCGCCTCCGCCGATGAGCTCCGACACCAGCGTGAGCTGCTCGCCCTCCACGTCGGGGATCTCCCATTCCACCCGGTGGGCGATCGGGCGGAGCTCGCCCGGGCGCCACTCCCAGCACACCCCCGGCGACACCCGCGTGATCCTGCCCGCGCCCAGCGTCACGCGCGCCGTCAGCTTCTTCCCCGTGTCGGCGCCCAGGTGGTCGGGGTCCACCCCGCACTGCGTGATCTCGCGCAGGTCCGGGATGTGGCCGCACATCGCGAGGTTTGCTTCTTCGCCGGCCACGGGCGTCACCTGCCGGCCCGAGATCGGCGCCATGGCGGTGATGCCGGTGGGAGCGCTTCCCGGGGCCAGGTGCCCGGTGTCGTACGCCACCGCCGCCACGTGCCGGTCGGCGCCGCAGTGGTGGCCGAACATGCCGGGCATCAGCACGTGCATCCGGCCGGTGCTTCCGCCGCCGGCGCGCTCGGGCACGAAGAGGCAGAGTCCCGAGAAGGTGATTCGGAGAGTGAAGGCCATCGTCTTTGCAGCCCCGTGTGAGAGTGGTTGTCCGGTTTCGCCGGCCGCAGGCCCCGCCCGCCGTCCGGGTGCGACACATTCGTCGGACCGGCCCCGCGCGATTCCCACCCGCTGCCCTCCGGGGTGCTCTCCCGCAGCGTGCTCCGCGGGGTCCGTCACTCCGCGCGCGGCTCCCGATGCTTGACCGCGAGGCCGCCGCGGCGCTCTTCCTGGAGCACCTGGACTGGATCAACAGGGCCGCTTCCCGGGCGTGCAGCAACAAAGGCGTCTGGGGCGACGACGCCGAGGACTTCGCGGCCCAGGTGCGAATGAAGATGATGGAGGACGACTACGCAGTAGTGCGCCGCTATGTCGGCACCTCCGAGTTCAGGACCTACCTGGCGACCGTGGTCCAGCGCCACCTCGCCGACTTCCTGCGTGAGCAGCGGGGCCGCTGGCGCCCTTCCGCTGCCGCAGAGCGGCTGGGCGCGCCCGCGGCGGACCTGGAGACGCTGGTGCGCCGCTACGGCTACGCGCTCCAGGAGGCGGGAGAGAAGCTGCGTACAGCGGGCCGCACCGCCCTCTCCGACGCCGAGCTCGCGCGCCTCCTCAGCCAGCTGCCCGAGCGTCAGCCGCTTCGCCCCGTGGTGGGAGAGCCGGCCACCGGGCTGGATGCTGCGCCGGGTGGCTCGCGCGCGGACGACCGGGTGATCGAGTCCGAGGCCGACGCCCGGCACGCGGAGATCATGGGTGTGCTGGACACGGCCTTGCAGCAGCTGGAGCAGGAAGAGCAGCTTATCATGAGGCTGCACTTTGCCGAAGGACGCACCTTGGCCGACGTGGCCCGCGCCCTGCGCCTGGACCAGAAACCGCTGTACCGGCGCGTCGACCGCCTGCGCGCCCGCCTGCGCGCCCGCCTGGAAAGCGAAGGGCTGAACGTGGACGACGTGCGCGGCCTCCTTTACGGGCGCGACGCACCATGAGGGGGCGGAACCGCGGGCGCCGAGAGCCCCTCGCAGGAGGTTGCCGGTGAGCGACCACGAAAGCGACGACGAGCGGGTGGCCGCCTTCCTGGACGGCCGCATGGACGCGCGCCGCCGGGAAGAGATGCTGGCCCACCTGAACGGCAACGACGAAGACCGTGCGGTCCTCGCCGACACCGCGGCCCTGCTGCGCCAGCTGGAAAAGGAAGACGCCGCCGCAAGCTCAGACATGGCCGCGCCTACCGCGAAGCCGGGGCACCACGACACGGCGGAGGTGGTCCCCCTGGACACGCGCCGCCGGACGCGCGCGCCTCTCCTGCGCTGGGTCGCCGTCGCGGCGGCGCTGGCGGGCATCGCGCTGGTCACCGGCCGCCTGCTGCAAAGCCCCCCCTCCATCGCCGACGAGCCGGTGCGTCTCGCCGCGCGGCTGGAGCATGGCGCCCAGGGATTGCCCCCGGGGTGGACCGAGCTGCGGCCGTGGACGCCCGTGCGCGGAGACGATCCGGGCGGCGCCCGGTCACCCGGCGAGCAGTCGGCGAGGTCGGTGCGTGCCGGCGCGATGCTGGTGGACCTTTCGGTGGCGGTGCACGCACGCGACGCCGCGGCGACACGGGTGCTCGCGAGCCAGATCGCCGGCCGCTTCGATCCACAGGGGGGACGAAGCGGCGCGCTCCGCGAGATCGCCGACAGCGCCGGGGCAAGCCCGGAGCGGCTTCGGCCGCTGGTTGGCGAGGCCACGGAGCGGATCGCGAAGCGGCTCGACCCGGACGCGCTGCGGCTGGGCGCCTGGGCCGAGGCCGCGGGGCTGGCCGCCGCGCGGCAGGACACCGGCTTCTTCCGCGACGGAGAGACGCGGCGGATGCTCGAACACGCCGGGCGGCTGGCCGCAGGAGATCCCGCGGCCCGGGCGGCGGTGCAGCAGGTGCGGCGACTGCTGGCGGCCGATCCTCCGCGGTGGGAGGCGCTCGCCCCCGCGATCGACGCGCTGGCCCGCGAGCTCGCGAGCGAGTGAGCCGAAGCCGCGCCTCGCCGCGCGCTCCCCTGTTTCACGCTCAGCTCCCGATGTAGCGGAATCCGGCCCACGCCGCGGGTGAGCGCCGCGCGGGGTCGCGCGAGCGGAGCAGCTCCAGCTGGGCCTCGCGCAACGCCGCGGCCGGGTCGTCCGAGCGGCGGTAGGCGCGGTGGAACGCCAGCATCAACGGCCGCGTCAGCCGGTCGTCGGCCTCCCGCAGGCTCCCCACCACCCCACCCGCGCCCGCCGCCAGCAGCGCGCCGGAGAATCCCGCCAGTCCGCCCGAGCGTCCCTCGCGCGAGCGCGCCGTGTGGCACGCCGCGAGCACCACCAGGCGCACGCCGCGGAGCTGGAGCGCGTTCACGGCGTCCGCCGTGAGGCGCCCTGTGGTGTCGGGCCCCGCGAGCACCAGCGCCGACCGCTCCGGCCGCGCATCGTCGAACACCGCGTGGCCGGCGTAGTGGATGACGCGGGCTTCGGGCGCGCGGCGGAGCAGGGCGTCGCGTGTGGCGGCGGGACCCTGCAGCACCACGCTGGCCGGGTACACCATGCGGAGCGAGTCGACCTCCGTCCGCGCGTCCCGTAGCCTGTCGAGCGTGGGGTACTGCAGCGGGTCGAAGGCGGGGTCCGCCACGAGGAGCGCGGAGGCCGGCCGGCCGGCCGGGGGTGCGGGCCGGGCCGCTTCGGCCAGGGTGGCGGCGAAGCGGAGCGGGTGGTCCTGCACCAGGTAGCGGTCCCGCCCGGCGTCCAGCAGCGCATCGAACGGCACGCCGGCGATCTCGCCGTCCACCACGATCACGAGCGGCGTCTCGGCCGGACCCAGGCGATTCTCGACGGGCCGCACCAGCAGCTCGTGGAGCCGCGCCAGGTCCGGGCGGGCCAGCTCCGCCCGGGCGGGCGACTCCAGCGCGGCCATGCTCCGCTCGATCATCGCGAGGACGTCGCCGCGGCGGACGGTCTGACGCAGCAGGCGCACGTCGTTTCCGCGCAGCGTCCACGTGAGCAGCGTGTCGCCGATCAGGGCGTACTCCACCGCCACCTGCCCGGCCGGCGCCCCCGGACGGCCGGCGCCCAGCGCGGCGGCCTCATACCCGGGCGCGAACGACACGCGGCCCTGCTCCACCGCCTGCAGCGCGGCGATCGTGTCCCCGGAGCGAAGGCGCAGCATCACCAGCTGGTCGAAGCGGCCGCGCGTGTGCTCCATCGCCGCGGCCCGCATCGACGCGTCGTCGACCTTCCGGGAAAGGCCACGGACGTGGTCCGTTGCCGCGCTCAGGTCGGCGGTGGCGCCCGCCAGGTCCCCCCGCGCGAGCCGCACGTCGGCCCGGTGCAGGAGCGCGGGGAGAAGCCATCCCGAGTTGGTTTTCTCGCTGAAGAAGGCCACGGCGGAGTCCAGCTCCGCCATTGCCGCGGCGGGCGTCACCAGCGCCCGCGAGAAGTGCACCATTTCCGTGAACCAGCGGCGCGGCTCTTCGGCGTGAATCTCCGCGACGAGCGACCGGGCTCGGTCCACGTCGCGCGCCGCCAGGGACGACTCCCCGGCGATCGCGCGGATGCGGGCCCGGCCGAGCAGGGCCTCGACGGCGGTCGGCCGGCGGTGGTCGCGCATGGCCACTTCGACATCCTCGTCCTGGACGGCCGCCGCCGCGCGGGGCATCCGGTCGACGGCCGCGAAGTGCGCCAGCATGAGCAGCGCGTTGTGGAGCCGAACGGATGAACGATACGCACGCAGCGACACCATCCCGCGGTGCGTCAGGCGGTACGCGGCCAGCGTGTCCCGTTGACCGTAGGCCGCTTCCCCCTCCATCTGCCACTGGGCCGCTGCGTACTCGGTTTCCCCCGCACGCCCGAACAGGCCGGCTGCGGCCAGGTACGCGGCGCGGGCTTCCGGGAAGCGGTCGTTGCGGAGCAGTCCCGAGCCGCGCATCCACCATGCGCGGGCGGCCAGAGCCGGATGCCGCGCCGCGTCGATCCGGGGCATCAGCTCCGCGAACGTGGCGTCGGCCCTGTCGAAATCGCTCGCGTACACCAGCGCGGCGGTCTGGAACACTTCCGCCGTGAGCACGAGCACGGGAGACGGCGGCCGCGCGTTCACGACGCGCGCGAACGCGTCTCCCGCGGCGACCTGCTCCGTGCTCTCGTACAGGCGCTGCCCCGCCGCGTACGTGCGGTGCGCGCGAGCCAGCGAGCGTGTGGCCGCGGGGTTGTCCTCGGCGGCCCGGATCGCACGCACCGCGTCCGCGAGCGAGGCGTCTCCACCGCGCGCTTCCAGCGCGCCGCCCAGTCGCTCGGCGAGCCGCAGCAGCTCCGCGGCCCGGGCCGGGTGCCCGGCCTCGTGTGCGCTGCCCCAGTCGCCGAGCACCGAGTCCCACCCGTACAGGCGCGCCTCCTGCGGATGCGCTTCGGCGAACGCGCGCACCTCCGCCTCGGGAGCGCCGGGCGGGGGCGCCGGGGCCGCCGGAGGGTGCCGAAGTGACCTGCGCCGCTCCCGCGCCTCGTCCGCCCACGTGCCCGTCGAGTCGATGCGCAGGTAGTCTGTCCAGGCGATCTCGGCCTGCTCGTCCAGCCCCAGCGTTTGCAGCAGGAGGGCGGTGTTGAACCGCGCGGCCGGGTCGTGGGGCTCGCTTGCGACTGCCTCGAGTGCGTAGTTCAACCCTTCCAGCAGGTCGCGTGGATTCTGGGTGCGCTGGGCGCGGACGAAGTGTGCGCCCGACAGGTCGACCAGCAGCGGCACCCGCCGGCGCGAGAGCCGCAGCGCCCTGGACAGCCGGGCGACCGCCGCGTCGGCCGCCTGCTCCGTGTCGTCGTCGCCGATGATCGCCAGCAGCGCCGACGCCTGGGCCGAGTCCGGGTCGGAGCTTTCACCGGCATCGGCCAGCGCCTCGAAGCCGGCCAGGCGGCCGGGGTCGGTTCCGCACGACTCGCGGGGTACCGTTTCATCCGCCCTTGCTACAAGGACGGAGCATGGGTGGTATTCGACCGGGATGGAGAAGCGCGGCGAGAGAACGCGGGCGGGCCGGGCGGACGCGAGCTCGCTCAGGACCGTGACGTGCGAGGGCCCACGGCGGGTGCCGGCAACCATCGCACCGAGGGCGGTGGCGCCGCACAGCAGCAGGAACGGCCGGCCCTTCAGCAAAGCGCGCGGCGAGAGGCGTGACGAGGACTGAGACACGTGTATGTCACGGATGCGGGGAACGCGGAGGGATGGGTATGATCGAGAGGTAAGAAGCTACAGAGCCGGCGCGAACCCGGGACCGCTGGTTGGCGGCCGCGCCGCCTGCCATTCGGGAATTGTCTCACATCGCACGAGCAGAGTCAACGGACAGGGTGAGGAACCTCTGGTCCGGGATTCCCGCCTCACCACACCGGGCGCACGATCCGGGGGCTGTGGGCATGGCTTGGGTGAGCTACATTGCACCCGCCTGCCGCGGGGAATCCGGAGTGGTATGCGCCGGAGCGTGGGTTGCTGGAAACGGGCGACCGCGCCAGCAATCGCTCCCCGCAGAGCCAGCCGCCTCCCGTCTCGCCGGAGTCCGTGATCATGGTCGCTCCTCAGAAGCAGTACACCCGCGAACTCTTCGACAAGTTCTCCTACCTCGCCACCTGGCTGCCGGGCGTGCCCCTGCGGGTGGGCGACGTCGGCATCATACGCGAAGGCCATTTTCAGCGCCTTTCCTCGCTGGAGAACCTGGGCTTCACCTTCGCGGTGCGGCAGGACCACGCCGCCGCACAACTGGACTATGCCAGCCGTGGCGCGGTTTCCGTTTACTTCAAGGCTGCGGGAGCGATCCCTCCCGCCGGGAGTGTGCTGGCCGAAGCTTCCGCGGGCGTGGTGATCCGGATGAATCGCGAGAACTCCGTGCTGTTTCAGGCGCTCGGCGCGTCGTTCCCCTCGATCGAGGACCAGCTCAGCCTGGAGCACGAGATCCGCCGCCGGCACGCTGCGGGCGAGTGGAACATGGATTACCTGGTGGTGACGGAAGTGCTCGAGGCCAGGGCGGCCACCATCCTGATCGCGAGCAGCAGCGACGCGAGGGTCGAACTATCCGTCCGTGGGAACCTGGGCATGGGCAACGTCAGCATCGCGGACCTGGACGCGGGATTCGAGATCGCGCACTTCCGCGGCATGCACACCCGGATCGTTGCCTCCGAGGGGCTCACGCCGCTGTTCCGGGCAAAGCGTCTGCGGAACCGGTTCTTGGCCGGGCCCGTCTTCCGGGGCGGCGAGCCGGAATCGCGTACTCCGGACGACCTCGAATTCGCCGCGCTTACTCCGGACGACCTCGGGTAGGCGCCCGCTGACTCACCCGGTGGCGAATCACTGAATAGCGTCGGCATGGACCGGATGGTCGAACGGCCGGTCTCCCGGGGAGGTCACGCTGGGCGTCTTCTGTGAGGCGTCCAGGGTGGAGGAGCCAGCCCGCGCGTGCGGGCCCGGTCAGGTGAGTTCGATGCCCACAGGTCGAGGGGCTCCACGCCGCACGCGGCGTGGGCGCTGGGGCGGATCGCGTCCCGGGAAGATTGTCCGGCGGAGGCCGTGTCGCGGGTCGGCGAGGCGCGCCGGGTGCGCTGCGGAGCTGCGCCTCACGGTGCCGGGGCGGCTCGGCCCACCGCGCACGAGCACGTCGCCTCCGCCGCCTCGGCGCGGTCCGGGAACAGGTGGTACGTCACGGCCACCACCATGGGAACGAAGACCACGGCGTTGTAGAACAGGTGCAGCTCGATGCGCGGGACCACGAGCTGCACGAGGCTGCTGGGAGCCGCTCCTCCGCCCAGGCGCCACCCGGTGAGCGCCTGCGCGAGCAGGAGCGCGTGCTCCAGGTGGTGCCAGAACTGGAGCGCCAGCGCCACGTTCCACCACGTCCGGGCGCGGCCCTTCATCGCCGGGCGCAGCAGGAGGAGGCCGGCCAGCATCACCAGCGCGTAGCCGTAGTGCAGCCATTCGGAGTGCACCAGCCACGGCCAGACCGTTCCCAGCACGCCCAGCGAGTGCTGCCGGGGCATCCCCATCCCCCACACCTGGTAGGCCTGCACCAGGTGCTCGGCCCAGTGGGCCAGCACGACCGCCATGAAGGCCCACATCGCGGGGCGGTGCCAGGGGCCGGCGAGGGCCGCGAGCGCGCCGGCGCCGCGGGCCGGCGAGGGCGCGCGGGGGACGGAAGCGACGGTGGTGTTCATGGGCGGGCGGCGGTGGGCGTGGTCTCGTTCATCCGGGCGGCCACCTCGGCCAGCGCGTCGAACGAGGTCCGGTTCCGCATCACGAAGGCGATGGGACCCTGGTAGCGGAGGGTGCCGCCGATGACCGCCTGCACCGCGCCGAGCTCCCCGCCGAGAAACCGCAGCCATCCCTTCTCGCTGGCGGTGAAGGTGGGGGTGTCGGGGTGGGCGGCTTCGCGGGCCGGGGACACCGTCATCCAGCCGTGCTCGTCGAGGTCGGCCAGGACCCGGCGCTCCGGGTCGCCCTCCACCTCGAAGAGCAGGGCCCCCGCACCGGCGAGGCGCTCCCGCGTCTCCGCCTGTTCGTTCCACGCGGCCCGGAACCTTTCCCACCATTCCAGGCTCAGCGGTGTCGTGGTCGCATCCATGTCGGTCATGGTACCTCCTTCTGATGCCGGATCCGGTTGGAACCGCCTCGAACTGCGGGTTCGGGCGTGCCCCCGGCTTCGCCGGGGTCGGGCTTCGGCTCCGTAACGCAGCAAACAACGCTGCGTAACGGAGTCGAGCCCCGCCAAACTGCCGGCGGGTCTCGCCCCTTCGGGCCGTAATCCCTCACGCGGGGATCGCACCGTCCGCCGCTATTCGGCTCCGTCGTGCGAGGCGAAGCGCACGGCGTGCTCGCCCACCCTCCGGCCGTGCTCCTTGCCGCGCTCGATGTCGCTGCGGTAGTGGATCCCCCCGTACAGCCGGGAGATGCTGGCCTCCTCCTTTTTCGCCTCGAAATCCGGCGCCGCGTCCGGAAAGAAGTGCGACAGGACGACGGCGGCCGCCGACGAGAAGGTGGAGTGGCCGGAGGGGTACGACGGGAAGTTGGGCAGCCCCAGCACCGTCCGGATCCCCGGGTCCATCTGGCTGGGGCGGGGATTGAAGTACAGGTACTTCACGCTCCAGCAGCCGACCGCGGCGTCGTGCATCGCCATGTTGAGCACGGCGAAGACGCGGGCCGCGCGCACCTCGCTCATGCGGGCGTCGCGGACGTGCTCCGCCGCGATGTCGTTCCAGTGCCCGGGCGGCGTGTAGGTGCCGGCGCCGTCGTTCCAGCGCAGGGCGACGGCGAACTGCTCGCGCGTCAGGTTGTCCACCGCGTGCTTCACCTCGGCCACCTCCCGCCTCATCTGCTCCGAGCGGGTGGAAGGGGGCGCGGCCGGACGCAGCGCCGCCGACTCCTCCGCCGTCATGGTCCAGGCCCGCACCCGGCCGAAGTTGGGGAGCATCGGCGGCCGGGCGGGAGTCTCCTGGCTCACCCAGGCGATCTCGCCGCGCGCCGCGGCGCTGTCCGCGAGCGCCTTCCACTGGGCCGCGTCGCCGACGGCGCTCCTCATGCCGTCCGCGCCGGCGCGCGCGACGGTCGCCGCCGCCACGGCCTTGCCGAGCGCCAGGGCGGTGCCCGACGGCGCATCGATCTTGTTGCGGTGGTGCATCTCCAGGATGTCGATGTCGTAGTCGGCATCGAGCAGGGCCGCGGTACGTTCGACCAGCGCCAGCAGGATGTTGACGCCCAGCGACATGTTGGCCG
>JBEVLE010000809.1:0-6588 GCA_040509335.1 Longimicrobiaceae bacterium | reverse complement strand
CCCGAACGGGAGGCGGAGCCCTTGTCTTTCGCTTGCTCCCGCTCCGCGGGCTACTGCTGGCCCATGCGGCGCTTCAGCTCGCGCAGGCGCTCCTCCATGTCGGAGGCGGTGGGGCGCGGGGGGGGCGGGGGGGCGTCCAGGTCCTCCAGCTCGTCCAGCGCCTCGGCGTAGCGGGCGCGCTCGTCCAGCGTCTCGCCCATGCGGCCCAGGTCCGCGAAGGGGGGCGCGTCGTCGCCCAGGGCGGCGCCCATGCGGCCCTGCGCGCGGCTGGTGCGGATGCGCGCCAGCAGGGCGAAGCGGTTGGCGTCCGCGTCCTTGTACTGGCGCGTCATCTCCGTCACCTCGCGCCTGCGCAGCTCCAGCTCCGCCTCCGCGGCGCGCACCTTGTCCTCCAGCACGGCGATGCGCGCCCGGTGCTTGGCGGCGAACTCGTCCGCCACGCGCACCGTTTCCGCGTCCGCGATGCGCTCGGCCAGGCCGCGCCGGCGCTCCACGTCCGCGAGGGCGCGGCGCTCGCGCTCCAGGGCAGCGCGCGCGGACGCCACCGCCTCCTCCAGCAGGGGGACGGTGGCGCGCGCCTCCACCATCTCGCGCCGCATGGCCGAGAGCAGCTCCGCCACCTGGTCCTCCGGCTCGCTGCGGCCGGCTTCCGCCTGGAACGCGTCCCAGGTCTTCGAGAACAGATTCTTGAGGTCGTCGAACATGCGGCAAAGATACGCGCCCGCGCGCGGCGGTGCAAACGCCCCGGTACCGGGCCCGATCCTTGCCTTCCCGCACCCGAGACCCTATCGCCCTCCGAGGAGACATGCCCGAGACAGCCACCGGCGACAAGCGCCTCCCGTTCCTCCAGGACCTCACCAAGGAAGAGGCCAAGTCCGTCACCCACGGCGACTTCTGGATCCCGGAGGACGAGCGGGAGATCTACAAGCGCGCGCTGCGGACGCTGAACGAGGCCGGTGTCCCCTACGTGGTGGCGGGGGCGTACGCCATCTACGAGCACACCGGCATCTACCGCAAGACCACGGACCTGGACCTGTTCGTGGAGCCGTCGCAGGTGGTCCCCGCCATGGAAGCGCTGCGCGCGGCCGGCTTCCGCACCAAGCTGGCGCAGTCGCACTGGCTGGCCAAGGCGATCGACGACCCCTTCTTCGTGGACATCATCTACGGCATGGGGAACGGGCTGGCGCTGATCGACCCGGACTGGTACCGCCACAGCACCCCCGCCATCCTGGCCGCCACGCCGGTGCGGGTGGCCCCGGCGGAGGAGCTGATCTGGCACCGGCTGTTCATCAACGAGCGGCACCGCCAGGACATGGCGGACATCGCGCACCTCATCCTGTGCGTGGGCGACACGCTGGACTGGCAGCGCCTGGTGGACAAGACGGGGCCGCACTGGCCGCTGCTGCTCGCGCAGCTGCAGATGTTCTACTACGTGTACCCGGGGTACCGCAGCCGCGTCCCGGACTGGGTGCTGGCCAACCTGCTGGAGCGCGCCCGCGCGGAAACGGGGCACGAGCTGCCCAGCGAGACGGCCACGCGGGGAACGCTCATCTCGCGCTTCAGCTTCGCCATCGACGTCAACGAGTGGGGCTTCCGCGACCTGCGCGACGAGGCCATCCGCGAGATGAAGGCGAGCAGCGAGATCCGCGCGATCGAGGCCGCCGACGTGTGGGACGAGCGCGCCCGGGACACCATCGAATCCGAGGTACCGGGGGAGGCGCCCGACGAGGAGGAGACGGCGTGATGGACGGCAACGGAACGGGGACGGGGCAGGCGGGCGCCGCGGATCCGCGCGGCGGCGTCAACCGGCGCAGGAGCGACGGCGCCCGCACGGTGCGCATCGCCGCGGTGGGCGACTTCCACTGCGGCGAGCAGGACGCGGGCGCCTACCGGGCGCTGTTCGCCCGGGCGAACCAGGAAGCGGACGTGCTGGTGCTGGCCGGCGACCTCACGCGCTGGGGGACGCCCGCGGAGATGCGGGTGGTGATCGGCGAGCTGGCGGACGTCAAGGTCCCCATCGTGGCGGTGCTGGGCAACCACGACCACGAGTCCGGGCACCTGGCCGAGGCGCACGCCATCCTGCGCGAGCGCGGGGTGCACATCCTGGACGGCGACACCTTCGAGCTCAACGACCAGGTGGGGTTCGCCGGCACCAAGGGGTTCATGGGCGGCTTCGGGCGGGGGACGCTCACCGCCTTCGGGGAAGCGGCCACCAAGGCGTTCGTGGACTGCACCCAGGAGGAGGTCAAGAAGCTGGAGCTGGCGCTGCGCAAGCTGGCCACCCCCATCCGCGTGGCCGTGCTGCACTACGCGCCGGTCATCGACACGGTGGTGGGCGAGCCCGAGGTGATCTATCCCTTTTTGGGCACCGACCGCCTGGCCGAGCCGCTGGACCGCTACGGCGCCGCGGTGGCCTTCCACGGCCACGCCCACGTGGGCACCTTCCAGGGGAAGACCCCGGGCGGCGTGCCGGTGTTCAACGTGTCGCTGGCTCTGCTGCGCAAGGAGAACGTGGGGGAGATGTACTACCTGTACGAGATCCCGCTCCCCGAGCGCCGCACCCGCCACGAGGAGGAGCCGTCCGCCGCTCTGCACGAACCGGCTGCGACGACGACGGGCGACTAGCATCTTTCTGTCGTGGCGGGCCGCTGCGGAGCCGGACGATCCTGCCGTCCGTCTCCTCCGCGGGCTCCGGGAGCCAGCCGAAACAGCCCGGCTGTCTCCCCTCGCCGGAGTGAGCCTCGCCAAACCACCGGCGAGTCTCCCTCCGCACATCTTTATATGGGTACGACGGAACCGCGAACAACGAAAAGCGCCCCCGGTCGGGATCTCCCGGCCGGGGCGCGTTTCTCTTGCAGGCTGTTCCCTGTTCCCTATTCCCTGTTCCCTGCCGTTCCTCACCCCCACTTCTCCAGGAACCGCATCAGCGCCGCCTCCTCGGGGTAGTAGTCCGGTCCCTCCCCGTCGTCCGCCGGGCGGGCGTCCTTGCGCATCAGGGGCTCGATGGTCTTGCCCTTGAGGTAGCGGTCCAGCACGGCGGGGTGGATGTAGGCCGAGCGGCAGACCGCGGGCGTGTTTCCCAGCTCGGAGGAGACCAGCTTGCAGGCCAGCACCACGTTCTTTTTCGCCTCCGCCTCGCTTTTCGGGGGGCCCAGGTCGGCGAGGATGGTTGCGGCGCGCACGGTCCCCCCCCAGGTGCGGATGTCCTTGGAGGTGTAGCGCTTTCCCAGGCTCTCCTTGACGTAGGCGTTGACGTCCTGGGCGGTCACCTTCTGCACTTTTCCCTCCCCGTCCACGTACTGGAACAGGCGCGGGCCGGGGAGCTTCACCATCTCGCGGAGAATGCGCACCAGCGGGGTGTCGGCGACCACCTGGTGCTGGTGGATGGACTTCTTGCCCACGTAGCGGAAGCGGAGGTCCCTGCCCTCGATCTCCAGGTGCTTCTTGCGCAGCGTGGTGATGCCGAAGGTCCTGTTCTCCACCGCGTAGCGCTCGCTCCCGACCCGGAAGAAGCCGCGCATCATCAGCCGCACGATGGTGGCGAGCACCTTGTCGCGGCCCAGCCCCTTCTGCCGCAGGTGCCCGCCCGTGACCTCGCGCAGGCGGGGGATGGCGCGGGCGTACTCCAGCAGCTTGCGGTACTTCTTCCGCGACCCCTTGTCCACGAAGTCCGGGTGGTAGCGGTACTGCTTGCGCCCCGCCGCGTCCACGCCGGTGGCCTGCACCTTTGCGTTCGGGCTGGCGGCGATCTCCACGTCGGTCCACGCCGGAGGGACGACGAGCGCCTGGATGCGCGCCAGCGCCGCCCTGCTGGTGAGCGGCTTGCCGTCGGCGCGCAGGTAGGTGAAGCCCTTCCCGGGCGTGCCCACCCTGCGCCACGTCGCCCCGCCGTTGTCCGCGGCCGCCTTTCGGCTGGTTTTGCTGGTCATCTCCCCCGCGAGAGTGCAGAGTCCGCCCGCACGCTTTGCACGACCCGTTCCCGGAAAAATCCCGGTTTCCCCCGGCCGTGCTACGCTCCGGGCGCTTCCTCCGCGTACGTGGCCCGGAACTCCGCCACCGCGCCCTCCGTCTCGCCCACGGGCCCCACCTCCGCGCCCGCCGGCGTGAGCAGCCACGCCCAGTCGTACGACCCGCCCGCCAGGAAGTAGCGGTGCTGCCACACCACCAGGTGCCCGCGCCAGCGGCCCCGGGAAACCACCTCGTAGCCGTTGGAGGGGGCCACGAAGCGCCGCCGCCCCGTGGCGGCGTCCGCCGCGTGCAGCGCCCCGGAGGTGGCCCACGCCCGGCTGAGGAAGTACACCTCCCGCCCGTCGGGCGAGAACCGGGGGGCGGAAAGCGCGGCGAGCAATTCGCGCGGCTCCCGCGACGCGCGGCCGCGCGCGAGCCTGCGCGCGCCGGAGCCGTCCGTCCGCGCGATCCACAGCTCGCCCGCCGGCACCCGGCCCGCCGGGCCCTCCACCGAGTCGCGGGGCGTCGCGCGGACCCAGGCGACCCGGCGCCCGTCCGGCGAAAGGGCGGGCTCGGAGTCCAGCCCGGAGGAGGTGATGCGGCGGATCGGCGCCGTGGCGGAGGGGCGGAAGGTCACGCCGCCGCGCTCCACACCCACCTCCTGCGCCGGGGCGGAGGACGCGAGGCCGAGCAGGAGCGCGGGGAGGAGGAGTGGGGTGCGGCGCATCGCGGGCGGGCCGGGGGAGGGGAGTGGGAGGTAAGGGGCGGGGCGTCAGGGCGCCGGCGGGGGCGCGCTCTTTTCGGCGGCGGCCTCCAGCGGCGTGGGCACCGCGTAGTACGGATCGCCCAGCACCTCCGCCACTGCGCGCAGCGAATCGGCGAGCGCGTTGTAGCGGTCCACGGCCGAGTGGTTGCGGGCCAGCACCCCCTGCCAGGCGTGGAAGCTGTCGTTGCGGCGGGCCACGTGCTGGTTGTAGCGGTCCAGGTCCGCGCGGTACGCCTCGTACACGTGCGTGGGGAGCGTGCTCCCCTCCGCCCGGTGGTCGTAGGCGCGCAGCGCGCGCCGCTCGCGCTCCAGCGCCCCGTCCTCGCGGTCCAGCACCCGCTTGAGGGTGTCCAGCTCCGCCCGCGTCCGCATGATCTCCGCCCCCGCGTCCACCAGCCGCCCGCGCACCCCCACCAGGCGCGCGCGGTCGTCCGCGTGCGCGCGCCAGTCGTACAGCTCCCTGCCCACCTTCCACGCCAGCAGCAGCAGCAGGAAGGCGACCAGGGCGCGCAGGCGCAGGTTCACCGCGGGCCTCCGGGAATCGTCGTGCGGGGGGCGGGCGGAGCGCCGCCGGGGGTGGTCGCCAGGGGAGTCCGGGTGCGGGTGCGGAGCACGGAGTGGACCAGGGAAGATGCCGCGCGCGCCCCCGCCCCGCAACGGCCCCGCGCGCGCGCCGCCGCGGGGGTGGGAACAAACGGCTCGGTGGCACGCAACGTGCTCCCCAAAGCGAATCCTAAAAACGGTTTACGGGATACTGCCGGATAGATCGGATACGCCCCTCAAGGAGGACGGAATGCAGCCGAGGAAGAGACGCCCGCCGCCGCCGTGGGAGCGAGGGAATCCGGGGCCGCGCCACCCCGTGGGGCACGCGCGCCGCCGGTGGCCCGCCGCGTACGACGGGGGCGAGCCGGTTTCGGCTCCGCGCCTGAACCCGCGCTACCGCCGCGCGTACGACGGCGACATGCCCTCCGCGCTGCGGAGCGCGCCCGACGTGGGGCGGCGCCGGCGGTCCACCATGGAGCGCATCCGCCGCAACCCGGTGCGCCACGGGCTGATGGGGCTGGCGATCACCGGGGCCGCGGCGCCGGTGGCGATGGCGCGCTACCAGGGCGCCATGCGCACCAACCCGTCGCACGAGCAGATCCTTTCCATGTCGCCCGTGACGGGGATCAACGAGCGCGCCGTGGCCCAGGCGTGGGCCGCCGCCAGGGAGGACGCCGCCGTGAAGGCGGAGGACCCGCGCGAGACCAAGATCGCGGAAAAGGTCCAGAAGTACCAGAAGATGGGGCTGGACCGCGACCTCGCGGAGTCCATCTACGACATCGCCCTGGAAAACGACATCGACCCCGACGTCGCCTTCGGGCTGGTGCGGACGGAAAGCGAGTTCAAGTCCTACGCGACCAGCCACGTGGGCGCCATGGGCCTGACGCAGCTGATGCCCAAGACGGCGGACTGGCTGCGCCCCGGCACCCGCGAAAGCGACCTCCGCGACCCCGAGGTGAACCTGTCCATCGGGTTCAAGTACCTCCGCCAGCTCATCGACAAGTACGAGGGCGACGAGCGGCTGGCGCTGCTGGCCTACAACCGCGGCCCGGGGACGGTGGACCGGGTGCTGGACCGCGGCGGCAACCCCGACAACGGCTACGCGGAGGCGGTGTTCAGCGGGGAGGGCGTGCACTGACCGCTTCTGCTTCCCGATCGTCCTGCTCGACGGCCCCGTGCTCCGGCATGGGGCCGTCGTTTTTGTGCGTGGTACCGGGGCCGTTCCGGAGCCGGACGATACTGCCGTCCGTCTCCTGCACGGGCTCCGGGAACCCCGCCAAACTGCCGGCGGGTTTCCCTCCGCGGGAGTGAGCCAGCCGAAACTGCCCGGC
>JBEVLE010000808.1:0-6548 GCA_040509335.1 Longimicrobiaceae bacterium | reverse complement strand
GTGCGCTTCCGCGGGGTGGGGGGGGGGGGGGGGGGGGGGGGGGGGGGGGGGGGGGGGGTGTTCGCTGTCGGCCCGGGGGCGGCGGGCCCCCCCCCCCCGCTGCTCGGGGAGGCGTACATCGCCGCCAAGCGCCGCGCGGAGCGCGAGGTGCTGGGGTGCGCGTTCCGCGGGGTGGTGCTCCGGCCGGGGTTCGTGTACGGGCCGCGGCGGGGATTCTCGGCGCCGGCGGCCGCGCTCCTGCGCGCGGCGGCGCGGGTCCCGGTGCTGGGCGCGGGTGCGCGACGGGCGCGGCCGCTCCCCGTGGAGCGGGTGGCACGGGCGGCGCTGCGGGCCGCGACGGAGCCCGGGGTGCGGGGAGTGCTGGAGGTGGACGCGATCGAGGCGCTGGGGAATGGCCAGCGGTAAGTGCGGGGCGTGACTGAGGCAGTGATCCGATTTCCGACACGCGTGGAGAGCGTGGCCATGTGTAGCTTCGAGCATTGAGGCCGGAATGACGTCAGAGCGAGTTGACAGTTTGCTGCAGTTCTTCCGGCTGGCTGGGCGCCTCAAAGAGACAAGTCGTGCCGGCTGGCTCCTCCAGGGGATCAGAGACCCCGAGTCAGTTGCGGACCATACATTCCGTGTCTGCCTCCTTGCTCTCGTCCTCGCGAAGGATGTAGATGGGCCCATCGACGTGGAGCGTTGTCTCACCATGGCGCTCATACACGACCTAGCGGAATCGATCGTGGGTGATATCACGCCCCACGATGGAATACCGGTCGAGGAGAAGAACCGAAGGGAAGGGGGAGCGATGAAGCGGCTGAGCGATCTGATCGACAATGGTGAGATCCTGAGCATATGGGAGGAGTATCAGGCAGGTGCAACTCCGGAAGCACGCTTCGTGAAAGAACTCGACAAGCTGGAAACGGTCTTGCAGGCCGCCGAATACGAGGAAGCTCACCAGCTCGACCTGCAGGAATTTTGGGAGATGGGTGAGCGTTCCCTCGTATCATCCATATCGAAAGAGATCCTGGATGTTCTCTCGCAAAGACGGGAGTTCAATCATGAGCGGGGAGATATTCGGTAATCCGCTGTCCGTGGCGAGGATCTTCCTTTCGCATTCGTGGTCAGACAATGAACTCACGGATCATCTCGCGTCTGCACTCGACAAGCGGTTCACCGTAGACTACGACAGGGCCACGGAGCTCCGGTTCAGGTCTCCATCCCCGATCCCCGCGGGTGGCCCTCTGGTTCCGAAGGCCGAGATCCTCAGGTGTGACCTTTTCTTGTTTGCTGCCTCCGGTCACTCCTTTCGTAGTGATTCCCGGGCGCGGGAAGAGCTGCAGTTCGTAGAAAGTATCCATCCCGCGAACCGCCCACCGGTCATTCTGATCGCACTGGAGGACTTCCGGGTTCCTGAATCCGAGGTCCGCGGGCGCTACTTGCGTCTTCGACGGGATACGCGCGTGGAGGACGCGCGCACGATCGTAAGGGAGCTGGAAACCAAGTTGATGACCGCTGGGGGGTTGTACCGTGGTGTCAAGCTACCGGGTGAACGGGTCAGGGCGATCCTCGGCGGAGCAAGATCCGAGATCGTGCTAGACGCGCTTACCTCCGAATACAAGCGCGGGCTTTACAGCTTGAACGTGGTTCTGCCCGCGAAGGAGATGAACGATACCCTCAACTGTTTACGGATGGAACTCGTGAATTCGGGGGAGGTGATAAGGAACCGGTTGCTGGAGCTTTATCTACACGAGCACACCCGCTCGGAGTGTACGGTCGCGCGGCAGAATGCGATCATCGTCCTGTCTCGCCTGTTTCCCGGCGAGCGAGATTTGATACGCGAGGTGACCAGGAGGCGACCGGACTTTCCGACGCGTTTTCTGTATCGCGGGTTCCACATCGCACTCGGGCTCTTGGGAGATGACGAGTCCGTTCTGCGTTACACGCGGCGCCTGGAGGAGCGAAGAGGCTCGGAATGGACTTCTCAGAACGAGCTGAATAAAGGCTTTCACCTCAGGTACTACGGGGGGGAAGATCCCACTCTCACCGTTTTGCGCGACAGTTGCCGGAGCCTAGATCCGGGGTATCTGTTGCCGCTCAACGTATACACGTTGAGTCTTTTGTCACGCTTCAAGGAGGATGTGGTACTGCTGTCAGAACAAATGGACAAGCTGGTTCTCATGGGTGTTCCGAGGTCGATGATCCATCGCGCAATTCGAAGAATACGCGGCGCTTGATCACAGTTCGTACAGCCGGAGCATGCGCTGACGGTTCATATGAGCTGTCGCTACGTCATCTCCGGCCCGGCCGGTCTCCCCTCTGGATCCAGCGCCGGCCTCCGGCGGTGCGGCGCGTCTCCCGCCGCGCCCGGCCGCCGGACCGCAGCTCCGCCACCAGCCGCCGCAGCCAGCGGTCCCGCATCTCCGGCTCGGCGGCGAGCGCCGCGGCGAAGCGCTCCCGCTCCGCCGCGCCCCGGCCGTGCTCGTACACCCGCACGGCGAGCCGCAGCGCCTCCAGGTTCTCGCGCTCGCGCGGGGGCTCCCGCATCTCCTCCCTTCCCCACACGAAGGGCGGGTTCCAGCGCGCCGCCTTGGCCTGGCGGTTTCCCAGGTAGTCCCACAGCCGCCAGGGCACGGCCACGCTCCGCAGCGCTCCCGGCCGGTAGGCCGCCGTCCACGCCACGTCCCGCGACCAGATCCAGTGCCGCGGCCGGTTCCCGTGGCGCGCGATGATGCCGACGAAGCGCAGGCGGCGGCGCACGGCGGCGGGATCCACGCCGCTCTCCCCGGCCCAGCGAACGAGCAACTCCTGGACCACGCCCAGCGTGCCCCCAGAGGACACCAGGTCCACCAGCACGACCGGCCGCGGGGCTGCGGCGACTGCGGCGGGATCGAGGCCCATCCTCCGGAGCTGCGCGCGCAGCGACGCGAGCCCGGCGTGCCCGGAGCCCGCGATCTCGCCGGCCGACCAGCGGTAGACGGACAGGTTGAGCAGGGTGCGCCGCTCGCGCCAGGAGGTGTCCTCCAGCACCCCGGCCAGGTAGTCGTGGATGCTCTCCGGGGAGCGCCCCACGAGGACCAGCCTGCCGTCGCCCGCGCGCGCGACGACGCGAGCGCTGCACTCCCGCAGGTCGTCCAGGAACTCGGGGTACTGCTCCGCGGGCTCGCCCCGCAGCAGGGTGCCCAGCTGGGCCCGGCGGGACGGGTCCCACCGGAACGGTCCTTCTGAAGCTGTCATGCGAGGGTCGGGGGTCTTCGTTCGGGTGTGATTCGAACACTTGCGGGGCTCTGCGCCTCCATGCATGCAGCGGCGGGCAACCCAAGAACGCCGCGCGAACCCATGCGGAGGGGAGGGGACATGGACGACCGGAGCGCGCGGGCCCGGAAGTGGGTCGTCATCGGCTTCGCGATCGTCGAAGCGCTGCTCCTGGGAGCCGTGCTCTTCCGGGCCCTCGGCTGACGATCCCGACGCACACACGACGAGAGCGCATCTCATGACCGCCGTTCACCGATATCCCAGAATTCCCATCGCCGCCTTCGTGCTGCTGCTGGCTGCGATCTACGCCGCGGAGCTGCTCGTCGTGGGCCCGCGGCTCCTGCCGACCCGGCCGGAGCTGGGGGCGGGCGCCATCACCTTCGACCTGGTGGTCGCCGTCCCCGCGCTGTTCTACCTGCTCGTCGTCCGGACGATGCGGCTGCCCGTGGTCACGCTGGTTCCCGTCTTCCTGGGAAGCCTGTTCGGCGCCTCCCTGGTGCTCCCGGAGGAGAACCGCCGCTACCTGGACCTGCTGGGCGGTCTGGTCGTCCCGGCCGAGCTGCTGCTGCTCGGCTACGTGGCGCTCCGGCTCCATCGCGGCAGATCGGCGCCGGCCGCGGGGCGCGGGGACCCGCTCGACAGGCTCCGGGCGACGCTGCGCCAGGTGCTGCCCTCTCCGCTCGCTGCGGATGCCGTCGCGCACGAGGCCGCCCTGCTCGGGTACGCGCTGCTGGCGTGGCGTGCCCGGCCGGACGTGCGGGAGGGCGAGCTGGGCTTCACCTCGCACCGTGGGAACGGCTACGGCGGGGTCCTGGCCGCGGCGGCCTTGATGGTGGTGGTCGAGACGGTGGCCGTCCACCTGCTGGTGGAGCGCTGGAGCGCCACGGCCGCGTGGGCTCTGACCGCCCTCAGCCTGTACGGGCTGGTGTGGCTGCTGGGGCACTTCCAGGCCGTGCGGCTGCGGCCCGTGCTGCTCACGGCGGATGCGCTGCACGTGCGCGTCGGCCTTGTCTGGAGCGTGCGGGTGCCCTACGGCGACGTGGCGTCGCTGGGCGCGGCGGGAGCGGGGGCTCCCGCGCGCCGGGCGCCGGGGTACCTGCACGCGGTGACGCTCGGCCCGGCGCGGCTCCTGGTGGAGCTCCGCGAGCCGGTGCGCGTGGACGGCCTGTACGGCTACGTCAGGAAGGACGTGCGCCGCATCGGCCTGGCCGTGGACGACCGGGAGCGCTTCCGGGCGGAGCTGGAGCGCCGCGTGGAAGCGGCGCGCTGAGCCCCACGGTGCCCGGCCGCCCACGACCCTCCCGCGGCCACGATCCACCCTCCCACGAGGAAACGACCATGATCCATCCGGACCGGAACGATTCGCCCGTGCGCGCGGCGCTGGAGGAGGCGGACCGCCGCGAGCGCACGTCCCGCACGGTGCTGTACGCGGCCGCGGCCGTGGAGGTGGTTCTCCTGGCGGCGGCGCTGCTGGTGATGGACTTCGGTGACCCCACCCACCTGCTGATGCTGATCCTGGCGGTGCTCACCTACAGCACGCTGGCGCTGGGGCTGGTGGCCATCGCCAGCCGCGCGAGCGCGGAGAACGCGCGGCTGCTGCACGCCATCCAGCTCCTGGACGAGCGGCGCGGGGACGCGTAGCCGCCGCCGGATGAGCGACGCTCCCTCTCCGCCCGGGTCCAGGGCGCGCGAGACCGCCTGGCTGGTGCTGCGCGCGCAGGCCGGCGACCGCGCGGCGCTGGAGGCGCTGCTGGAGCACGCCCACGCGATGCTGCTGCCGTACGTGGCCGTGATGGTGCGCGACGGGGACGCCGCGGCGGACGTGCTCCAGGAGGTGCTGGTGCTCCTGTTCCGCAAGCTCCCCGCGCTGCGGGAGCCCCGCGCCTTCGCGTCGTGGGCGCGCCGCATCGCCAGCCGCGAGATCTTCCGCGCGCTGCGGCGGCTCCGGCACCACGAGCGCACGCACGACGAGCTGCCGCCCGACGTGGCGGCAGTGCCGGAGCCGGAGCCGGCGGGCGAGGGGCTGCTGGCGCGCCTCCCCGCCCTGCTGGAGCGCGTCTCACCCGCCAGCCGCGCGGTGGTGGCCCTGCACTACCTGGACGGGCTCACGCTGGACGAGACCGCGGCAGTGCTGGAGCTGCCCACCGGCACCGTGAAGTCGCGCCTGGCCTACGGCCTGGCGACGCTCCGGCGGGTACTGGCGGAGGAGGGGAGCTCGGCGGGCTGAGCGAGAGATGACCGTCGCCGGAGCAGAGCGGCTACTTGTCCTGATCGGACTGTTGAAAGCGTTCCGCCAATTTTGCTGCGGCAAAAATTTTGGTGGCCGCATTGTAATACCGATATAATGAGTTAAAGAGCTCCCCTGTTACGTTGATGATCGAGTCAAGCTCTGTTTGAATCGAGACATTTAAGTCGGATGAAGTGGTCCGATGCCCATATTCTAGGAGAGCTTGCTTTTCAGGATCTAGCGTATCTGTGCCATTGTTAGCTTTTTGCGAGATGCGGGTCGTAAAGTCGATCAGGTGATACGCGTTAACAAGATCATCGTCAAGAACTTTGGCGAGGTTTATGTCTTCGCCACGATGAACATGAACGTTTCGCAACTCACGGCGAACTGTAATCACTTTATCAAGCTTCTCAAGAACATCGTTGAGCTTGAGGCGCCGTACACGCGAATCCTTCACGATAGTGTGCCACTTACATTTTTTTTCCTCAAACCCAAGTGTCAAGGCTACATTTGTCAACACTAGTGCGATGTCGACAATGCTGTTCAGTATCACGATGTAGTAGCCATAATGATAAGACATCCAGGTGAATGGTGTGATCCCGCTGGCTCTGTCGTAATAACCCTCGGGAAACCTTCTGAGTAGTAGCTGGCAAGTTCCAGCTTTATCGATGGTGCTTAGAAGTGTCGTAGAATAGTTGAAAACTTGCAGATGGTAACTTTCCTCAGGGGACAAGGTCGCCTCCTCATCGGAACGAAACTTTCCCTTCGTAAACGCTCGGCGAGTCCGGTCCTCTGCAAGTGAGAGAAGAGGTTTTACATTCTCAAGAGATGCTGTCAGGAGCTTATGCTCGTGCAATTCGTCAAGGGTCATCGTTCTAGCCTGATAGATGGTTTAGGGTGCGTTGTGTAGGCGTCTATTGGCAGCCAACGAGCATTGTAGTGGGGCGAATTTTGGGCAGTATAAATTTTCGTTGACATGGGAGGGGGGGACGAAAAAACATGAGGCACCACACCCCATCGCGAGAAAGGGAGGTGCCCCATGCTTGTGGTGAACCCAAGTGTCCACCTGGACCTCAAGGTAGAG
>JBEVLE010000807.1:0-6615 GCA_040509335.1 Longimicrobiaceae bacterium | reverse complement strand
GAGACTCGCTGGCGGCGGCCTTCGCGCGGGCGGCGCCGCTGGGGGCGCGCGAGGTGGCGGAACTGCGCCGGGACGTCAACGCCACGCAGATCGCCACGGCGCGGACGATGGGGGTGCGCGCCTCAGGCGAGGCGGAGATCGAGCGGCTGCAGCGCGAGGGGCGGCTGGTGGCGCTGGGGGACAGCACGGAGCACTGGGTGCTGCGCGAGATGGACCACTCGGTGCCGTACGTGACGCCGGACGCGCGCGCCATGCTGGTGGAGCTGGGCCGCCGCTTCCACGCGCGGCTGGACAGCCTGGGGCTGCCGCGCTACCGCATGAAGGTGACCTCCGCCATCCGCACCGACGCGACGCAGTCCGACCTGCGCCGCACCAACAGCTACGCGTCGCGCACGGTGAGCGCCCACGAGTTCGGCACCACGGTGGACGTGTCGCACGAGCGCTTCGCGGTGCCCGCGGACCCGCGGCGCGGGGCTGCGGCGGGGACGCGGGCGGCGCTGGAGGGGGAGGTGGAGGAGGAGATGCTGGAGGAGGTGGGGAAGGCGAACGCGAAGGCGCTCCAGGCGGCGCTGGGCCGGGCCGTCGCGGAGATGCGGGACGCCGGCTCGCTCCACGTGATGATGGAGAACCAGCAGCCGGTCTACCACATGACCGTGCGGCGGCGCTTCACCCCGGCGGGGAGCTGAGCGGGCCCGCGGGCGCGGGCGCCGCGAGCGGCGCCGGCAGCCCATCGATGCTGCGCGAGTTCTTTTCCGCCCGGTAGGCGGGGAGCGCGTCGCCCTTCGCCTCCGCCCAGCGCAGCAGCGTGTCCCGCTGCCCCGCCGTCTCCATGCGGGGCACCGCGAAGCCGCACGAGGTCTGCACGCGGGTGACGCGGGCCGCGATCACCTGCCGGACGCCCGGGTACTCGGGGAAGAGCCCCCGCAGCGCGTCCCACCCCTCCGCGCCGGGCAGCACCACGCGGCCGCGGCCGTAGAGCCGCAGGATCCTCGGCGCCCCGGTGAACGCGCAGAACATGAGGGTGATGCGCCCGTTCTCCGCCAGGTGGGCGGCCGTCTCGTTGCCGCTCCCCGTCAGGTCCAGGTAGGCGACCTCGTGGGGACCCAGGACGCGCAGGCAGTCCAGCCCCTTGGGCGACAGGTTCACGTGCCCGTCCTCCGCGAGCGGGGCCGAGGCGACGAAGAACAGGGGCTGCTCCTCGATGAAGGCGCGCAGCTCGGGGGTGATGCAGTCGACGACCTTGCCCATGTGCTGTCGAAACCGGCTGAGGTGGCTCCGGCCCCGTTCTCCCGGAAGGGCTGGAGCGTACGGTACGGCGAAGGCGGACCGGTTACAAGGCTCCGCTGTTTCCGAACGCGAGCGCGGCGGCGTGGTCGCGGACGTCCTCCGGCCACGCGGCCACCAGTGCGCCGAAGCGCTCCCGGTCGTCCGCGAAGAGAGCGCGCGCGGCCTCCTCGAAGCCCGGCAGGTCCCCCGCGAGCGCCGAGGCGAAGCGGTAGGCGGCGTCCCGCGCGGCGCGGCGCCGGTCCGCATCCGCGCCGCCGCGGCGCGCCTCCTCCACCAGCTTCCGCAGCGCCACGGAGGCGCCGCCCGGCTGGGCGGCGAGCCACTCCCAGTGGCGCGGCAGCAGCGTCACCTCGCGGGCCACCACGCCCAGCCTGGGCCGCCCCCGGCCGCGCGGAGCGGCGGGGTCCGACTCGACGGTCCCGCCGGCGGCGGAGCCCCCGGGCGACAGCCGCGCCACCACCTCCGCCTCGGTCCCGCGCGTGTCCACGTCCACGACCCGCCCCGTCGCGTCGTCGAAGACCAGGAGCGGGCCGGCCGCTCCGCCCCCGGCGGCGCGCTTCACCGCCAGGGCGACGTCGTGCAGCGGGCCGGACGCCAGGCGCTGGTGGCCGTCGAACGCCGTGACCCGCGCCGGAGTCTCGCTCGCCGGGGGCATGGCGCGCCTCAGGAGCCGGGCCGCGGGCGCGGCGTGTAGCCGCGCTCGCCGAACGGCTCCAGCCGCTCCAGCCAGAGCGCCTCCAGCACGCGCAGGTCGCCGGACGGGTCGTAGTCGCTCCGCTCCGGCGGCTCCAGCGTGTCCAGCACCTCGAAGGCGAACGCATCCGGCCCCAGCGCGTTCCAGTCGCGCTGCAGCTCCGCGCTCGGGTGCACGCCCAGCCGGAGCTGCGCGAGCTGCCGGTTCAGGATCGCCGGCAGGTCCACGGACCGGCCGACGAGCGACCGGCCGTCGGTGGTGTTTCGCACCCGGTACACGCCCATGGGGCGGGGGGTGTCCCTGTACGCGCGGGTCAGCTCTCTGCGGTTCATCGCGGGCTCCGGTTCGGGTCGGCGCGAATTATACCCGGGTGAAACACTCGCGTCAATATCACCCGGGTAAATTATTCCGCCGCTCCGCGAACCCGCGGGCGCGGCGGCTAGGCCGCCTGTCCCGGCGATCCCGGCCGGGCCTTTTCCCGGCCGAACAGCCGGCGGAGGAACGCCGCGGCGCCGATGAACGCGAGGACCACGAACTTCTTCATCGCGACGAGCCCACCCAGCAGCAGCTTGAAGAACCCCGCCTTCGCCGCCACCTGCCCGGCCACCAGCGCCCCGATCCCGTACGCCGCCACCCGGTCGGTCCCGGGCACGAAGTCGGCGTAGCGGTGGCCCTGGTTGAACTCCACGAACCCGAGGAGCTCCTGCATCCCCCGCTCCACCTGGGGGAGCTGCTCCATCGCCGCGACCGCGTTGAGGCTCAGCACGCCCCTGCGCCCCAGCACCCGGATGTCGTAGTTGAGCGTGCGGCCGGGTGCGTCGCCGAACTTCAGCTCCTTGGCCCAGTACAGCTTCTGGCTCGCCGCGTCGTAGCGCGGCGAGGCCGCCCACCCCACGAGCTCCACCGCCTCGTAGCCGTTCTCCACCCGCTCGGAGTTCTCCTCCCGCGTGGCCTCCTGCATCTCCCCCAGCAGCTTCGCGTAGTCGATGCCCTGCGCCTCCTCGTCGTCCACGTACCCGTCGTCCGAGTACTCCACGATCACGCCCCAGCCGGTTTCGCTGAACGGCCCCGTCTTCGGCGGAAAGACCATGCCGAGAACGCTCTCGCCCGGCGGGTTCCCCCACGCTTCCACGAGCACGCGCTGGGCGTCCTCCGGACCGAGGAAGCGGTAGCCGGCGGGCAGGTTCAGGGTGGCGAGGCCCCCCTTCACCGGGATGGAGCCGGTCTGGTAGTGCAGGCCGGCCTCGAACTGCTCGGGCGTGACCTCGGTCTCGGCGGGGGCCTGGGCGAGGAGCGGCATGGCCGCGCAGAGCAGCATGGCGGACGCGAGGGATGGAAGTCGCATTGGGGAATGGGGGTGCGGGGCGAAAGGAGGGACCACGTACGCCCGCCCGCTTTTGCACGTGCCGCGCCCGCGCGGCGGCCGTGTCGCGCCATGCGTGTAAATGTCGGGGAATGCCGTTCTTGCACCGGGCGGGCCGCTGGAGCAGCCTCGGAGGCCGGGACGCGGACCGGGACACGGGCGGAACACCCGGCGGCGGGGGTGGGGCAGGTGTGCCGCAGCGGGACGGGATGCCGCGACTGGCTCAGCGGCCCGCGGCGCCGTGGCGGAAGGCGGGGTCCACGCTGCGCGCGGCGAGCCCTCCGGCCTCGAAGGCGAGGTATCGCTCGGTGATCCCTTTCGTCAGCCGCCCCCACACGCCGCCGAAGATCCCCTGGAGGTCCAGCGACAGCGTCGCGCGGCTTCCGGCCGCCGTCGGCTCGACGGCGTGGTGGCCCACCACGCGAAGCCCGGGCGCGACGCTCACCCAGGTGAAGCTCCGCCCCGGCTCGATCGCGACGACCTTCCACAGCGCCGGCGGGAACCTGGGCTGGCGGATCACCGCCCGGCTCCCCACCGCCAGCGGCCCGGCGTCGAGCCGCCGGACGCGGGTGACCGAGGGCGTCCACTCGTGCCACCGCTCGACGTCGCTCATCACCTCCCACACCCGCTCCGCGGGCGCGGCGATGTCGGTCGTGACGCTGAACTTTCGCATGGAGCAGGAGAAGGGGAGTCAACCGGTAGATGTCGAGGCCGCCCCCGGAGCCGCGTGAGGGATTTCGGCCCGAAGGGGCGAGACCCGGCGGGGTAGTTTCCGCCGGGGCTCGACTCCGTTAGGCAGCGTTGTTTGCTGCCTTACGGAGCCGAAGCCCGACCCGAGCGCCAGCGAGGGGCACGCCCGAACCCGGCGTCCAAAACCGTCATGATCACCGTCCGCCCCGAACGCGCAGCTCGGCGGCCAGGGCACGGCGCAGACGGCCTGTTTCCCCGCGCAGCCGCCTCGGGCGCTTCCGGAACGGCCGATGGCTCCATGGGTGGACGGGAATCGGGGCAGGGGTGTCGGGCGGCGGGGGAGCGCCGGCTCCCCGGCGCCTAGCGGCCCTTTCGGCGCTCGTCGAGCAGCGACTCCGTGAACGTCACCTTCTCCTCCGTGCGCGCCAGCTTCTCCTCCAATTCCTCCAGCCGCTGCCGCGTGGCGTCCAGCTCCGCCGTCAGCTGCGGGGCGGCCGGCGGGCTCGCGGGGCGGTCCGCGCCCATCCCGCGAGTCTGGGAGCGGATGAGCAGCACGACCACCGCGACGGGGATGCCGACGAGGACCGCGAGGATGAGGACGGTTTCGAATACGCCGAGGCCGAAGGGCATGAGACGCAGCTCCAGGTGATGGATGACGGTCGGGCGAGGGCGCGTGCCGGCCGGGATGCGCTCCGGCTCCGCGCGGAGGCCGTGGACCTTCCAGTGCGCGCCTCCGCGGTCACGGGCGGCCCGCTCCCCCGGGGCGCTTCGCCTTGCTCGCGGCAAAGGTGCGGCCTGCGGGATCCCACAGGAACGGGCGCCAGTCGCCCGCGGCCGAGCGGAAGGCCAGCGCCTCGTACGTGGGCTTCTTCCGCAGCGAGAACACCAGGTAGAAGTACCGGTGGTCCCGCTCCAGCACGAACGTGTACGGGTGGCCCCCCTCCTCGTGGCACAGGACGCTGCGCACCGCGAAGCGGGCCGAGCCCGCCGGCGGCAGGTCCTGGTAGTCGAAGTAGCCGCGCGTGTGCATGGAGCGCCGCGCGAACAGGAACCCCTCCGGCCTACCCGAAACCTGCACGCTGTCCGCCCGCTCGACGCCGGCGCCGCACTCAAGCCAGCGGCTGGGCGCGAAGCGCGGCGTGTCCGGACCCACGGAGTCGGCCTCCGCGACCAGCCGGTGCCAGGCGTCCGCCTGCGCCGATGCGGCGGCGGCGTCCAGCGCCAGGAACAGGGCGGCGGCGGCTCCGAGCCCCGCCAGCCGGAGGTGAACGCGTGGTGTCATGGATGGAGGCGGGGTGGGGACGAAGGGCCTCCCTTCAGGTAGCACCCGCGCGGGCCGCCCGGCAAGATCCGCCGGCCCGGCCGACCGGCAAAAACGGGCACTCCCCCCGCGGCACAATCTGCCGCACAGCGCCTTTTGCCGTCCACGGGAGATCGTCGCCGAAAACCATAAGTAACTGTTGCGCAGCCGGTTGGAAGGTGCGGACGGGGCGTGCCGTCGGCGGTATGCGGTCTGCCCTTACAGGGGCCTGCAAACCACGCGTCCCCGCCCCACAATCCCTCCACCGGAGATCGGAACCATGACCACGACGAAGGCGCTCAGGAACACTCGGGTGAGTGGAGACCTCGTCGAGCGCGAGCGGCTCCTCACCGAGCACCTGGGCCTGGTGCACCACGTGGCCCGGCAGGTGTCCCGCACCCTCACGGTGGACGTGGACTTCGACGAGCTGGTGTCTGCGGGGACCATGGGGCTGATGAACGCCCTGGACGGCTTCGACGCCTCGCGCGGGCTGGCGTTCAGCACCTTCGCCGCGCCGCGCATCCGCGGCTCCATCCTGGACGAGCTGCGGCGGCAGGACCACGTTTCCCGCTCGGTGCGCCGCAAGACGCGCGAGATCGGCGCCGCGCGCGAGTCGCTGATGCGCGTCCTGGCGCGCGCCCCCGAGGACCGCGAGGTGGCGGAGCACATGGGGGTGGACGTGGAAACGTTCTGGCGCTGGAGCGGCGAGGTGGAGGGCACGGTGCACGTGCCGCTGGACGAGCGCTCCGGCGGCGACGACCGCGAGGGGCGCGCGCTCGCCCCGGCGGAGTTCCTCGCCGGCGAAACGCACCGCGACATCGAGGACCGGCTGAACCTGGGCGAGGAGGTGGAGATCCTGCGCGACGCCATCCTGGGCCTCAAGGAGCAGGAGCGCATCGTGCTCACCCTGTACTACTACGAGGAGCTGAAGCTGCACGAGATCGCCGCCATCCTGGAGCTGACCGAGTCGCGCGTGTCGCAGGTGCGTTCCAAGGCGCTCGCCCGCCTGCGTGCGGAGATGGCGCCGTTGCGGGAAAAGGTGGCGTAAGGAGCTTCGGGCTGATCGTCGGGGGCAGGGGTTGGGCCGGGGCCGCTCCGGAACCAGGCCAAACTGCCGGCCTGTTTCCTGCGCGGGCTCCGGAAGCCCCGGGAAACTGCCCCCGGGTCTCCCTTCGCCGGAGTGAGCCAGCCGAAACTGCCCGGCTGTCTCCCTCCGCAACGGATCATGGGGGTACTGCGGAACCGCAACGGCAAAAAGCCCCACCCCTGCGCGGGGGTGGG
>JBEVLE010000806.1:0-4088 GCA_040509335.1 Longimicrobiaceae bacterium | reverse complement strand
GCCGTTTCGCGTCGTGGCCATTCCGTGGTTGGGGCGCCGCGGGACGGCGCGCCTCCCGTCAGGCCCGCGGCCGCCCCCTCACCCTGCGCCGGGACGAGCGCTCTATCGGCATGAGCCCCAACGCCGCTTCCGCCTCCGGCGCGTCCGACTGGCGGAGCGCCTCCACCCGCTCGGCGAGCTCCGCCACGCCGGGCGCCTCGAAGAGCGCGCGCACCGTCAATTCCACGCCCAGCGCGTCGCGCACCCGCGAGATCACACGGACGGCAAGCAGCGAGTGGCCGCCCAGGTCGAAGAAGCTCTGCTGCGCTCCCACCCGCTCCACCCGCAGCACCTCGGCGTAGATCGCGGCCAGCAGCTCCTCGGTCGCGGTGCGCGGCGCCACGTAGGCCGCCCCCGGCGCGGACTGCTCGGGCGCGGGGAGCGCCCGCCGCGCCACCTTTCCGCTGGGAGTCAACGGAAGCCTCTCCATCGCCACGAACGCGCCGGGCACCATGTAGTCCGGCAGGCGCTCGCGGAGGTGCGCCTTGAGGGCGGCGGGGTCGGCGGCGGCGCCGGGCTCCGGCACCACGTAGGCCACCAGGCGCAGGTCGCCCGGCACGTCCTCCCGCGCCACCACCACCGCCTCGCGCACCGCCGGGTGCGACGCGAGCGTGGCCTCCACCTCGCCCGGCTCGATGCGGAAGCCGCGCACCTTGACCTGCGCGTCCAGGCGGCCCAGGTACTCCAGCACGCCGTCCGCGCGCCAGCGCGCCCGGTCGCCCGAGCGGTACATCCGCGCGCCCGCCTCCGCCGAGAACGGGTCGGGGACGAACGTCGCGGCCGTGAGCTCCGGGCGGCTCAGGTAGCCGCGCGTCACCCCGGTGCCGGCGACGTACAGCTCGCCCGGCACCCCCACCGGCTGCGGGCGGAGCCCCTCGTCCAGCACCAGGACGCGCGTGTTCGCGACGGGCCGGCCGATGGGGATGGTCCCCTCCCCGGGCGTGACGGGGTGCGCGGTGCACCAGACAGTGGTTTCCGTGGGGCCGTACAGGTTCACCAGGCCGCCCGGGACCACCGCGTCGATCTGCGCGGCGAGGGCGGGGGGCATGGGCTCGGCTCCCATGAACACCCGCTCCAGCCCGGCCAGCGACTCCGCGCCGGACTGGGCGATCATCATCGCCGCCAGCGACGGCGTGCACTGCAGGTGCGTGACCCCGTGGCGGCGGATCCAGCGCGCCGGCGCCGCGTCCTCGCGCGTCACCTCCAGCCCGGGGTGCAGCACCACCCGCCAGCCGCGGGCAAGCGTCCAGAGCAGCTCCAGGACGTGGATGTCGAAGGAGATGCGCGTCACCGCAAGCCACGTCCCCGGGACCGCCCTGCCGACGACCGGGTCCATGGCGGCGAGGAAGCCCCCGACGCCGGCGTGCGTCACCTGCACGCCCTTGGGACGGCCCGTGGAGCCGGAGGTGTAGATGACGTAGGCCAGGTTCAGCGGGGCGACCGCGGTCCGCGGCGCCCCGTCCGGCCCGGCCGCGGTCGATTCCGCGCCGCCGCCGGCGTCCACCAGCACGGCCGGGATGCCTTCCGCGGGGAGCAGGCCGCGCAGCGACGCCTGCGTCACCAGCAGCCGCGCGCCGGAATCTTCCAGCATGTACGCCAGGCGGTCGGCGGGGTACCCGGGGTCCAGGGGGAGGTAGGCCGCGCCCGCCTCCAGCACGGCCAGCATCGCCACCACCATCCCGGCCGAGCGCTCCAGGCAGATCCCCACCAGCACGTCCGGCCCGGCGCCCGACGCCGCCAGGCGGCGCGCCAGCCGGTCGGCCCGCGCCAGCAGCTCGCGGTAGGTGATCTCGTCGTCCCCGGCCACCAGGGCCACGGCGTCCGGAGTCCGCTCCGCCTGGGCGCGGACGAGCTCGTGGATGCAGCGGTCCGCCGGGTACTCCGCCGCCGTCCGGTTCCAATCCTCCACCACCGTGCGGCGCTCCGCCTCGCCCAGCAATTCCACCCCGGACAGGCGCACGTCCGGGTCGGCGGCGGCCTGCTCCAGCACCCGCGCCAGGTGGTCCGCCATGCGGCGGGCGGTGCCCTCGTCGAACAGGTCGGTGGCGTACTCCAGCGTCCCGGCCATGCCGCCGGGGCGGGCCGTGAGCGCCAGGGTCAGGTCGAACTGCGCGGTCTCCGGCTCGGGGGCCACCCCCCGCGCCGGGCCCTCCCCGCCGGCCTCGTCCAGCTGGAACGACACCTGGAAGAGCGCGGCGTGGCTGAGGCTGCGGCGGGGCTGCACCTCCGCCACGATCCTTTCGAACGGCACGTCCTGGTGCTGGTACGCGCCCAGGGCGACCTCGCGCGCGCGGCGCACGGCCTCGCGGAAGGTGGGGTCGCCTCCCAGGTCGGTGCGCAGCACCAGGGTGTTCACGAACAGGCCGATCATCCCCTCCAGCTCGCGGTGCGACCGCCCCGCGACGGGGGTCCCCACCGACACGTCCGTGGTGCCGGCCCAGCGGGCGAGCAGCGCCTGGAACGCCGCCAGCACCACCATGTGCAGCGTCGCGCTCTCGGCGCGGGCCAGCTCGCGGAGCCGGTCCAGCACCGCGGCGGGAACCGCCACCGGCACCCGCGCGCCCCGCAGGGAGGGCACCGGGGGCCGCGGGCGGTCCGTGGGGAGCGGCAGCAGCTCCGGGGCGCCGGCCAGCTGCCGCGTCCAGTACGCCAGCTGCCCGCCGTCCGCGCCCTCCGTCTGCTCGCGCTGCCACACGGCGTAGTCGGCGTACTGCACCGGCAATTCGGGGAGCGGCGAGGATTCGCCGCGCGCGAAGGCGTCGTACAGCGCGTAGATCTCCCGCACCAGGACCTGGTAGCTCCACCCGTCGCTCACCACGTGGTGCGTGCACAGGAGCAGCACGTTCTCCGGGCCCGCCCGCAGCAGGACCGCGCGGAAGAGCGGGCCCGCCGCCAGGTCGAAGACGTGCGCGGCCTCGCGGGCGGCGCGCAGCCGCACCTCCGCCTCGCGCTCCTCCTCGCCCGCGACGTCGGACAGGTCCTCCACCTCGAGGGCGAAGCCCGTGAACGGGGCGATCACCTGCACGGGGACGCCGCCGGTCTCCCGGAAGGTGGTGCGCAGCGACTCGTGCCGCCGCACGATCTCGCCGAGCGCGCGCTCCAGCACCGCCGCGTCCACGTCCCCCGGGAGCCGCATCCCCGTGAGCAGGTTGTACACGGTGGAGCCCGGCTGCAGCCGGTCCACGAACCAGAGCCGCTCCTGCGAGAAGGAGAGCGGCGGGTCCCCGTCCCGGGCGCGGCGCGCGAGCGGCTGCGCGCGGGTGGACGCCCGCCAGTTGGACGGGGCGGCTTCCCCGCCGGCGGCGCCCAGCTCCTCGAGCGCCGCCTGGTCCACCAGCGCGGCCAGCTCGGCGATGGTGGGCGCCTCGAAGATGGCGCGGAGCGGGAGCTCCACCCGGAAGGCCTCGCGCACCCGGGCGAGGAGCTGGAGCCCAAGGAGCGAGTGTCCGCCCAGGTCGAAGAAGTTGTCGCGCGCGCCCACCTCGCGGATCCCCAGCAGCCCGCCCCAGATCCCGGCGAGGATCGTTTCGGACGCGCCGGTGGGCGCCTGGAACTCGCTCCCCAGCGCGGGGCGCGCGTGAAGGTCGGGCGCGGAGGCGCCGTTCCCGGCGGGGGAGGCGGGGGCGCCGGGCGGGGCGCGGAAGCGCTCGATGCGCGCGCCCAGGTCGTGGGTGGAGACCACCACCCGCGGCTCCTCCGCCAGCGTGGCGAGCGCCGCGAAGGCGGGCGCGGCGTCCGCGCGCAGGATGGCCCGCCCGGCGGACGCGTCGCCGCCCTCGTCCAGGTGCCAGCGGTCCCAGCCCACGCTGGTCCAGCGGTCCCCGCCCGCGGCGAGGCGCCGCTGGGCCCACGCGTCCAGCAGCGCGAACGCCGCCGTGGGCGCCGCCAGCCCCGCCCCGCCGAACACCGTGAAGATGGAGTTCTGCAGGAGGCGGAAGTCCAGCGGGAGCCCCGCCGTGGCCCCGTCCAGCGCGTCCAGGCCGCGCGCCGCGCGGGCCAGCGCCTGTGCGACCGCGGCGGGCCGCGACCCGGCCAGCGGGGCGTGCCCG
>JBEVLE010000805.1:0-4297 GCA_040509335.1 Longimicrobiaceae bacterium | reverse complement strand
CACCGGGATCTCCAGGTGCGGGCGCCGTTTTGCCGTTGCAGGCTGTGGCGCTTCGCGCTGCGCGTGAACCGATGAACCCTGTTCCCTATTCCCTGTTCCCTAAATACCCTTCCAGCACCGTCAGCAGCTGCTCCGTGTTGATGGGCTTGGTCAGGTAGTCGGTGCAGCCGGCGGCGCGGCAGGCTTCCTCGTCGGTCTCCAGCGCGCGGCCGGTCAGGGCGACGATGGGCGTTTCGCGGGTGCCGTCGCGGGCGCGGAGGGCGCGGGCCACCTCCAGGCCGCTCATGTCCGGGAGGCCCAGGTCCAGGAGGATCAGGTGCGGGGCGCGGGCCCCGGCCGTCGCCAGCGCCTCGGCGCCGGAGGCCGCGGCGAGCACCTGGTAGCCGCTCTCCTCGAGCAGGATGGAGAAGGCGCCGCGGATCGCCTCGTTGTCCTCCACCAGGAGCACCCGCGGGCTGTCGGCGCCGCCTCCGCTCACGCCGCCCCCAGCCGCTCGCCCGCCTCCACCGAGGGAAGGGTGAAGAAGAAGCGGCTCCCCGTCCCCAGCTCGCTCTCCACCCAGATCTTGCCGCCGTGCAGCTGCACGAACTTTCGCGCGATCGCCAGCCCCAGCCCCGTCCCGTGGTGCATCCGCGCGCGCGACGAGTCCACCTGCGCGAACTCCTGGAAGATCATCTCGTGGTGCCGCGGGTCGATCCCGATCCCCGAGTCCTCCACCACCACCTCGAGCCACGCCGGGTTGTCCGGCGAGCGGCGGGCCTCCACGCGCAGCGTCCCGTCCTGCGGGGTGAAGTCGATGGCGTTGCCGATCAGGTTCCCCAGGATGTGCACCACCTTGTCGCGGTCGGCCCACACCGCGGGAAGCCCGCCGTTCAGCGTCGCCTCGTAGCGCAGGCTCTTCTGCTGGATCAGCGAGGCGTTCATGTCGTAGACGTGCCCCACAACCTCGGTCAGGTCGAACTCCGAGGGCGACAGCTCGATGGCGCGCGCGTTGGTGCGCGCGTACATCAGGATCTCCTCGATCATGGACAGGAGCTGCCTGCACGAGTTGATCATGGACTCGATCGCCTCGCGCTGCCGCGGGGTGATCTCGCCCAGCAGCCCGTCGCGCAGAACCTCGCCGTAGGTGACGATGGCGGTGAGCGGGGTGCGCAGCTCGTGGGAAACGTTGGTGAGGAACTGGGACTTGGCGACGTCCAGGTTGCGGAGCTCCAGGATGGTGCGCTCCAGCTCCTCGATCCGCCGCGCCAGCGTTTCGCGGGAGGCTCCCGCGGGAAGTGACTCCTCGAACCCGACCAGCGCGTTCTGCGGCGCGTCCGATCCGGGGGTGTCCACGAGGCGGAAGCCCTCCCCCGCAAGCATCTCGCGGAGGCGGTCCGCTTCCCGGTCGTCCCCCTGGATGTACAGTCGCAGTTCGATCATCCGTTTCGCGCGGCGGGAGCGTGAGATGTCACCAATCTAGACACCCCACCCGGAGGGTGCAAGGACGGGGTCCCCGTCCAGGTTCTCCGCCAGGAGCTGGCGCCGCTGGAGGGCGGCGTAGGTCCCGCCCGCCCGCAGGAGCTCCACATGTGTTCCCACCTCCGCGACCCTGCCGTCGTCCAGCACCACGATGCGGTCCGCGTTCATCACCGCCGTCACCCGGTGGCTCACGATCACGCTGGTGCGCCCCGCCAGCACCTCGCGCAGCCCCTGGAGGATCTCCGTCTCGGTGTGGGTGTCCACGGCCGAGAGGGCGTCGTCCAGCACCAGGATCTCGGGGTCGCGCGCGATTGCGCGCGCCAGCGTGGCCCGCTGCTTCTGCCCGCCCGACAGGTTGATCCCGCGCTCCCCCAGCAGGGTGTCGTAGCCGCCCGGGAAGCCGTTGATGGTCTCGTCCAGCTGCGCCACGCGGGCGGCGGCGCGAATGCGCTCCTCCTCGCGGATCGGGTCGGTCTCGTCGAACCCGAGCGCCAGGTTCTCGCGCAGCGTCGCCGAAAACAGGAAGGCGTCCTGCGGCACCACGCCCAGCGCCGCGCGCAGCCGGGCGAGCGGCCAGCGGCTTACCGGGACCCCGTCGATCAGCACCTCCCCCTCGGTGGGGTCGTACAGGCGTGCCAGCAGCGCCCCCACCGTGGACTTTCCCGACCCGGTGGGCCCCACGACCGCCAGGCTGTAGCCGGCGGGGACGTGGAAGGAAACGTCGCGCAGCACCAGCCGGTCGGTGCCCGGGTAGCGGAACGAGACGTTGCGGAACTCGATCTCCCCGCGGATGGAATCCGGGAGGCGGGGCTCCTCCGGCTCCCGGACGGCCGGCTCGGTGCCCAGCACGCGCGCCACCCGCCCCATGGACGCGCCGCCGCGCTGGAACAGGTTGATCACCCAGCCCAGGGAGATCATGGGCCAGACGAGCATCCCCAGGTACAGGTTGAACTCCACGAACTCGCCCACCGTGATCTCGCCGCGGAAGATGGCCCGCCCGCCCACCAGCAGGACCACCACCGCCGCCGCCCCGCCGAAGAGCCCCAGGAGCGGCTGGAAGAGCCCGCTGGCCTTGACCAGGTCCAGGTTGCGCTCCATGTAGCGCTCCGACAGCCCTCGGAAGCGCTCGGCCTGCGCGTCCTCCTGCCCGTACGCCTTGACGATGCGCACTCCCGCGAGGTTCTCCTGCGCCAGCGACGACAGGACGCCGAACTCCGCCTGGATGCGCTCGAAGCGCGCGTGGATCACCTTGCTGAACCCCAGCGTCACCACTGGCAGGGCGAGCATGGGGACCAGGGCGTACAGCGTCATCCGCGCGTCGATCCACACCATCAGCGTCAGCGCGAACAGCGCCGTGACGATCATGTTGACCAGGTACATGATCGCGGGGCCCGCCACCATCCGCACGGCACCCAGGTCGTTGGTCGCCAGGCTGATGATCTCGCCGGTGGGGGTGCGCCCGTAGAAGGGCGCGTCCAGGTGGAGGAGGTGCCGGAAGTAGTCGTTGCGGAGGTCGGTCTCCACGCGGCGGCTGATGCCGTTGAGGATGTCGCGCATGTAGAAGCGCGCCACCCCGCCCACCACGGTGACGAGCACGCTGAGCCCGGCGTACCTCGCCACGGTGCCGCCGGTGGTCCCCGGCTTCCCGAGGGCGTCGATCCCCTTGCCGATGAGGTCGGGGGTCCAGAGCATGAGCCCCGTGGAGACCAGCACCAGCAGCAGTCCCAGGAGCGTGGACCCCAGGTATGGCCGGAGGTACGGCAGAAGCGCGCGGAGGTTCTTCACTTGCGACCTGGCATTCGGGTTGCCCTCCACGCGGCCGGACGCGCCGGGGAGGCGGGTTGAGGATACCCGAGCGCACCGGGAAATTCAAGTCACTTTCGGGGTCTTGTGAAAACCCAAGCGATGGGTTATACTGAATGGTAACGGTGTACCGGCAGTTCGGATTCCGCGTGGTGATCTACCCCAGCGGGCGCGAGCACGGGCCGCCGCACGTGCACGTGTTCAACGCCGACGGCGAGGCAAAGGTCACGCTCGGCGACGCGGACGAGGCGCCGGCGCTCGTGCTGGTGGCGGGGATGCGGAAGCCGGACGCCGTGCGGGCGCTGCGGATGGTGGAGGAGCGGCAGGAAACCTTTCTCGCCAGGTGGAGGGAGTACCATGGCCCGTAGCTGGAAGCCCGCGACCGACGCGGAGATCGAGCGGCAGTACGCGGAAGCCGCGGAGGCGGGGCGCGCCGCGGAGGAGGCCGGGCCCCGCGCCGCGAGCGCGCGCTACGACCGCGACACCGGGCGCGTGGAGGTGGAGCTGCGCAACGGATGCCTGTTCGCCTTCCCGGCGGAGATGGGGCAGGGGCTGCGCGGCGCCTCGCAGGACGAGCTGGCCGCGGTGGAGGTGACGCCGGGCGGGTACGGGCTGCACTGGGAGGCGCTGGACGCGGACCTCGCCGTCCCCGCGCTGATGGCGGGGGTGTTCGGGACCGAGGCATGGATGCGGGAACTGGGGCGCGCCGGGGGACGGAGCATGAGCGACGCCAAGGCCGCGGCCGCGCGCGAGAACGGACGCAAAGGGGGGCGACCGCGGCGGGACGCCGCGGAGGCGCAGCCGGCGCGCCGGGTCGCCGAGCGCAGGGCGGAGTACGGCGCGGAGGGAGAGGGGAAGGACGAGGGCTGATGCGGCGGAGCGGGCCGCAAGCCGGGCCACGCGCCGCCGCCCGCGTGAGGGATTACGGCCCGAAGGGGCGAGACCCGGCGGCAGTTTGCCGGGGCTCGACTCCGTTACGCAGCGTTGTTTGCTGCGTTACGGAGCCGAAGCCCGACCCCGGCGCCAGCCGGGG
>JBEVLE010000804.1:0-13573 GCA_040509335.1 Longimicrobiaceae bacterium | reverse complement strand
GCGTGCCCCCGGCTGGCGCCGGGGTCGGGCTTCGGCTCCGTAACGCAGCAAACAACGCTGCGTAACGGAGTCGAGCCCGCGCAAACAGCCGCGCGGTCTCGCCCCTTCGGGCCGTAATCCCTCACGCAACTGCCTGCCCGTACTCAAGATCCCCGCAGTTGCCCCCTCTCCCAGGATGGCGCTTCACGCTGCGCGTGAACCGGATGAAGGGAGAGGGGGGCGAGCCTCAAGCGAGCCGGGTGAGGGCCGCCGCCGTTGCAGGCTGTTCCCTGTTCCCTATTCCCTGTTCCCTGCCGTTCATGCCCCCCACCCCGCCCTGGTCAGCCGCCGGTCCAGGTCGTAGGCGGCGCTGATGAGGGCCAGGTGGGTGAAGGCCTGGGGGAAGTTGCCCAGGTGCTCGCCGCTGGGACCCAGCTCCTCGGCGTACAGGCCCAGGTGGTTGGCGTAGCCCAGCATCTTCTCGAAGAGGAAGCGGGCCTGCTGGAGGTCGCCGGCGCGGGACAGGCACTCCACGTACCAGAACGAGCACATGGAAAAGGTGCCCTCCTGTCCGGCCAGGCCGTCGGGGGCGGCGTGGTCGGTGCGGTAGCGGTGCACCAGCGAATCGTCCAGCAGCGTCGCGCGGATGCGGCCCAGGGTGGAGAGCCAGCGCGGGTCGCGCGGGGAGATGAAGCGCAGCAGCGGCATCAGCAGCGTCGCCGCGTCCACCTCCTTGCTTCCGCGGTGCTGCACGAACGCCCCGAGCTCCGCGTCCCAGAAGCCGTCGAAGATGTCGCGGTAGATGCGGTCGCGCGTGCGGCGCCAGCGCGCCAGCGGCGCGGGGGCGGAGCGCTTCCAGGCCAGGCGCACCGCGCGGTCCACCGCCACCCAGCTGAGCAGGCGCGAGTGCACGAACTCGCGCCGGCCGCCGCGCACCTCCCAGATCCCCTCGTCCGGGCGCTGCCAGTTGTCGCACACCCAGTCCGTCAGGCGCGACAGGTTGCACCAGAAGTCGTGGGACACCGGCTCGCCGTACTTGTCGTACAGGTACACCGAGTCCATCAGCGCCCCGTACAGGTCCAGCTGGAGCTGCCCGTACGCCGCGTTGCCGATGCGCACCGGCTGCGAGCCCCCGTAGCCGCGCAGGTGGGGGAGCATCGTTTCCGGCAGCTCGTGCCGCCCGTCGATTCCGTAGAGCGCCTGGAGCGGCCCCGCCCGCCCCCCGTCCGACTCCTGGCAGCGCGCCTCGATCCAGCGCATGAAGGCGCCCGTTTCCTCGGTGAGGCCCAGGCGGATCAGCGCGTACAGCGCGAAGGTGGAGTCGCGGATCCAGGTGTAGCGGTAGTCCCAGTTGCGCTCGCCGCCCAGCGCCTCCGGCAGCCCGAAGGTGGGGGCCGCCACCAGCGACCCGAACTCCTCCGACACCAGCAGCTTGAGCACCAGGGCGGAGCGGTGCACCTGGTCGCGCCACAGCCCCCGGTAGGTGGAGCGCCCGATCCACCGCCGCCAGTAGTTCACCGTTTCCTTGAAGGCGTGCGCCAGGTGCCCGTGCTCCACCGAGGAGGGCTGCGCCCCCGGGCGCGCCTCCTCCAGGACGAACGACGCCGTCTGCCCCGCGCGCAGGGTGAACTCGGCCACCGCGTCGCCCTCCTCCACGCGCAGCGGCACGGTGGCGAGCAGCCGCATGGCCGGGCACCCCGCCGCCTCCGGCACGAACACCACGCCGTCCTCGCCGGCCTCCGCGCGGTGCGCCGAGCGCGCGTAGTCGAAGCGCGGCGCGCAGCGGGCGCGGAACCGGACCTCGCCCCGCACCGCCTTGACCCGCCGCACGATGCGGTGGTGCTCGCGCGCCGAGTTCACCGGCATGAAGTCGGACACCTCGGCCAGGCCGCCCGGCGACAGGAAGCGGGTGAGCAGCACGTTGGTGTCCGGCAGGTACATCTGCGTGTGGCGCACGTCGTCCAGCACGGGCGCCAGCGCGAAGCACCCGCCGCGCTCGCGGTCCAGCAGCGCCGCGAACACGGTGGGCGAGTCGAAGCGCGGCGCGCACATGAAGTCGATGGTCCCGTCCACCCCCACCAGCGCCACCGTGTGCAGGTCGCCGATGACGCCGTGCTCCTCGATCGTGGGTCCCCTCACCGCGTCCTCCCTGTCGCGTCGTGTGCACGGCCGCCCCCGCACGGTGCGGCGCCCGCCGGCCGGATGTCAACCCGCGCGCGCGCCGGCTCGCGCGCGTCGGGCGATTCGTTACATTCTCCCTCCGTCCATCCACCCCCGGCCAGGACCGTTCCGCATGCGAGACCAGTGGGCCCCCGAGGAGATCGCGCGCATGGGCGAGCAGGTGGTCCGCTGGGCCGCCGACTACTACGGCGGCCTGGAGGAGCGCCCCATCACCCCGGCGATCACCCCCGCGGAAAGCGACGCACTCTTCGACGAGCCCCTTCCCCGCCGCGGCCTGGGCTTCGACGCGGCCTTCGCGGAGGTGCGCGACCGGGTGGTTCCCCACGCACTCGGGATCCCCCACCCGCGCTACTTCGGGCTGATGAACCCCACGCCGGTGATGCCGGCGGTGTTCACCGAGGTGGTGGTGGCCGCGCTCAACCAGAACATGGCGGCGTGGTCGCACTCGCCCTCGGGCACGGCGGTGGAGAAGCGGGTGGTCCGCTGGCTCTGCGACCTGGTGGGCTACCCCGCCCGGGCCGCGGGCACCTTCACCAGCGGCGGCAGCGTCGCCAACCTGGCGGCCCTCCGCGCCGCCATCGCCCACCGGCTCCCGGAGTCGCTGGAGGGCGGGCTCCAGGCGCTCGGGCAGCAGCCGGTCTTCTACGTCTCGGCCGAGGCACACTACTCCTTCAAGAAGGCCGCCACCACGCTGGGATTGGGCACGGAGGGCCTCCGCCCCGCGGCGGTGGACCAGCGCTCGCGCATCGACGTGGACGCGCTCCGCGCGCAGATCCGCGCGGACCGGGCGGCGGGCCGGCGCCCCTTCGCGCTGGTGGCGACGGCGGGCACCACCAGCGCGGGCGCCATCGACCCCATCGCGCCGCTGGCGGACCTGGCGGAGGCGGAGGGGCTGTGGCTGCACGTGGACGCGGCGTGGGGGAGCGGCGCGCTGGTGTCGGCGCGGCACCGCGGGCTGCTGGCGGGGGTGGAGCGGGCGGACTCCATCACCTTCGACCCGCACAAGTGGTTCTTCCTCCCCATCGCGGCGGGGGCGGTGCTCACCCGCGACCCGGAAGCGCTGCCGCGCACCTTTTCGGCGGACGCGGTCTACATCCCCACGGACGACGACGACCGCACGGACTTCCGCCGCTGGGGGATCGTGGGGAGCAAGCGCATGGACGCGCTCAAGCTGTGGGTGTCGCTGAAGGCGCTGGGGGTGGAGTGGTACGAGGAGGTGATCGACCGGCACATGGCGCTCACCGCCTGGCTGGTGGAGCGGCTGGAGGAGGACGCGGACTGGGAGGTCGTGGTGCCGCCGGACCTCAACATCCTGTGCTTCCGCTACCGGCCGGCGGGGGTGGCGGAGGATGCGCTCGGGGCGCTCCAGGACCGGGTGGTGGACGCGGTGGTGCGCGACGGGCGCAGCTGGATCTCGACCACCGTCGTCGGGGGCGTGCGCGCGATCCGCTGGATGGCGCTGTCGCCGGCGCTCACGGCGGAGCACGTGGCGGGGTTCTGGGAGTCGATGCGGGAGCTGGCGGCGGGGGTGGTGGAGAGGGACCGACTTGCGCCGGATCAATTACGCAATTAGATGCTTATCTCTCGTTGAGAGTAGCGGTAGGCCACGCTCAGTAGAAGCATTCATCAGTTCCCCGAACCCACTCACAAATTCCAATGGCTAGAACTCCTCTCGTCACGGAATACCCACACCGTTCAGAGGAAGAACTACACAAGTTATGGATCGAGGCCGCATTTGTTTTCGATGCTAATGTGTTACTGAACGTGTATAGGTACTCGCCGTCTACGACAGAAGAACTGCTGGATGTACTAGCAAGTGTGGGTGATCGGCTCTGGCTTCCCCACCAAGCAGCTATAGAGTACGAACGTAATAGGGAAACTGTAGTGGGCGCGCTCCGTAAACCTTTTGCCAATGCTAAGGCTGCGATCGACAAGATTCCAGTTGGATTAGAGGAGGCACTCTCTAAGTATACGGACCGGGATCGGCTTCTTGAGAGCCTTAAGGTCTCCCTTTCGCAGGCGAAAGATGCCCTTGAGGCGGCTGTAAGCTCATTTGAAACGGCTGTTCCTGCAGATTCACTCCATGAGAGCCTCTTAGCTCTCTTCAAAGGTAAGGTCGGAGTTCCTTTCACCATACAGCGCAAACTTGAAATCTATGATCTTGGCGTGAGGCGTTTCCAATATCAAATCCCACCTGGCTACTCGGATGTGAGTAACAAGCCAGAACCTGAGCGATATGGCGATCTGCTCTTGTGGTTTCAAATTCTAGATTTTGCACAGGATGGTAACCGACCCATCATCCTGGTCACCGATGACCGGAAGGACGATTGGTTTGCTGGGCCACGTGGCCGACGTACAGGTCCTCGGCCAGAACTCATTCTTGAGATGTTGGAAGTGACGAATAGGAATTTGTACATTTATGAAGTCGACAATTTCCTAAAGAATGCAAGGGCGCACCTTAGGATTGACATCTCTGATCAGGCGATTAACGAGGCTCGAGACGTAGGGTATGAACTCAACTTCCAAGCAGCTTTGAAATCCCTCTCTGATCGTAACGTGGAGCGACAGCCACTTCGCGGTTTGAATGCTGAGGAGTTGCTGGTTTTCGTAGAATCCGCGGACAAATTTCAGATTATAGGGCCGACGATGGGCTTCAGGGACGAGACGGGGTCGCGGTGGCGGGCATATGAGATGAACATGTACCAAGGTGAAACGTTGGTAGGTACCGCTCTGTTCTTCGGCCGCCCAGGTGAAGAGCGGGTCCTGGCTGAGTATCCCGCTGATTACTATAGACTAAAACATAGAACATTCCGCCGGCTCCTATCGGAGTCAGTTCTACGGTATAAGTCACAGATGGGAGAGAGGGGATTAGTTTCAGGTTCTTCCGCGTAGTATGCGCAACGAAAAAGGCTAGCTAAATCTATCGGAACACGCGGATTGGAGGTTCCCCATCTTCAGGCAGCGCACGGAGCACTCTCTCCTCGGCACCCTGTCCATCTACCTGCTCGGGGTGCTCGCCGGGGTCCAGATCGCGCTCTACCTCTTCGACTACTTCGACGACGGCGTGGCGGAGCCGCTGTCGGGCTGGATCGGCGTGGGGCTCCTGGCCGCTGGCCTCGCCGTCGTGCTGTGGCCGTTCGTGCGCGCGCGTCGAGCGCGGGTTGCATAGCGGAGGACTCAGCCCGCTTTCGCGCGGGCAGGCGGCTTGCTACCGTGAAGACGAACGACCCAAAACCAGGGGATAACCATGGAGGCAGGGTACACAGCGGTGGTCCAGCGGCGCGACCCGTGGTGGATCGGCTGGATCGGGGAGGTGCCCGGCGTCAACTCGCAGGGCACAACGCGGGAGGAACTGCTCGACAACCTCCGCTCCGCACTGGAGGAAGCGCTGGAGATGAACCGGACGGACACCCTAGCTGCGGCACAAGGCGGCCCGTACGAGGAAGTCAGGTAAATCAAACTGGCTGAACCCAATAGCCCCATTGGACATAACCCTGAAGCATCTCGAATGATAGAGAACCCTACAGCAGACTACCGGGCGCGACTTGGGGGCATTCTCTACTGGAATGTCCATCACCCCATTGTTGTAAATGACCAACCGATGATCACTTTCAGCAGAAACTCCGAAACTGGTAATCTCGGGGTAAACGTTGACCTTTTCCAACAAGACGGCAGTCCGATTGCATCGGTTAAACAGAACGATATCGTACTCCACAACGCGAAGGATTTTCTCGTTTTAAACGGGAAGAATCGGAGTGCCATTGTGGAGAAACACGATGGGCGAGTACGGTGCGACATCGCTACGCATGTCCGTTACCCTGAATACGAGATTGCGGTTTCATGTATATTGTTCACGAACTCCGGATACCCGATTCTGTTGCATCCTGATCGAAGCAAATTCGGGATGGCAAACAGCAATGAACCTCCGACTATCAGCAGACTTAGACTCAGCACAGTTCCTAAGTCGCACGGCGCTGCGGTAGTCCTTAAAAGTGGTGCGGCCTACCTCTTTGCCTCTACAATCGAGAACTTTCGCACTGGCGTGCAGATCACCCAGCAAGGAACACCGTATGGCACTGACTGAGCGCGAGCAGGCAACCCTTAACGAACTTAGGGGGAGTTTTGCGTACGGCTGGAGCGATCATGACCAACACCTTCCAGGTGTGCTTTATCATTACACCTCTGCTGAGGGACTTATTGGAGTTGTATCCAGCAAGAGCCTTTGGCTTACTGATCTCCGTTTCATGAATGATTTTTCGGAGCTAAAGTACTCCCGTGATCTCATCGTCAAACAACTTCAGTTACGCGTTAACAACTCCGAACTCAGCGATGTCCAGCGGGAATTCCTCTCACTAGCCAGCAGTAGGCTCGATCCCTTTGGAGACGGCGTTGCGGCCTTTTCTGCATCTTTCTGCGAAGAAGGTAATCTACTGAGCCAATGGAGGACGTATGGGGGATACGCGATAGGATTTGATTTTCTCCATACGATACGTCTGCTGGACAGACCGTGCGTATTACGGAAGGTGATATACGACGAAGTCCAACAGGTGCGTCTGATCGACCAAGTAGTAGGCCAATTTCTGGTTTGCGTCGGAAGGGAAACGATTGGCCGTACCGTCGTCGACCTGCCCAAAGATCTTCTGCCCACGTTTTGCCAGGTTTTCTCTTCTTGCGTTGGAGAGCTTTTTTTCTCGTTCAAACATCCAGATTTCTACGAGGAGCGAGAATGGAGGCTCGTTCATTTTGCGAGCCTTGATCCTCTACACCATCGAGGGGCTGAGTCCAGCAGCCCGAAATTTAGGAGCTCCGACGGGAATGTAATCCCATACTTTAGTGTGAGTTTCGAGAAAGCCGTCGAAGCCTCTCGCGATGATACCTACGGAGTACCGTTCCCAATCCCCGAGTTGATCATAGGTCCAACCATCAGTGTTGATCTCAACCAGGAGTCGACACTTGCACTCCTCCTTACTCTTAACCCAGAGGTCAACCCTCTCATCGAGCAATCAAAAACCCCGCTCCGGCGGCGTTAATAGTGCTTGACTCAGTCCGGGCCTTGACGTTTCCGCCGCCCACGAGCAACCTGCGGTCTGGCCGGCCCACATACGTCCTCACCCGGAGATCCCGATGAAACCGGCTTCGCTGCTCCTCCTCCGCGTCTCGCTGGGCCTGCTGATGCTCCTCTGGGGGGCGGACAAGCTGGTCAACGTGCAGCACGGGCTGCAGGTCTCCGAATTCTTCTACTTCGGGCTGTTCAGCTCGGCCTCGCTCCTCAAGGCCTTCGGGGTGCTCCAGATCGTGCTGGGCCTGCTAGTCGTCCTCGGCGCCGCGCGGCGCATCGCCTATCCGGCGCTGGTGATCGTCACCGCCACGACGCTGATCGGCGTGTGGCGCTCCATCGTGGACCCGTGGGGCTGGTACCTGGAGGGCGCCAACGTCCTGTTCTTCCCGTCGCTCATCATCTTCGCCGCGGCGCTGGCCCTCGCCGCGCACCGCGCCGAGGACACCCTGTCGGTAGACGCGAAGCGCGAGCACCGCCGCTCGCCGTACTCCACCCCCGGCCGCTCCACCGTGCAGGCCTGAAGCACCCGGGGCACCCCATGGCGGGGCGGCCCATCGTACGCATTCGCGACGATGATCCGGCATCGACCGAACGAGCTACACACCGCAAAGGAAGGCAGGCACATGAGACACCCGCCTCACCCCGGCGGAGACCCGCCGGTACCAGGACACGACATCCGGAGCGAGCCGGACCGGGAGGAATTCAGCCTGGAGCTCTACAGGAGCCTGCGTGCCGAGGCGGCGGGATACATCGAGAGGATCCCCGGGTTGTGGTGGCAGAAGTTCATTCTCGTCGGCGGCACCGTTGCGTTCGTCTTCATGGAGGACGTGAAGCTCGACAGGCTTTCCAGCGGGTATTCGACGTGGGCCGTCATCGCCGCGGTCTGTCTCCTCCCGGTCCTGGCCGTTCTCGTCGACGCCCGGACGCTCGAGTACGGGCTGCACGCCCGCGTGATCTCCATCTTCGTCGCGCAGCACTTCCGCGATCCGCAGGTCCTCGCTCTCTGGGAGCACACCATGTGGAGCTCCAGGGGCATTTTCTCCCTGGTCGCGCTGCGCAGCGCGATCTCGGTCCTGGTCACGATCGTGCCCACCATGGGCATCACGGTGATCGCCGGCATGCTGGTCGGCTCCCTGGTGGGAAACCTGCGCCTGTGGCTGGGCATCGGGCTGGCGCTCTGCACGATCTACCTCCTGTCGACCGTCGCGGTCACCCTGCTCATCTGGCGCAGGTACCCGAGTGTTCCACGACCGTGACGCCGTGCTCCGGGCCCGCCGGGCAGACCACCGGGCGCATGCCCGCGCAGGCGTCCAGCCACGAGGGGGAATCTTGATCGTCCGATTCATCGCGACGGCGGCGCTGGCGCTCGCACTCGGGACGGCCGCGCCCGGCCACGCGCAGACCCGCGAGCCCGCGTACCGCATCACCGCTATCCGCGCCCAGCTGTTCTACAGCGACCGCGGCACCTTCTCGGGCAACATCCTGGCGGACACCAGCAAGTCGCTCTGGAACACGGTGATCGGCGAGGGCGACGCCGGCGGGCCCTCCACCTCCACGCTGGTCGTGGTGGAGGTCAGCGGCGCCCCGGGCTCGTACGAGCCCGAGCGGTCCGTCGAGCTCACCGCCACGGCCGAGGGCAAGGTCCTGCTCCGCGCCACCCAGCCCGCCGCCATCCTCAACCAGCGCGGAAAGATGTACGCCGGCTTCTGGCTCCCCGACACCGGGTGCAGGCGCGTCCGCCTCGCCGCTCGCATGCGCGGCCAGACCGGGACGTCCGAGATGAAGCGGGAGATCCCCTTCGAGTGCGGCGAGTAGCCCCCGCCGCCGCCCCTCGCCCCGCCCCCCGGAGGAGCCCCACGTGACACGCCGCACCGCCATCCCGCTGCTGCTCGCGCTGGCGTGCCTGTGCGCGCCGCCGGGCGCCCGCGCCCAGGCCGCGCCGCGGCTCCGCCCGTCCGACGTGCCCGCCCGCGGAGCGCGCGCCGCCGACTTCGTCCCGCGCGGATGGCGGGAGGCCGCGCGGGTGACGGGAGACCTGGACCGCGACGGCCGCCCCGACACCGTGCTGCACCTGGTGGCCGCGGACACCCCGGACGACCCGCTCTACACCTCCGCCCCGGAGGGGCACGCCCTGGTGGTCCTGCTGGCGCGGGCGGACGGGAGCCTGCGGCGCGGGGGCGTCGCGCCGGAGCTGCTGGAGACCGGGGCGCCGCAGTACGGGCTGGAACTGGAGATCCGCAACGGAGTGCTCGTCGCCGGGCAGTCGTACGGGATGACGTGGGTCGTCAACATGACCCACCGCTTCCGGCACGACCCCGCGTCCAGCCGGTTCCTGCTCATCGGCCGCGACCAGTACACCTACACGCGCCCCCTGAACCACGACGACACCGTGCTGGTGAGCGAGAACTACCTCACCGGCGTGCGCCTGACCACCACCGGCCACGTCCGCGACGGCATCGTGGCGCGCGAAAGCACGCGGCGGGAAGCGATCCCGCGCGCACGCCTCTTCATGGAAGACGTTTCCGACAACACCTCGGACGACCCGTGACCCGCCCGCGCGGGGCCCGGCCGGCCCACGCCGCCGTTGAATCGCCCGCCCCCGCGCGCTAACATCCTCCCGGCCCCTTGCCCCGCCCCTCCCGCCGACGGTGCCCGATGCCCGTACGCCTCCAGTGCCCCGCCTGCTCCGCGCCGCTCACCCTCCCCGACACCCACGCCACCACGGCCAGCTGCCCGTACTGCGGCGCCGCCGTGCTGCTCACCGAGCGGCACGGCACGGTGCAGGCGGTCGCCGCCGGCCCGCAGCCGGGGCCCTACAGGCCGTCGGCCGCGCTCGTGGGCTGCGGGACCGCGCTGCTCGCGGTCGCGATCGGCCTGGGCGTGGTGCTCGCCACGCGCAACCCGGAGCCGTCCGGCGTGGTCTTCAACGTCGACGTCCCCACGCCCCCCGGGGCCGCGCCCGCCGCGCGGCCGGCGCCCCCGCCCGAGCCGCCACGCTTCGCCGACTCCGTGCTCGCCTTCGGGAGCCAGGGCACCGGGGCGGGGCGCTTCACCGACGCCCGCAGCGTGGCCGTGGACGGGGCGGGGCGGGTGTACGTCGCCGAGTACTCCGGCGGCCGGGTGCAGGTGTTCGACTCCGCCGGCGTCTTCCTCACCCAGTGGACCGCCGATGCCAGCATGCCGCTGGTGGACCTGGAGGCCGACCGCCGCGGCACCGTCTACGTAGTGCAGTCCGGGCGCATCCGGCGCTACGAGGGCGCCACGGGAAAGCCGCTGGGCACGGTGCCCGGGTCGGGCAGCCGACACACCGTCTCCGACGTGGCGCTCGCGCTGGACGGCAGCCTGTGGGCGACCACCTGGCCCTCCGGCATCGTCCACCTGGGGCCCGACGGCGACGAGCGGAAGAGCATCGACGCGCACGAGGTCATCGGCGAGAGCGCGTCGCCCAAGCGCGTGGCCGTGGCGGGGTCAGGCGACCTGTACGTGCTGGACCAGTGGTCGGCGGACGTGTACCACCTCGATCCCGGCGGGCGGTTCGTGGACCGCTTCGGCGGCGCGGGGGAGGGCGAGAGCCCCACGGGGTTCCGCTCCCCGGCCGACGTCGCGGTGGACGGGCGCGGCAGGGTGTTCGTGAGCGACATGGGGGGCGGGGTGCGCGCCTTTTCGCCGGAGGGGCGGCTCCTCGGCGCGTTCGGCTCCGGCGTGGTCTTCGGCATCGCGCTCACCGAGGGCGACGAGGTGTGGGCGGCGGACCGCAACCGCTACCGGGTGGTCAAGTACCGGGTCCGCGATTGAGGACCTGACAGACTGAAACAGCAGGGTTCGGGCGTGCCCCCCGCGGGGCGCGGGGGTCGGGCTTCGGCTCCGTAACGCAGCAAACAACGCTGCGTAACGGAGTCGAGCCCGCGCCAGCACCTTTGAACTGAGGTGCCGCGCGGTCTCGCCCCTCCGGGCCGTAATCCCTCACGCAACTGCTTGCTCCTTCTCTTCTCCACAGCTTTCCCCATGCGCCGCACGTACGGCTACACCCTGGCCGCCCTCCTCCTGGCCTTCCTCCCGGCCGCCGCGCAGACCCCGCCGCCCTCCGACGCCGCGCGGTGGGTGGCCCGTGCCGACAGCCTCCAGCACGACGACGCCGCGGCCGCCTTCCGCCTGGCGCAGCGGGCGCTCCCGCTGCTGCGCGCCCCCGCCGACGTGGACACCCGCATGCGCGCCCTGGTGCTGCGCTGCTGGGCCGCCGCCGAGGTCGCGCCCGACTCGCTGCTTGCCTTCGCCGGGGCCGGCGTCGCCGAGGCGGCGCGGCACGGCAGGGCGCGCGCGCTGGCGGAGCTGCGCGTGTGCCGGGGGTACGGGCGCGACCAGGCCGGGCAATCGCTGGAAGCCATGCGGGACTACGACTTCGGGGCGGCGGAAGGGGAGCGGCTGGGGGCGCGCGACCTGCGGGCGAGGGCGCTGGTGCTGCGCGGCGAGCTGCGCTACTACCGCGGCGAGTACACCGCCGCGCTGGCGGACCTGGGCACCGCCTACCGGCTCTTCACCGCCGCGGGCGACACGCACCAGCAGCGCTACACCCTCAACGCCATCGCCAACCTGTACGCAGACAGCCGCGTCGCGCAGTACGACCGGGCGCTGGAGTACTACCGGCAGGTGCTGGCCGGCCACCAGGCCGCGGGATCCGAGCGCGGCGTCGCTACCACCTACTTCAACCTGGGCGGCACGCTGGAGCGCATGGGGCGCCTGGACGAGGCGCTGGCCCAGTACCGGCGCGGTCTGGAGATGGACCTCAAGCGTGGCGACCCCGGCGAGGCCGCCGTGGACCGGCGCGCCATCGGCGCCCTGCTCAACCGCATGGGAAAGCCCGCCGAGGCGCTGGCCGAGCTGGACCGGGCGCTGGCCTGGTTCGCGCGCTCCGGCGACCCCGAGCGCGTCGCGCAGGCGCGGCTCTCGCGCGGCATCTCGCTGCGCTTGCTGGGGCGCACCGGCGAGGCGCTGGCCGACCTGGAGGCGGCGCGCGCGCGCTTCCAGTCCACCGGCAACCGGCGCTTCCTGGAAAAGGTGCACGAGGAGCGCGCCGCCGCCTTCGCCGGCGCCGGCCGCTGGCGCGAAGCGTACCGCGCCTCCGCCGAGCAGCTGGTGCTGCAGCGCGCCCTGGGCGACGAGGCCCGCGACGAGCACACCTCCCGCCTGCGGGTGCAGTTCGACGCCGAAAAGAAGGAGCAGGAGAACCGCGCCCTGCTGCGCGAGAACGCCCTGCGCGGCGAGGCGCTGGCCGCGGCGGCGCGCATCCGCCGCCTGCAGCGGGCCGTCCTCGCGCTCAGCGCCGGGGTCATCGCCGCGCTGGTGCTGCTGGTGGTGCGGCAGGTCCGGAGCGCGCGCCGCCTGCGCATCACCGCCCTCACCGACGAGCTGACCCGGCTCCCCAACCGCCGCCACCTGCTGCTGCTGGCCGGAGAGCAGGAGCGGGCCGCGCGCGAGCGGGGCACAGGATTCGGCGTGCTGGCGCTGGACCTGGACCACTTCAAGCGCATCAACGACACGTACGGCCACGACGTGGGCGACGCCGTGCTGCGGCGCGTGGCCCGGGCCATCCGCTCCGCCCTGCGCGAGGCCGACCACGTGGGCCGCACCGGCGGCGAGGAGTTCGTCGCCGTGCTCCCGGGCGCGTCCGCGTCCGCCGCGGCCGAGGTCGCCGAGCGCGTCCGCCGCAGCGTGGAGCGCACCGACCTCGCCGACCTGCACCCCGGCCTCGCGGTCACCCTCAGCGTGGGCGCCGCCGTGCGCGAGGCGGGGGACGCCGGCTTCGCGGCCACGCTCCGGCGCGCCGACGACACGCTGTACCGGGCAAAGGAAGCCGGCCGCAACCGCGTGGAGCTGGCCGCATCCGTGCAGTGAGGCGCGGCGGCCCCGCACCGGACCCCCTCACGCAGCGACGACGCATGCACGACCCGCCCGACGAGCCCGCCGCCGCGGCTCCCCACGACCACTCCGGCAACCCGCTGCACGGCGTCACGCTGGAGCGCATGCTCACCGAGCTGGTGGACCACTTCGGGTGGGAGGCCATGGGGCAGCGCATCCGCATCCGCTGCTTCACCAGCGACCCCAGCATCCCGTCCAGCCTCAAGTTCCTGCGGAAGACGCCGTGGGCGCGCGACAAGGTGGAGGGAATGTACCTGTACATGCTCCGGGAGCGGGCGCGGCGGCTGAAACGGCTTTGAACGGCGGGTTTGGGCGTGCCCCCGGCTGGCGCCGGGGTCGGGCTTCGGCTCCGTAACGCAGCAAACAACGCTGCGTAACGGAGTCGAGCCCCGGCAAACTGCCGCCGGGTCTCGCCCCTTCGGGCCGAAATCCCTCACG
>JBEVLE010000803.1:0-3398 GCA_040509335.1 Longimicrobiaceae bacterium | reverse complement strand
CGCCCCTCCGCCGTTCCGGCCTCCCGCGCCGCTACCGCATCTCCCGCAGGATCTCCTCCACCGTCCCCAGCGCCGCGTCCGCCTGCGCCTCCGTGAGCACGAACGGCGGGGACAGCGACAGCACGCTGCCGTGGATCCCGCCGCCCAGCAGGATCACCCCCCGCCGCAGCCCCTCGGTCATCAGCCTCCCCGCCAGCTCCGGCGCCGGCTCCCGGCTCTGGCGGTCGCGCACCATCTCCACCCCGATCATCATCCCCCGCCCCCGCACCTCCCCCACCCGCGGGTGGTCCGCCGTCGCCTCCGCCAGGCGCGCCATGATCCGCGCGCCCAGCTCCGCCGAGCGCTCCACCAGCCGCTCCTCGCGCAGCGCCGACATGGCCGCGAGCGCCGCCGCGCACCCCACCGGGTGCCCCAGGAAGGTGGAGGTGTGGATCGCCTCCCCCGCCGAGCGCGGCCAGCGCTCCATCACCGCGTCCGTGCCGATGCACGCCGCGAACGGAAAGCCCCCCGTCAGCCCCTTCCCCACCACCATCACGTCCGGCACCACCCCCCAGTGCTCGCACGCGAACCAGCGCCCCGTGCGCCCGAAGCCCGTGTACACCTCGTCCAGCACCAGCAGCAGCCCGCGCTCGTCGCAGATGCGGCGCAGCCCGGGGAGGAAGCCGTCCGGCGGCACCACGTCGCCGCCGCGCGCCTGGATGGGCTCCACCAGGATCGCCCCGATCCCCTCCGAGGCCGAGCCCGGGGTGTCCAGCGTGTGCTCCACCAGGCGCAGCGTGGCCGCGCACACCTCCTCCGGGTCGCGCCCGAAGGGCGAGCGGTACGGATACGGAAAGGGGACGAACACCGCGCCGGGGCCCAGCTGCGCGGCGAAGGGCGCGCGGAAGTCCTCCCGCCCGGACACCGAGAGCGCGCGGTAGGTGAGCCCGTGGTAGCTGCCGTGAAAGGCGAGCACGCGCGGCTTCCCGGTGGCCATCACCGCCGTCTTCAGCGCCGCCTCCACCGCCTCCGCGCCCGAGCTGGCGAGCACGCTGCGCGCGAGGCCCCCCGGCGCCGCCTCCGCCAGGGCGCGCAGCAGCTCCACCTTCACCGCCGGCGGGTGCACGTCGCCCATGCCGTGCAGCAGGCGCGCCGCCTGCCGCTGGATCGCGTCCACCACCCGCGGGTGCGCGTGCCCGATCCCCGCCACGGCGAACGCGGCCGTGAGGTCCACGTACACGTTGCCGTCCACGTCGCGGACGTTGGATCCGCGGGCCTCCTCCCAGAACACCGGAAAGTCGTCCGCCAGGTAGGTGACGTTGGGCGATTCCCAGCGCGCCAGCTCCGCCGCGAGCGCGCGGGAGCGCGGTCCGGGCGGGGGCGTCTTCAGGCTCGGGAGCAGGGTTCCGAAAGCTTCGCTCATGGTCGGGTCGGGACGGGTTGAACCGCGGGTTCGGGCGTGCCCCCCGCTGACGCGGGGGTCGGGCTTCGGCTCCGTAAGCGAGCAAACAACGCTCGCTAACGGAGTCGAGCCCCGGCGGAAACAGCCCCGCCGGGTCTCGCCCCTTCGGGCCGTAATCCCTCACGCGGGACATCGCGCCGGCGTCCAGGGCCTCCGCCGCCGGCGAATCATGGCGGCCCGGTTGCCGCGGGGCAACCGGCGGCCGGCCCGGCCTTTGCGCGCCCGTGTCCGCATGACGGCTCCCCCGCTCCCGCCCAGGCTCCCCGGCGGCCTCCTGCTCGGCTCCGGTCCGGAGGCCATCCGCGACCCGCTCGCCTTCTACACCCGGGCGCAGCGGGAACTGGGCGACGTGGTCCGCTTCCGGGGGGCGCCGGGGCTCCGCTGGTTCCTGCTCTCGCACCCCGACCACGTGGAGCACGTCCTGCGCGGCAACCAGCGCGGCTACCGAAAGCCGGGGCGCTTCACCGGGCCGGTGCGGGCCGTGGTCGGGCGGGGGCTCCTCGCCAACGAGGGGGAGTCGTGGCTCCACCAGCGCCGGCTGATGCAGCCCGCCTTCCACCGCGGGCGGCTGGACGCCTTCGCGCGGCAGATGGGCGCCGCCGCGGAAGCCGCGGCCGCGCGCCTGGACGAGCACGCCCGCGCCGGCACCCCCGCCGACCTCACCGCCGAGATGCTGCGCACCACCCTGCAGGTGGTGGGGACCACGCTCTTTTCCACCGACGTCGCCGCCGGCGCCGACCGCGTGCGGGCCGCGGTGGAGCGCGTGCTCGCCCACCTCAACCGGCGCCTCAACCTCCCGGTGACCCTCCCCGAGTGGGTCCCCACTCCCCGCAACCGCCGCTTCCGCCGGGCGCTGGCAACGCTGGACGACCTCGTGTACGGCATGATCCGCGAGCGCCGCGAACGGGGCGGCGGCGGCGACGACCTGCTCGCCATGCTGCTGGAGGCCCGCGACGCCGACACGGGAGAGCGGATGAGCGAGCGCCAGGTGCGCGACGAGACGATCACGCTGATCCTGGCCGGGCACGAGACCACCGCCGCCGCGCTGGGCTGGAGCTGGCACCTGCTGATGCGGCACCCCGAAGCCATGCGCCGCCTCCACGCCGAGGTGGACGGGGTGCTGGGCGGGCGCACGCCCGGGATGGACGACCTCCCCCGGCTGCGCTGGACCCGGGCCGTGTTCGAGGAAGCGCTGCGGCTCTACCCGCCCGCCTGGGCGCTCCCGCGCGAAGCCGTGGCGGACGACGTGGTCGGCGGCTTCCGCATCCCGGCCGGGTCGCTGGTGGTGGTCTGCGCCTGGGTCACGCAGCGCCGGGGCGACCTGTGGGCCGCGCCCGAGCGCTTCCACCCCGGGCGCTTCCTGGAGGAGGAGGGCGGCGGCAGGGTCGTACCCTTCTCGTACTACCCCTTCGGCGCGGGCGCGCGGCAGTGCATCGGCAGCCACTTCGCGCTGATAGAGGCCCAGGTGGTGCTCGCCACCCTCGCGCAGCGCTTCCGCCTCGCCCCGCTCCCCGGGCGCGAAGTGCCCCCGGACGCCACCTTCACCCTCCGCCCCGGGAGCCCCGTCCTCGCCCGGGTGGAGCGTCGCTGATCCTGCCAGCCCCTCCCGACCCGGCCCGCGCTTGCGGTTGTTTCCCGGCACGGCACACGGTCACGGGCGCAATTTATGAGTTCTGTTCGCGATAGAAATTAATATGCTTGACATGCACACCGCACCGAGCGCACTCTGACGGATGTTACGCCCCTGCCTCCTGTTACCCCTCCCCGAAGGATCTCATGAAAACTCGGATTGCGCTGGTTCTTGCTGCGTCCATCGGCCTGGCCGCCTGCCAGAGCGACGACGTCACCCCCCCGGCCGCCCCGTCCATGAGCGCCGCCGCCGCCCAGGAGAACTTCCTCTCGGTGGTCCCCGAGCAGGCGCTCAACAACTCGCAGGGCAGGCTGCTCGCCGGCATCA
>JBEVLE010000802.1:0-4276 GCA_040509335.1 Longimicrobiaceae bacterium | reverse complement strand
CCCGGCGACACTCGCCGGGACGGGCTTTTCGTGTACGTCCCCGCGGACGCCAGAAGGGTGCCGCGTGAGGGATGCGAGCGCGAAGCGGCGAGACCCGCGGCAGTTTGCGGGGCTCGCCTCCGTTAGCGAGCGTTGTTTGCTCGCTTACGGAGCCGCAGCCCGACCCGAGCGCCAGCGAGGGGCACGCCCGAACCCACGGTTGAAATCAGGTCCGGAACCCGCTCACCAGCTCGCGCATGCGCTCGGCGGCGTGCAGCAGCTCCGCGCTGGAGGCGGACATCTCCTCCGTGGCGGCGGACTGCTCCTCGGCGGCGGCGGACACCTCCTGGGCGCTGGCGGCGTGCGACTCGGAGGTGCCGGACACCTCCGTCATCCCGCCCTCCACGTCGCGCATGGCGTCCTGGTTGCGGGTGACGGCGTCCACCACCCGGTCGGCGGCGAGGCGCACGCCGTCCACCGCGGCGATGATCTGCTCCAGCGCCGCGTCCGCGCCCTTGGACACCTGCTCCACGCCGGCGACCTTGTCGGTCCCCTGCTGCATGGTGCTCACCACGCTCTCGATGCGGGAGCGGATCCCGCTGACGTTCTGGGCCACCTCCTGCGCGGCGCGCGCCGAGCCCTCGGCCAGCTTCCTGACCTCCTCGGCCACCACCGCGAAGCCGCGGCCGTGCTCGCCGGCGCGCGCCGCCTCGATGGCGGCGTTCAGCGCCAGCAGGTTGGTCTGCCGGGCGATGCCGGTGATGGTTTCCACGAAGCGGTCGATCTGGATGGACGACTGCTTGAGCTCGGCCACCTGCTGCGCCGACTCGTGCACCACCTCGCGCACCTCAAGCAGGAGCTGCAGCGCGGTCCCCACCTGCGTGCGGCTCCCGCCGGCCACGGTGGAGATCTGCTCGCCCAGCGCGGTCACGCTCTGCGAGGCGGAGGCGATCTCCTGCGTGCGGCGGCGCATCTGCTCCAGCGCCTCCATGGTGGTCTGCAGGCCGCGCGTCTGGCTCTCGGCGCCGCTGGCGATCCCCACCATCGCGGTGGCGACCTCGCTGCTGGAGGCGGCCACCTCCTCGCTGATGCTGGACAGGTCCGAGGCGAAGGCTGAGATCTGCGACGAGGTGGTCACCGTTTCCGAGACGATGTTGCGCAGCTGGGCCGCCATGCCGTTGAAGGCGTCCGACAGCGAGGCGAACTCCGTGGTCATGCGCCCGTCCAGGTGGATGCGCAGGTCGCCCTCGCCCAGTTGCTCCGCCGCGCCCATCAGGTTGTGGAGCGGGGTGTTGATGTCGCGCAGCGCCTTGAGGATCAGGAAGATGGCCGCGAGCACCGCGGTCACCGAGATGAAGATGAGCAGGAGCTTGCGGTCGCGCGCGGTGCGCGCCAGCTCGGCCGAGGCCGCGGACACCTTTTCCGCCTGCGCCGCGCTGACCTTGGCGATCTCGGCCTGCAGCGTGTCGGTGAGGGGACGCACGGCCGAAACGCGGGCCACGGCGCGCTCCCCCTCGCCGTTGTCGGCCAGGGCGTGGGCGACGGCGTACTCCACCTCGATGCTGGAGTGCAGCTTTTCCACCCGCTCGATCTCCTGCCGCTCGGCGGAGGACAGGTTCTCCAGCTCGCGGTAGGCCGTCTGCTGCTCGTGCGCCTTGAGCCCCACCGCGGCGAACGCGCGGGCGATGCCGGCGTCGCGGGTCACCAGGTAGCGCTCCCCGGCGGCGATCTGGCTGAGGATCTGCGACTCCAGCGAGCCGCCGATGGCGGTGGTGCTCCGCAGCGACTCCAGGCGGGTGTCCATGGCCCGGGTCAGGCTGTCCAGCGTGTACACGCTGACCACCGCGGCGGCCGTGATGAGGAAGACCAGGAGCGCGCTCCCGGCGTACAGCCGCCCGCGCAGCGTGGAAAGAAGCGAGCCGCCGCGGCGGACCGGGGGAGCGTTCATCGGTTCGTCGACAGGGTCGGGGGCGGGCGCCGCGGGGCCACCGCTGCGGAAAACGTCGCGCGGGAGCCGGATCGCCGTGCGGGTGGACACGCGAGACGCGTCGGCAGGGCCGTGCTCCGGGTCGAGGTCCGGGTTCGACGGTGTGCTCATGGACGGGTGCTCGGGAGCGCGGGAGGTGCCACCCCGGCGCGCGGGGTGCGGAGGTCGGCATGCGGGGCGCGGAACGGCCCGCGGCCGCGAATGCGGGCGAACGCCATGTAGCCGGGAAACGAGCGGACGGGCGGTCTATGTAGGGAGAAGGCAAGGTACCTGCGGAGCGGGGGGATTGTCAACCTCGCGGCGTTGCCGGCTCCGGGGCGAGGGGCTAGCTTTCGGCGCACAGTATGAGTCAGCTTTGCGCGGGGAGACAACGGAAGTGAGCCCAAAAGACAAGAACCGGGAAGAGGACGGCGCGGGCAGGGCGTACGACGTGCGGATGGTCCGGCGGCTGGTGCGCTACCTCTACCCCTACCGCCTGGCGGTGGCCGGGTCCATCGCGCTGCTCTTCGTGGGGGCGGCGCTGGAGCTGGTGGGCCCGTGGATCACCATGACGGTGCTGGACCGTGCGGTCCCCGCGCGCGACGAGCGGCTCCTGCTGACCATGACCGCGGTGTTCGCCGGCGCGCTGGCGCTCTCGTTCGTGCTCCAGTACGCGCAGTCCCTCCTGACCACCTGGCTGGCGCAGCGGGTGATGTTCGACATCCGGGTGGAGCTGTTCTCCCACCTGCAGCGCCTGTCGCTGCGCTTCTTCGACGCCAACCCGGTCGGCCGGCTGATGACCCGGGTGACCAACGACATCGAGGTGCTCAACGAGATGTTCGGGGCGGGGGTCGTCACCATCTTCGGCGACGTCTTCGTCCTGCTCTTCATCGTGGGGGCCATGTTCCGCATGGACTGGCGCCTGGCGCTGGTCACGCTCACCATCCTCCCCTTCATCCTGGCCGCGGCCTTCCTGTTCCGGGCGCGCATCCGCGACGCGTACCGCGACATCCGCGTGCGCCTGGCGCGCATCAACGCGTACCTGCAGGAGCGCGTGGGGGGGATGCGCGTGGTGCAGCTCTTCGGGCGCGAGGAGCAGTCGCTCAGGCGCTTCCGCGAGGTCAACGACGAGCACCTGGAGTCGCACCTCCGCTCCATCACCTACTACGCCCTGTTCTTCCCGGTCATCGAGGTGCTCACCGCCGTCGCCCTGGCGCTGATCCTGTGGTACGGCGGGGTGCAGGCGCTGGGCGGGGCGGTCACGGTGGGGACGATCGCCGCCTTCCTCCAGTACGCGCGGCGCTTCTTCCGCCCCATCCAGGACATGTCGGAGAAGTACAACATCCTGCAGGGGGCCATGGCGTCGTCGGAGCGCATCTTCGCGCTGCTGGACACGGAGCCGGAGATCCGCGACGACCCGGACCCGCTGCACCTCCCTGACCATGCCGCGGGGATGATCGAGTTCCGCGACGTGTGGTTCCGCTACGGCGAGGCGGACCCGTGGGTGCTCAAGGGCGTTTCCTTCACGGCGCGCCCCGGCGAGCGGGTGGCGATCGTGGGGGCCACCGGGGCGGGAAAGAGCACCATCATCAACCTGCTGATGCGCTTCTACGAGCCGGCGAAGGGGGAGATCCTCTTCGACGGCGTCCCCATAAACCGCGTCCCCATCCGGGAGCTGCGCGGGCGCGTGGGGCTGGTGCTCCAGGACGTGTTCCTGTTCAGCGGCGAGGTGAGCTACAACGTGCGGCTGGGGCGCGCGGACATCTCGGACGAGCGGATCCGCCGGGCGGCGGAGCGGGTGGGGGCGGACCCGTTCATCCGGCGGCTGCCGGGCGGGTACGAGCAGCCGCTGGGGGAGCGGGGGATCTCGCTGTCGGTGGGGGAGCGGCAGCTGGTGTCGTTCACGCGGGCGCTGGCGTTCGACCCGCCGGTGCTGGTGCTGGACGAGGCGACCAGCTCGGTGGACTCGGAGCTGGAGGCGCAGATCGAGCGGGCGCTGGGGGAGCTGATGAAGGGGCGGACCTCGCTGGTGATCGCCCACCGGCTTTCGACCATCCAGAGCGCGGACCAGATCCTGGTGCTGCACCACGGGGAGATCCGGGAGCGGGGGACGCACGGGGAGCTGCTGCGCCAGGGCGGGCTGTACGCGCGACTGCACGAGCTGCAGTTCGTGCGGGCGGAGCTGGCCCACCTCCCGCCGGGGCAGGTGGACATCGAGCCCGAGGCCGAGCCGGAGGCGGAAGCGGAGGAAGCAAAGGCCGGCCCGGCGGCGTAGGCCGGAATCGCGGGAGGTGGGAACGGCAGGGGGGCTCTCCGGGTGGAGAGCCCCCC
>JBEVLE010000801.1:0-3887 GCA_040509335.1 Longimicrobiaceae bacterium | reverse complement strand
GCGAGCGGGTAGGGCTGGATCTTCGCGTGGGGGCGGGGCCGCGCCGGAGCCGGACGATACAGCCCTCCCTCTCCGGCGCGGGTCGCGGGGCCCCCCGCAAACCGCCCCCGGTCGCCCCGACCGCGGCGGGGGCGCCCCCCCACACCCCCGCCGGCGTCCGCTCCCCGGCGGGTTTTTGGGGGGGCCCCCCCCGACCCGCGCAGGAGACGGACGGCAGTATCGTCCGGCTCCGGAGCGGCCCCGCCCCCACGCGAAGATCCAGCCCTACCCGCTCGCCACCAGCCGCCCCTCCCGCAGAAAGATCATCCGGTCCCCCAGCCGCTCCGCCTCCTCGCGGTCGTGGGTGACGAAGACGAAGGGAATGCGCCAGGTGCCGTGGGCCTCCACGACCTCGTCCTGCACGGCCCGGCGCGTCTCGGCGTCCAGCGAGGAAAAGGGCTCGTCCAGCAGCAGCACGGCGGGATCGGCCATGAGCGCCCGCGCGAGCGCCACCCGCTGCGCCTCGCCCCCGGACAGCTCGGCCGGGAACCGCCGCGCCAGGTGGCCGATGCGAAACCGCTCCAGCAGCCGCTCCAGCCGCTCGCGCGTGGCCTCGCCGTCCGCGCGGACGCCGAACAGCACGTTGGCGCGCACGTCCAGGTGCGGAAAGAGCGCCAGGTCCTGGAAGACGAAGCCGCAGCGCCGCTCCCGCGGAGGCACCCACACCCGCTGCTCGCGGGACACCAGCGTGCGCCCGTCCAGCGCGATCTCGCCGGCGTCGGGGCGCTCCAGCCCGGCGACCAGGCGCAGCGTCATGGTCTTTCCCGCCCCGGACGGCCCGAAGAGCACCAGGATCTCGTCGCGCACGGCGAAATCCACGTCCAGGACGAAGTCCGGGAGCCGCCGCGTCGCGCGGACCTCAAGCACGCGGCCCGCCCCCGCGCCGCCACCCCGGCGCCCGCCGCCGGGTCCAGGCGTTCAGCCCAACCACCATGGCCATGCTGGCCCCGGCGATCAGCAGCGAGTACCCGCCGGCGGTGCGCATGGCCCCGGCGTCGGCGGCGAAGAAGATGGCCAGCGGCACCGTGGTGGTCTCGCCGGGGATGTTGCCGGCCACCATCACCGTGGCCCCGAACTCGCCCAGCGCCCGCGCGAACGACAGGGTGATCCCCGCCACCAGCCCCGGCCACGCCAGCGGCAGGGTGACGCGGAAGAAGACGCGCGCCTCCCCGGCGCCCAGGGTGCGCGCGGCGTCCTCCAGCCTGCGGTCCACGCCCTGGAAGGCGGCCTTCGCGCTGCCGTACATGAGCGGAAAGGACACCACGGCGGCGGCGAGCACGGCGGCGTGCACGGTGAACACGAGCTGCACGCCGAAGGCGCGCTCCAGGAAGCCGCCCACGGGGCCGCCCCGCCCCAGGAGCACCAGCAGCAGGAAGCCGGTGACCACGGGCGGGAGCACCAGGGGGAGCACCAGCAGGCCGTCCAGCACGTCCTTGCCGGGAAAGTCGCGCCGGGTCATGGCGCGCGCGGCGAGCGTGCCGGCCACCGCCACCAGCAGGAGCGCGGCGGCGGCGACGCGGAGCGACAGGAGGACGGGCTGCCAGTCGAGCGTCACGGCGCGGGGGGAGGGAGGAAGCCGCGGCGGCGGAGGACCTCGCGCGCCCGGGGCCCGCGCAGGTACGCGGCGAGCGCGCGGGCCTCGCGCGGGTGGCCGCCGGAGCGCACCACGGCGATCGGGTAGACGATGGGGCGGTGGCTCCCCGGCGGCGCGGCGGCGGCCACGGCCACGCGCGGCGACGCGGCGGCGTCGGTGGCGTAGACGATCCCGGCGTCCACGTTGCCGGACTCCACGTAGGCGAGCACCTGCCGCGCGTTCTGCGCGTACACGGCCTTCGCCTCCACGGCCGCGGCGATCCCCTGGCTGCGCAGCGCCTCCAGGGCGTACTCGCCCGCGGGCACGGAAGCGGGCGCGCCCAGCGCCACGCGCCGCACGCGCGGCGCCGCCAGGTCGCGGAACTCGCGCACCGCGCCGGAGCCGCGGGGGACCACCACCACCAGGGCGTTGCCGGCCAGGTCGGCGCGGGTGGCGGGGTCCACCAGGCCGCGCCCGGCGAGCGCGTCCATGGGCCCGCGCGCCGCGGCGATGAACACGTCCACGCGGGCGCCCCGCTCGATCTGCTGCCGGAGCGCGCCGGACGCGCCCAGGTTCACCCGCACGGTGGTGCCGGGGTGGGCGGCCTCGTACCCGGCTGCGAGCTCGGTGACCGCCTCGCGCAGGGAGGACGCCGCGGAGATCGTCAGGACGACGGGCTCGGCGCGCGCCTCCCGGTCGGCGGCGCGCCCGCACCCGGCCGCCATCGCGAGGAGCGCGAGCGCGCCCGCGAGGCGTCTGCGTGTCCTCGCTGCCAGCATCCGGTCCCGGTGGAGGTGGAGGGAGCTACGACGGATCGAGAGGGAGTCGAGACGACGGGGCAATCTAGTGCGGCGGGCGGAAGCGGGGAAAGCGCGAAGGGCGCCCACCGGCTGCGGTGGGCGCCCTCCGTACGTCGGGTGGTCCGGCCGAACGCTCAGCTCCGGTCCGGCTTCTTCCCCTGGAGGCAGGCCAGGATCTCCGCGCTCTGCGTCCGCAGCTCCGTCCAGGGCCCCCGCGCGAACGGCAGCGTGGCGGACTCGATCTCCCGGAGCGCCTGCGTCCCCTCGGCGAACAGCACGCGGGCAGCCTCCAGCCACTCCTCCGGCGTGCGCGCGGCGGCGGCACGGGTGCGCCCCGCCTTCGACGCGGGCACGGGCGTCTCGACTTCGGCCGGCGCGGGAGCGGCGGACCCGGCCACGGGCTGCGCGGGAGCCTCGTCCGCGGCGGCGCGGCGCGGCGCGCGCGGGCGCCTGGGCCGCGGTGTGGCGTCGGCCCCGGGCTCTGCGGATATGGTCGGCAATGCCTGCGTCGAGGCCTCGGGCTCGGACACAGCCTCGGCCTCCACAGCGGGCTGCACGTCGGCCGCCCCACCCGGCTCCGCCTTCGGACGACGGCCGCGCCTGCGCGCGGGGGTCGTTTCCTGATCAGGCGCGGTTGCGGTTTCCGCGACCGCGGCCGGCTCGGCGACTGCACGCGGCTCCGCGGCGGCCTGCGGCGCTTCGACGGCCGGCTCCGCCGCGGGAGCGTTCGGCTTCCGGGCTCGCCGGGGACGAGCTGCGTTCTCGACCTTCGCGGGGTCCGCAGTCTCCGCGGGGGGCGTCTCGACGATGGACGTCACGGCGACGGGCTCCGAATCGATTCCGACGGCCCCTGGCGACGACGGCTCCGCGTCGGCGGCGGACGCCTTCCGGGCACGGCGCGGGCGGACGGCGGTCTCGGCCACCGGGGCGTCCGCCGTCACCACGGGCGAGGCGGGCGCGGCGGTGGTCGCCTCGGGCGTCGGCACACCGGACGCGCGGGGACGGCGTGAGCGCGCGGGGACGTTCATCGTGGGCGGCTCCTTGAGGCTGCTGGGCGCGGCGGGCTCGGGCTTCGGCTCGACGTGTGGCGCGGCGACGGCCGCAGGCACGGTGGGCTCGGCACCGCGGCGGGCGAGCCACGGGTTGGCGACGGGGGCGATGGAGCCCTCGCTCTCCTTCATCAGGATCAGCGCCTTGTTGAAGGAAAAGTTGCCGTAGCCCCACGCCGTGACGACGCGGCGGGCGTGCTCCTCGGTGGCGGCGGTGTCGGTGCGGCGTCCGTCCGACACGCGCAGGCCGCCGGTGTCGGTGCGTCGAATGACGAGCATGGGCGGGGTTCCGTTCGGGTGCGATGCGACTTCCGCGGCTGCATACACCCGAGTGGACGTTCGGTTTCCCTTCGGAAGTAGACGGCCTCGCACCCGGATCGGCTGGGAGCCGGGAAGAGAAAGCCGCGCCCCGGGCTCGCGGGGCGC
>JBEVLE010000800.1:0-13484 GCA_040509335.1 Longimicrobiaceae bacterium | reverse complement strand
CCGATCACGCCGCCGCCGACCACCACCACCTCCGCCCGGTCCGGGAGCCGCTCCACCTCCGGCACGCGCCCCGGCTCCACGTCGGCGAGCCAGGGAGTGGGCGGCCGGAGGAGGCCGGGGGCCGCGCCGTGCGTCGTCCGCCGGAGCGGAGCGGCCTCCTTCGAGGCCATGGGCGGGCCCCCGGTCTCCCGGCTCATGCGCTGGAGCTCCGCGCCGTCAGTAGGTCGCGGCCAGGCCGGGGGCCAGGTCGGGGAGCGTCTGGCGCTCGTCGACCGCGGCGTGCGCCCGGTGCTTGTGCTCCTCCCAGATGTCGAACAGGTCCTCCGGCGGCGTGTTGAGGATGTCAGCGAAGATCTCGTCGTCCTTGGAGACCACGATGTCGAACGCCGTCAGCTCGCCGGGGACCAGCTTGCCCACGGTCTCGCCGGTGCGCTCCAGCACCAGCTTCACCGGCCCGGTGGTGGCGTGGAAGTGCGTCCCCACGGGCGGGTAGTGGTCCACCAGCGCCGGCCCGAAGATGAGCGGCTGGTCGGGGTCGGTGAGCACCGCGCCGATCGCCGTCTGGATCTTCCACGAGACCCGCCAGATCCCGATGGCCGGGAAGTCCCGGTCGCCCTCGCCCACCGACTTCACCAGGCCGTCGTTGGGCCGGGCGAAGTTCTGCTCCACGCGGATGGGCCCCAGCGCGGCCTGGATGGTCTCGCCGCCGTGCATGAGGATCTTCAGGTACATCTCGTTGCGGCCGTCGCCGTCCAGGTCCATGCGGGGGCTGCGGTGCATGAGCACGATCCCGTTCTTGACGCTCATGGGGTAGTCCTCGACCATCCCGTCCACCGTCAGCAGGCAGGAGCACACCCCCTTCAGCAGCTCCACCCCGCCGATGGGCGGGAAGTTGGTGTTGAAGCCGCGGACCACGCCGGTGAGCGTGTCCTGCTGCGTGGCGGCGCTGGAGAGCGTGGCGATGTTGAGCAGGAGCTTCTCGTACTCGGGGTCCTTGCTCGCCTCCATCTGCGACTGGCGCGAGCGCCACTTGAACAGCTCCACCACCTTGATGGGATCGCCGTTGCTGCCGCCGCTGCGCAGCACCTCCACCGGGTACCCGTCCGCGTACCCGTGCTCGCGCAGGAGCGCCCACTTCGCCCGCACGTGCCCCACCAGCGCCTCGGCCCGGGGCGGGTCGGTGAAGTAGGTCTCCATCTGGATCAGGGATTCGTTCCGGTACGGATGGATCGACATCGTGGCCTCCTCGTGGAGTGGTTCGGTGGAACAGGGGAACGTGGAGCGGACCGCGCTCAAGGAGGACACGCCACCCTGGGAACGCCCTCCAGGTCCCGCGGGTCACGGTGGAGGGAGACGGTGATCTTGTCCGGCTCGGCCACCATCCGGATGGGCGCGTCGGGGAGGAAGCCCAGCTCGGACGCGCGCGCCTCGCCCAGGCGGACGTAGCTCCACCCCACCGTGAGCACCTCCGGCCCCCCGCCGCCGCAGGAAGCCGGCGGGTTCTGGCAGGCGCACCCCTCCACGGCGAGCGTTTCCGCGGCGAGCGATTCCCGGAGCGTCGCCACCGAGACCTGCAGCTTTTCCAGGGCGATGCTCCCGTCCTCGTCCACCGTCATCGCCAGCCGGTCCCCCCGCTTGATCCCCGAGGCCTTGCGGACCGGGGGCGGGAAGCGGATGCACCCCACGTTGCCCACGTACGAGAAGACCGTTTCGGGCGAGGGTGGCTTGCGGGTCTTCATGGGCATGGCGCGAGGGGGTGGCGGGTGGCTCCTGCCGTTCGGTGGAGAGTAGCGACGGGAGGGAAGCGCCACTTCTCCGCAGTTGCTCGCTTGGCGGGTCTTGAGCGGTCGTATCGAGGTGAAAAGCACGGTTCGGGCGTGCCCCCGGCTGGCGCCGGGGTCGGGCTTCGCGCTGGCGTCCGCGGGGGTGGGCCCCCTCATCCCCCCGCGACGCTGGGCACCAGGGTCACCACGTCGCCGGGGGACACCGCGGCCTCAACTCCACCCAGGTGCCGCACGTCGTCGTCGTTCAGGAACACGCCGACGAAGCTGCGCACCCGCCCGCCGTCGTCCAGCAGGTGGCGCCCCAGCTGCGGGAATCGCTCGGCGAGCCGCACCAGGGCGTCGTCCACCGTCGCCGCCGGCACCTCCACCTCGTCGCACTGCGCGGCGTACGCCCGCAGCGCCATGGGAATCCGCACCCGTACGCTCATGGCTCCTCCCCGGTGAAAAGGACGTCCTCGGCCCGGAACCCCGAGCGGTCGTCGCGCAGGCGCCAGCTGCGCGCCTCCCCCGCCCCGCCGCGCGCCGCCGCCACGATCAGGTAGCTGTACCAGGGCCACGCGTGCTCCCGGTCCAGGCCGGAAGGCTCCGGCCGCCCGTCGGGGTGCGAGTGGTAGAAGCCCACCAGCGCCAGCCCCTCCCCCGCGGCCTCCGCCTCCACCCGGCGCACCGCGTCCGCGGGGATCAGGAAGCGCGCGCCCCGGCCGCCCTCCCAGCGGTTCTCGGCCGGGACGGCGCGCGCCACCGCGCGCGCCCCGCCCGGCTCGCGCCCCAGCAGGAAGCCGCAGCACTCCTCCGGGTACGCCGCGGCCGCGTGCGCCCGCACGGCGGCGAGCGCCGCCGCCGGCACGCGGAGGCCGGCCTCCGCGGCGGGCGCGGCCTCAGGCGACGAGCGGAGCGGAGACGGGGGCATGGCCCTCCTCCAGCCGGTCGGCGAGGAGGAACGGGAGCGCGATGAGCACGGGGGGATCCATCAGCTCCGGCGGGCGCAGCGCCAGCTCGACGGCGGCGGCGCGCCCCGGGCCGAGCGGCCCCGCCCGGCCGCGCGGGGCGCTCTCGCACAGCAGCGCGGTGGCGGGGTCGCCGCACACGGGAATGCGCACCGCGAAGGCCCAGCACCCCCCCTCCGGGAGCGGGAGCGACACGTCGCCCGGGCCCTCGGCCACGGCGCAGGCCAGCGGCCGCCCCCGGGGCACCGGCGTGGCGAACAGCCCCACGAACACGGGCCCGCTGGAGTCGGCGGGCGCGGCGAGGCGCAGCGTCGCCGCGGGGCCGCTCCCGGGCTCCCGCGGCGCGGCCGGAGGGCGGCGCCACGCCAGCTCCAGCACGCGCTCCAGCATCTCCCGCGGGACGTGCCGCAGGCGGTGCGGCGGGATCCCCACGTACTCGGTGAAGTGGCTGGTGAAGGTGCCCACGCTGGCGTAGCCCACCTCGAAGCACACGGCGGTGATGCTGAAGCGCGTGGTCAGGAGGAGCCGCTTGGCGGCCTCCAGCCGGATCGCGGCCAGGAAGCGCCCCGGCGGGAGCCCGGTGAGGTGCCGGAACATGCGGTTGAAGTGGTAGCGGCTGAAGAACGCCGCCCGCGCCATGTCGTCCAGGGAGAGCGGGTCCGGGTAGCGCTCCCGCATCAGGCGGATCGCCCGCTCCACCGCCTGCCTGCGCGAGGCAAGCGTGGGAGCGCGGCACTCCCCGGCCGGCAGCGCCACGCCCACCGCCACGGACGCATCAAACATTGTCCCTTCCGCATCGGCCACGTGGCCGTCGCTGAGCATATGCATGGATGCCCTCTGGTAATGGATGCCCCTGGAGCCCGGGGCCGGGCCGGTCAGCTGTACGGCAGGAGCGCGTCCCGGAGCGCGGCGGGGACGGGCGCCGGCACCAGCGCGCCCCCGTCCCGGCGCATGCACGCCACCTCCTGCTCGCCGCGCGCGGCCAGCACCTCGCCCTCCGCGCGGCGGCGCCAGTACTCGAAGCGCATCCCCACCCGGTTCTGCGCGATGGCCCCCAGCCGCATGCGCACGACCACCTCGTCGAAGGCGGCCAGCTCGGCGAAGTACTCGCACGAGACGCGGGTGGTGACCAGCGCCAGGCCGTCCGCCAGCGCCTCCAGCACCTCCGGGGCGTGGTCGCGCAGGAACATCTCCCGGACCCGCCCCTGCCAGCGCACGTGGTTGGCGTAGTAGACGTTGCCCACCAGGTTGGTTTCCTCGAACCCCACCACGTGCCGGTACTCGTAGGCGGGCGCGTCTCCCCGGAAGAGCGGCGGAGCGGCGACGGCCGCGTCAGCCGCCGTACCCATGCGCGGCCAGGTGCGCCCCGATCTCGTCGTAGGCGGCCGGGTCGTCGGGCGCCCACGTCGCCAGGCCGTCCACGTAGCGGTTGTACATGCAGAAGGCGGCGGCGATCAGCACGGTGTCGTGGATCTCGCGGTCGGTCGCCCCCTCGGCGCGCGCGGCGCGCACGTCGTCGTCGCTCACCTCCCGCCCGCCCCGCTGCACGCGCGCGGCGACCGCCAGGAGCGCGCGGAGCCGGGGGCTCACCTGGAGGTCGCCGCCGTCGCAGGTCAGCGCCTGCACCGTGGCCGCGTCCCCGAGCAGGTGGCGCGCGGCCGCGGCGTGCGCCGAAGTGCAGAAGACGCAGCGGTTCAGCGACGACACGTGGGCGGCGATCAACTCGCGCTCGGCGGGGCTCAGCCCGTCGTCGGCGCGCAGGAGCGCCTGCGCCAGGCCGTTCAGCAGGACTCCGGTCTCCGGGTAGCCCTCCAGCAGGCCGACGATCCCCGGCCTCCCCTCCACGACGGCGACGTGTGCCATGGCTCCTCCCGCCCCGTTCGGGGCCCTCCGCGGTTCGCCCTACCCTCCGCTTCCGTCCGGCTCCACCGCCACCGCCAGCGCGAGCGGCCCCTCGCCCCGCACCCGCCCCGCGTAGGTGGGGATCACCCGCGGGCCCGAGCGCAGCACCACCCACCCGTCCGCGGCGAGCGAGGCCAGCACCAGCGGGGCATCCGGGGCCGCCCCCCCCTTCTTCAGGCTTTCCCCCGCGCACCACACCCGCGTGGCGGCGGTGTCGCCGTCCTCGCCGGACTCGGCGGCCACCTGCTCCGCCAGCCGCTGCCGCTCCGCGCCCAGCAGCCCGCGCCAGGCGGCCGACGCGCGGGGCACCACGCGCTCCACGTCGGCGCCCACGCCGGGGCCGGCGACCCCGAGCGTGACGGCGCGGCCGTGCGACGCGGAAACGGCGGGACCCGCGGCGACCTCGGGCCTGCCGTCCGGACGGCGGAGCACCGCCGCCCCGCCGGCCGCCCCGCCCAGCGCCGCGTCGCTCCCGCGGCGCCGGCCGTTCCCGTTGCCGCCCGGGTGTATGGCGACGCGGATGCTCCCGGAGGGGGCCAGCTCGCCGATGCGGCGCTCCAGGTACGGCGCGAGGAGCGCTTCCGGCCACTCGTCACGCACCGGCAGGTCGGCCACGCGGCGGAGCCGCAGCCCGTCCCACCTTTCGGCCACCCTCCCCGCGCCGTCCGCCACCACCACGTCCCACACGAAGCTTTCGCCGTCGCCGGATCGCTCGCGGGCGTGGACGGTGACAGGCCCGGCGGCCGGCCCGTACGTGGCGATGCGCTCGACGCCCACGGGGAGGAGGAGCGCGTGGGGGATGCAGGCCTGGATGGCGTGGATCGCGGCGTCGCGCGCGCCGGGGTCGCACAGCTCCAGCGCCGCGGGGAGGAACGCGCCGAACCAGGGATCGCCGTCGCCGGCCGTCACGTCGGCCACGCACTCGCGCGCGGCGAGGCGGCGGTAGCCGGCGATGCGGCGGAAGCGCCCGCCGTGGAACAGGAGCCCGCCGTACAGGTCGCGCGCGGGGTCCAGCTCCACGCCGGGCGGCGCGGGGGCCGGCGGCACGGGATCGGCGGCCGCGGCGGCGCCGAAGCGGCAGCGCGCGCGGAAGTGGTCCACCGCGAAGCCGGTCGATTCCGCGCGGAGCACCACCTCCACCTCGCCGGGGCCGCGCGCGAGCGCCGCCACCCGGATCGTCTCGCTCCCGCCCCGGCCGACGACGACGGGCCGGTGGAAGGCCACGTCCTCGAAGGCGGGGCGCTCGGCGGCGCCGGCGAGCGCCATCGCCGCCTGCGCCATCGCCTCCAGCCCCATCACCGCCGGGAACAGCCGCTCGCCGCGGACGACGTGGTCGTCCAGGTACGGGTCCGTGGCCGGGGCGAGGACGCTGTCCGCCACCAGCTCCACGCCGGGGTAGTGGACGCGCGGACGCTCCAGGAAGCGGCGCAGGGGGAGCTCCGCCCCCGCCAGGCGCACCGTGGGCGGCGGGCCGAAGCGTCCCGCGACGGTCACGCACACCGCGCCCGGCGGGGCGGCGAGCAGGCCCGGGAGCGCCGCGACGCCGGCGTCCACCGGGATGGGGGTGACGCCCTCCCGCGCCAGCCCTTCCAGCACGCCCAATCGCTCCCCCATCCCCACCCCCGACCACACCGACCACTCCAGCGACAGGCACCGGCAGCCGGGGCGCGCGGCGGCGAAGCGCTCCACCTCGCGCCCCATCCATTCGTTGGCGAGCGCGTAGTGCGCCTCGCCGCGCAGCCCGGTGCGGGCGATGATGGAGGAGAACGCGACCAGCAGGCGCAGCCTCCCCGGATCCACGGCGGCGAGCACGGCGCGCAGTCCGTCGGTCTTGGGACGCAGCGCTTCGCGGAAGGCGTCGGCGTCCAGCGACTCGATCCGGCGCGGCAGGTTGGAGCCCGCCCCGTGCAGCACCCCGGTCACGGGCCCCAGCGCGGCCCCGGCGGCGCGGACGGCGGCGGCGATGGCCGCCGGGTCGCCCACGTCCGCGGCGAGGTAGCGGAACACGATCCCGTGCGCCGCGAAGCGCTCCAGGTTGGCGGCGAGGGCGGGGTCGGACTCCGGACGGGAGCGCCCCAGGAGCGCCAGGCGGGCGCCGCTCCCGCGCGCGAGCGCCAGCGCGCACTCCGCGGCGATCCCCTTGCCGCCGCCCGTCACCAGGAGCACGTCGTCCGGGCCGAGCGGGACCGCGCCGCCCGCACCCGGCGGCGCGGCGGCGAGCACCGGCTCGCGCCGGACGCCGTCCGCGCCGTAGCGCGCCTCCGCGTAGCGGCCGGGGAGCGCGGCCGCGGCCTCCGCCGCCACCCACCCGGCCGCGCGCGGGTCGTCCGGCGGCACGTCCACGACCACGACCCCCGTCGCCGGGCGCTCCAGGTGCAGCGTGCGGGCGAAGCCGGCACCCCCGCCGCCGCGCTGCGCCACCACGAGCACGCCGCCCGGGAGCTCCCCCAGGGCGCGCGCCGCCTGGAGGAGCAGGTCCACGGCGCCCCCGTCCAGCTCCGCGGGAAGGCAGACGGCCACGCCGCTCCCCGGGAGGGCGCCGCTCCGGCCCGCGAGCGCGGAGGCGAGCGGGTCGCCGCCGCCGCCGAGGACGCGCCAGGCGCCGGGCCTCCGCGCGGAGCGCGGCGGGGCCAGGGGGCGCTCCTCCATGCGGACGACCCAGGGGCGCACCCACGCGTCCACCCCCGCGGGCGGCGCCGCGTCGTCCGCGGCGGGGGAAGCGGCCCCGCGGGCGCGCACCTCTTCCAGCGCCTCGGCCACCTGCGCCACCGTCGCCCCGGAGTACTCGGCGGGCATCGCGGGAGCCGCGAGCCCCAGGCGCCGCGCGGCCTCGGCCACCATCTGCCCGACCACGATGGAGTTGAGGTGCAGGTCGCCCAGCAGCAGGTCGCCGTCGCCCACGGCCGCGGCGGGGAGCTCGGCGCGCTCCGCCACCAGCGCCCGCACGACCTCCAGCGCGGAGCCCTGCGCGGGGGCGGAGCCGGCCGCCTCGGCGGAAGGCCGGGCCTCCGCGGCGGGGGCGGCGGGAGCGGAGGACACGGGCGCCGTCTCGCAGGGATTGGCGAGGAAGCGCGGCGCGCGGTCCAGGTCGATGGGGCGGACGAAGCGGCCGGCGAAGAGCGCCGCGGTGCGTACCGGCGCGCCCAGCGCCCAGGCGCACCCGGCCGCCGCCAGCACCCCGGCCACGGACGGTCCGCCCGCGTCCGTGGCGAGCACGGGGGCGTCCACCTGCTCCGCGGCCAGCCCGGCAAGGACGCGACCGGGGCCGACCTCGATCCACAGCTCCACCTCGTCCCGCAGCGCGGCGAGCGCGTCGCGGAAGAGGACGGGCTCGGTCACCTGGCGCACCAGCAGCGCCCGCAGGTCGTCGTCCGGGCCCAGCACCCTCCCCGCGACGGTGGAGGCCACCTTCCGCGCCGGCGGGCCCACCTCCTCCGCGGCGAGGTGGCGCGCCAGCGGCCCGGCCGCCGCCGCGACGAGCGGCGAGTGGAAGGCGTGCGAGACGGCGAGCCGGCGCGCCTCCCAGCCCCGCGCCGCCGCCCGCGCCGCCACGCGCTCCACCGCCGCGGCCGACCCGGCCACCGCCGTGCGGTCCGGGGCGTTGACGCCGGCCACCACGGCATCGGTCCCCGCCAGGAGCTCCGCGACGTCGTCCGCCGGGGCGCGCACGGCGAGCATCGCGCCGCCCGCCTCCCCCAGCTCCGCCATGGCGCGGCCGCGGGCGGCGGCGGTGCGCAGCAGCGCCTCCGGCGAGAGCGCGCCCGCCCAGTGCAGCGCGGCCAGCTCGCCCAGGCTGTGCCCCACCGCCGCCGCGGCCTCGATCCCCAGCTCCCGCAGCAGCGCCAGCGCGGCGGCGGACGCGGCGGTGATGGCGGGCTGCGCCACCTCCGTGGCGACGCCGTCGCCTCCCGCGGAGAGGCCGGCGCCGCGGTACGCCGCGGCGAACGCGGCGAAGCGCCGCCGCGCGAGCCCGCCGCCGGGGTACGAGGGCGAGCCCTGCCCGGGGAAAAGGAAGCCGACGCGCGGCGCCGCGTCCGCCGGGCCCAGGAACACACCGCCCCGCGCGTCCACGCCCCGCTCGGCGCCGGAGCGCAGCCACCCCAGCAGCACGTCCGCGCCCCGCGCCAGTTCCGCGGCCGTGGCCGCGACCAGCGCCGCGCGCACGCGCCCGCCGGCAAGCTCCGCGTGCAGCGCCGCCGCGGCGTCGCCCAGCTCGGCGCGCGAGAGCCGCGCGCCCCGCTCGCGCAGCCGCTCGGCGCGGCGGACCAGCCCCGGAGAGTCGTCGGCGTCGAGCAGGAACAGCTCCGCGTCCTGGTGCGACCGCAGCAGCGCCTCCACCGCGGCGGGCACGGCGCCGGAGCGCTCCGGGGACACGCCCTCCAGCGCCACGTGCGCGTTGATCCCCCCGAAGCCGAAGCTGCTCACCCCCGCGCGGAGCGGGAACCCGTCCGGCCAGGCGCCGCCCTCCGCCTCCACGCGGAGCGCCGGCGCGTCGCCGCACAGCTCCGCGTGCGGCTCGCGGCACCCGGCCGTGGGCGGGACCACCCGGGCGTGCAGCGCCATGGCCGCCTTGATCATCCCCGCGATCCCCGCGGCGGCCTTGGTGTGGCCGACGATCGCCTTCACCGACCCGACCACGGCCGGAGGGACCGCGCCGCCCCCGCGCCGCGCCTCGGCCAGCGCGCGCAGCTCGGTGGCGTCCCCCACCTCCGTCCCCGTCCCGTGCCCCTCGAACAGGGCGACCGTTTCCGCCCCGAAGCCCGCGCGCGCGTAGGCCCGGCGGAGCGCCAGCAGCTGGCCCGCCGCCTCCGGGCGGGTGAGCCCGCCGCTCCCGTCCGACGAGACCCCCCACCCCCGGATCACCGCGTACGGCACCCGCCGCAGCGCCAGCGCGTCCGGCAGGCGCATCAGCACCGCCATCCCGCACCCCTCGCCGGGGAGGAAGCCGCCCGGGCGCCGGTCGAAGACGCGCATCTCCCCGGCCGCCAGCGCCCCCGCCCGCGCGAACCCCACCAGCTCGAAGGGGTCCAGGCTCAGGTCCACCCCGCCGGCCAGCGCCACGTCCAGCTCCCCCGCCGCCAGCGCCGAGCAGGCGTTCGCCACCGCCAGGAGCGACGAGGCGCAGGCGCCGTCCACCGTGTAGCCGCCGCCGTGCAGGTCGAAGTGGTTGCAGATGCGGCCCGCGATGGTGTTGGAAAGGCCGCCCGCCAGCGTCTCGCCGCCGGGCTCCGGGAACGGCGCCTTGAAGGCGGCCTCCATCGCGCCCAGCAGCCGCTCCCGCTCCGCGATCCCCCACCCGGCGTCCGCCAGCGCCGCGCCCGCCACGCGCCGCACGTACGGCCAGCGCAGGCGCAGCGCTCCGGCGCGGGAGAACTCGCCGGTGAGCGAGTTCCCCAGGAGCACGCCCGCGGCCTCGCGCGGGAGCCCCTCCCCCCCGGGGAATCCCGCGTCCGCGAGGGCGTCCGCCGCCACTTCCAGCGCCAGCCAGTGGGCCGGGTCGGCGGCGCGGAACGCCTCGCCCGAGACCCGGAAGCGGACCCGGTCGAACTCCCAGCCCTCCAGCACCGCGGCCTCCGCCACGTACGTCCCGTCCGGCTCCCCCGCGTAGTCGGCCAGGCGCAGCCGCTCCGGGGGGATGGGGCGGAAGGCGCGCCGCTGCGCCAGCGCGTTCTCCCACAGCGCGGCCGGGGTGGGCGCGTCCGGGTAGCGGCACGCCAGGCCCACGATGGCGATGCCCGGGGTCACGGCTCCCTCTCGGCGAGCAGCGCGGCCTCGCGCCGGGGGAGCGGGATGACGCCCACGGGCACCGCGACGGGGGCGGACGAGGGCATTCGCGCCGGCCGCACGCGCGCCGCCAGGACCACGGCGTACGCGGCGGCGCCTCGCAGGGCGCAGACGGCGGAAAGGGCGAAGAACAGGCCGAAGACCACGTGCGCCGTCATCAGCAGCCCGTACGCGGCAGCCACCGACGCCCCGAACGCCACCTGCTCCGCGGGCCGCTCCGGGGTGGTGGCGGGGTCGGTGACCATGTAGAAGGTGAACAGGATGAAGGCCACCCCCGTCATGGGGAGCCACGCCGCGGCGAGCGACGCGTCCAGGAACAGGTGGCGCAGCACCGCCTGCGCGGCGAAGCCCCCCAGCCAGGCCGCGATCAGCGGGAGCCGGTGGGTGAAGCGCGCGTTCAGCAGCGTCCCCGTGCCCACGATCACCGCCGGGAGGAGCCAGTCCGCCGCGCCGTCCAGCCCCTCCGTGAAGTGGTACGGCGGGGTTATCCCCACCCAGGGGAAGAGGAGCAGGGTGAGCGTGATCCCCAGGTTGGAGGGGTTGAAGAAGTGGCGCCCGCCGCGCTCGGCCGGGAGGCGGAAGAGCGCCTTGGAGGCGATGGCCGCCGCGGCCGCGAAGGCGACGGGTGCCAGGCGCTCGTTGGCGTACAGGAGCATGGACACCGCCAGCCCGGAGATGTGGGCCGACAGGAAGAAGTCCACCGTGGCGCGGGGGCCCCCCCGCCACTTCGGAGGGCGGCGGGCGAGCCGCGCGTCCACGGCTTCCAGCAGCCACTCCGTCGCGTAGGCGGCGATGAGCGCCACCAGCGGGTGCGCCCACGACGGCTCGAAGCCGAGGACCGTGTGCCCCAGGACGTTGAGGACGGTGATGGCGACGGCGAAGCGCCGCAGCCCGCCCAGCCGGTCGGGCGCGCGGCCCGCGGCGCTCTCACTCATCGGCTCCTCCCGTGGCGGCAGCGTCCCCGAGGTGCACGGTGTGCCACCCCGGCGCCAGGCTCAGCGTGTCCACGCGCGCGCGTGCGTCCGTCCCCCGCCAGCGCACCTCCACGCGCAGGCGCGCGCCCGCCGGGAGCTCGCCCAGCCCGAAGTGCACCTCCGGTGCGCTCTTCCCCGAATGCCCCGTGCCCCCGTCCACCTGCGCGGCCCGCCGCCGGCCGTCCGGGAGGAGGAGCGTGGCCCGGGCGCCCACGGCCGGGCGCCCGCGCCCGCTCGCGGTGGGGAGGAGGAGACGGAGCCCCAGGAACGCCCCGGGGCGCGGCGCGAGGTTGCGGAAGAAGCGCGACGGCTCCCACTGGTTGGCGACCGCCATGTCCACCCGGCCGTCGCCGTCCACGTCCGCCAGCGCGATCCCCCGCGACACCTGCGGCCCGCCCAGCCCCACCTCCGCCGCCAGGTCGCGGTAGCGCCCGTCCGCCGCGCGCACGAAGAACGGGTTCGGGTCGTGTCCGCTCAGCTCCGTCCCCGGCCCGAAGCGGTGCCAGCTGCGGGGGCTGGCGAGGAGCTGGTCGTTGCCCATGGCGATCTCGTGGAGCTCCGGCCAGCGGTTGGTCGTCCCCCGCACGAAGCCGGTGGCCTGCACCGCCTCCAGGACCCCGTCGTTGTCGAAGTCGGCAAGGCGCGCGTCCCACCCCCAGCCGCTCCGCGACAGCCCCAGCGGCTCGCTGCGGTCCACGTAGGGGGCCACCCCGCCCCGCATCCGCCCCGTGGCGCCGGTGCTCACCCAGGCGAAGTGGCTTTCCTGCAGCGCCCACTCCGCGGCGATGTTGCTCACGTAGATGTCCAGCAGGCCGTCGTCGTTGAGGTCGCCGAAGCCCACGCCCATCCCCTTGAACGAGTCGCGGCCCAGCACCTTGGATCCCGGGGTGGCGAGTGTCCGCTCGCCGTGGAGCTGCGCGAAGCGCGGGCGGCCGGGAAGCGACCGGTTGTGGAGCAGGCGGTCGGGGCCGAAGTCGTTGGCGATGTACAGCTCCGGGAGCTGGTCCCCGTCCAGGTCCGCGGCGCCCAGCCCCAGCGTCCACCCCTCCGCGGACGCGTCGTCCAGCGCGCCAGGCGCCTCGCGGAAGCGCACCGCCGGCTCCGGCCCCGCGGCCGCGCCCGTCCACAGGAGGACGCGGTCCCGCCCGCCGTTCAGCGCGCGCGACATGGAGTGCTGCATGCTTTCCCGCCCGCCCCCCGCCGCGTCCAGGACGCGGGCGCCGTCCGGGAAGTAGTTCCCCACCACCAGGTCCCCGTGCCCGTCGCCGTCCACGTCCGCGAAGGTCATGGCGTTGGTGTACCACCGCGCTCCGCCGGCGGCCACCTCCGCCCGCGCGAACGCCGCCGGGCCGAGCCGCCCCCGCGGCTCCCCGCCGCGGCGCAGGAACGCCACCGGGGTCCGCCCCCAGTAGTAGACCACCAGGTCCGCCGCGCCGTCCTCGTCCAGGTCCGCGGGGAGGCACCCCATGGGCGCCATGGTGGCGCGCGAAAAGGGCAGCGGCGCCGCGTCGAGGGCGAAGGGCGCGTAGCGCGGCGGGGTGCCGGGGACCGGGGCCACCGTCACCACGTCGGTGCGCGGGTCCACCGAGCACAGGTCGTTGGGGAGCCCGTCGCCGTCCAGGTCGTGCAGCGCCACCGCGGCGCCCACCGACGAGATCCACGCGTCGATGGGGCGGAGGTCGGGGTGCACCTGCCGGATCCCGCGGCGGGGGACCGCCCGGTCCTCCGGGATCGCGGCGCCGGCGAAGCGGAAGCGCGCGGCCAGCGCCGCCCGCTCGCCCGCGGGGAGGGAGGGGAGGCGCGCCGCCCCGTACAGCGCCGCCACCACCGCCAGCGCCGCGAGCCTCTTCCCGTACCTCCGCGCCGCCCCGGCCATGGCGTCCCTCATGGCGTGTCCTCCCGCGCAAAGGATTGCTGGATGCGGAGCCGCCACACCTCGTACGCCGGCAGCCCCTCCCGGGGCGCGAGGTCCTCCAGCGCGGCCTCGGTCGCCGCCGCCGCGGCGTCGGCGGACGCGCCGCACAGGGCGCGGCAGGCGCGCTCGGTGTGCTCCGCGGGGTTGCCGGCGCGCTGGCGGGCCCGCGCCGCGAAGG